>JAKAPU010000110.1 GCA_021806865.1 archaeon
GGGTGACTTGCAAATCCTTCGCGCGGATCGTCCGCGCAGGTTGCTCTTGTTCGCGACATTACTGCTTTCCTTGAAACAGGTCGTTTGGACAAGATATATGGATTTCTATATCGCATTAGATATCTATTTCCGAGGAGGGCAAAGGCAAATCGCAATTGAAAACTTGCCTATCTCCGTTTTTCCGAGTCTAGCAAGTGAGAAAATTTGGCAATCTCTCAGACTAGTTCAAGAATAATCCGTGTGACAGATTATCGTCACTGAAACGGACTCTTGCTGGAAAAGAAAGATGCCACTTTGCTGTTGATTCCGCCCGATTCTCTTGCAACAGCTTGTAAGGTAGAAACATGACTACTTGAGACTTACAGCATTACTTTTTCGATCATCCTGAAACGGCGAGTCAATATTTTGTAGATGATATCCAGCAGTTCCTGAACTATGATTGACTGAAAAACACTAATAACACTTCAAATCGTAATGGTCTCTCGCAGCCCCCTAGTATAGCCTGGTCAAGTATGCGGGCCTCTGGAGCCTGAGACACCAGTTCGAATCTGGTGGGGGCTACCAACGCTCATTTCATATTTCACACTCTTAACCTCGGAGGGCTCTAATGTTAGTTGGTGATACTTGATGAGTGCGTTTCTCCTAGTGGAGCTGCAATAATCACACACTCAAGCCAAAAGATAGTTGGGCTGCATCTGTGCAATGCTACGTCGCACGAACGTAAGAAGTTCGCGCCGGTTTCACTAATGCCCTTTGGCCTAAGGATGATGTAACACGTAATTTTGAAGTTTTCATGTGCAAACTCTGTGTTTGCCGGTGTAGAGTACCAGACGCGGTGGCCTTACGGAGCCGATGAGTGTGGAGTTGGTTCTCTCAGCAGCGTAGACACCCGAATAAACGGCGTTCGTATTTGACACGACTATCGGTACTCCTATCCTGGCCGTCTTTAGGACCATATCCGCAGGTTGTCGTCCTGTGGAGAATGCAACGCACATTTCGAATTTTGCCCTGGAAAGAGCCGCTTGACCGATTGCTTTGTCCATGGCATTATGCCGTCCAACATCTTCCCCAAATCCGACCAGTCTTCCCCTTTCGTACAGAGCTGCACTGTGTGTCGATCCTGTAATTTTCCAGAGCTCGCACCTTTCCATAAAATCTTCCATCATATGGAATATTTCACTCACTCTGACTGAATAGCTTGAATCGACGCGTGGCTTACGAATCCTATCTAGCAATCTGGTGAATTCGGGATCCCAGAGTCCACATGCTGTTGTTACGACTCTGTACATGCTTGCAGCTGAAAGTTTTGAAGAGGGATCGAAAGAAAGATGGACATTCGCTCTATTGTTACCCTGAAATCGAATCGAGAGAACTTGATCAACGCTCGAGATTATTCCTTCATCAAGCAGGTATCCTATCACCTGCTCTTTGAGCATGATCGGGGTTGAGAATATTGTTGTCGAAAGGCGTCCGTTCAGATAGAGCTCCAGCGGTTCTTCTATTGCGAGGTATCGATCCAAATCTGCGAGGGATTGATTTTCCAGATCAATGATAGTTACCTTCGCTTTTCTCATGCCTGCACTCGGCGCACTAGTAACTGTGTCGTGTTCTCTTTGGCTATCATTCAACGTTAGAATCTGTTGTTCAACATTCGCCTTTGTACCATCAATCGATTCGTTGTCCACTTCTTTCAGCTGCTCGAGTGACCTACGAAGCCGGTTGTGAACTGGCAGCTGCTTGTGAAGCTCCATTTCGGTATTCCCATCCTAGTCTTGCTTCTCAGCAGGCTCGACCGAGCCCAGCACATGACCCGTTATGAGTTTTTCAAGGACGTAACTGAATGGGCGCTTCGAATATCTTGCATCGACGCCGAGAATCTTTCTTCCACAAGAGTGACACTCTCGCATTCTTGCAAATTTGTTAGTGCTAACCAAGTAAGAAACATCGGTTGGAAGCTCAGATCCGCAGAAAGGGCATGACGTTCTCTTGTACCTCCAATCGTAATCGCATCTAGCACACACCAAGTTGAGTTCTCCATCTGAGTTGAGGTAGAAGAAATCGGGTTCAAAATTGCAGACAGGGCATCTCTTCGAAAGAGTTCCATTTGGCGCTTGGCGATGCAAGGTCCACAATGAAATTTTCAGTCCAAACACAGCGAGTGGGTCGAATGTCGCGAGAGTTGGGTCTTTGAACCATCTTTCTTGTTCAGCACGAACACTCTCGTAACCACTCGGTTCGCTTTTCGCTTCATCGCAAAGCATTCGATATTGTGAGTATGATGTGTAGTTGGCTATGTCTTCAAAAGACATTATCGGGTAGTTTCTCTGTTGGGCAGCTTCGCCCGAAGCATACGCAATGCCTAATGCCGATCTGATTGAATTAGCAAGTGATACGGGAATCTCGAACTCATCTGAAAATTTCTTGAGAGCATTGGAAACATGCTCGTTGTCATATCTGAAAATGCCTTTTTTCTTTGTTTGCATCTTTAAGTTCCCTGCTTCTTTTCGACCCGGTAGCTAGTGCAGGACCTGAATCATCTGTCCGCCCATTACGATTACGTATCTGAGGAGCAGTCCTCCGACCAGAACCAGAATTGCACTGATTCCGGAAAGTGCGTAGTTGAAGTGCGCTTTTGTAACAGCCATGTAAATGTCTGCGAGTAATGGCACAGCCAGTCCAACTACGACGACTCCTAAGAGGAAGTACAGTCCTAGAGAACCTTGCAACAGATTCATGAGCTCTCCAGATGGGCTAACGCTGATGGCATACAGTCCTATGAACAGTGCTTCACTCGCTTCGAGCACTATGAGCGACCTGCCCAATGTCTTTGCGTTGGAGGAAAGTTCCTGCCTGCCTCGTACAGAGAGAGATGAGGTTCCCATAGTCAGAGCTACGCCCGTAAGAAGTGCAGAAGACAAAAAGAGCCACGGCAGGAATGGCGTGAACCATAGAGGCCTGGACGCAAGTGCACCGAGCAGAACGGCGGAGTATGTGGCTACAAGGAAAGCCACAATCATCGTGACTATCTTCGTACCCAGTTTGAAATTGCCGTCCGGACGGAATCTTGTGACTAAGATGTCGATCAGCGAAACGATCAGGAACGCTGAAATGAACGCGGCTCCCCAGGTCATAACTGATCCTGAGTTCCTGAATACAAGGTAAGCTTGGAAAGGTTTCGTAACATGTGTGATAAGAAGAATAGCGCCGACGAGCCCGATAGGGAATGATAGATAAGTCCCGGCGTTCATGAGAACTTCGAACTTTTTACGAGACAGAACATAGGCTGTGCCCGCGAACAACGAAGCGCCCGCACCCATGCCGATGAAGAAAAGCATTCCCCAAATGTGCCATGTCCAATCTGCCGGGTAGAACGCTATCGACAATTCACTGTTTCACCTCCTCCTTTTGTCCAGATGCTTGAGCTTCGGCTGCGATTTTACTTCGTCTTTCTGAATACGACTTCAATAGGTAAATGCCCGCTCCTGCTACAACTGCGCCAACCAACCCTACTTCTATAACCCCCTCAAGGTTTGAAGATCCAGCTTGTTTTACTGGCGTGGTCTGAGGGGTCGTGGGAAGTTGCGCATCTTCCAAAGTGACTCCGGCGGGCAAAACATAGAATACGTCCGTTCCGCCAACTTCTTCCTCTCCGTAAACTGTTCCACCTACCGCCGCAGCGCGTGATTGTGCCTGAGAAAGCATCTGATCTCTGGGTCCGAAGAAAAGAGCGTCTGCGGGGCAAGATTTCACGCAAGCGGGCGCCAGACCGTTGGAAATTCGATCATAGCACAGGGTGCACTTGTGTGCTGTACCACCTGGCGCCTCCTCAAGATTGATTGCGTGCCAGGGACATGCGTTGACGCAATAACCGACTCCAATGCAGAGGGCCTTATTCACAATCACCGGACCGGTTTCAAGCTTTGAGATGGCGCGAGCAGGGCAGACATTCACGCAAGGCGCGTCAGCACAGTGCATGCAGCTGTGCCTCATGAACACTTCCTTGAAAGTGCCGTCGCTCTGGACAACTTCGTGCAATCCCTGGATCAACCATGTGTTGGGCGAAAGATCCCGAGGGTTTGTGAGTCCGTCAGGATTGAATTGTGTGGGTGCTTCCGTCCCAAAATCAGATCCGCCATATCCTGGCAAATCGTTCCAGTTCTTGCAGGCAACCTGACACGCCCTGCATCCCGTACATCGAGTCGAGTCAAAGAATATTGCATTGGCGCTTGTGGTACTGATTATTGGAAGGCTTGTTGTCGACGTGCTGTTAGTTGGACTGCTGCTCATCTATCTGTCTCATTCTCCTCTATCCGGTCCACTTTTCCACCTTAACCAACAAGGGTTTTGCCTCTGGAGTAAACTGGTAGCCATCTCCTATCGAAGGCGTGAGCAGGTTGATATTATCCTGACCTGGAACCAGACTGTTGAATGCACCATGAATCGGGAACCAGGCTACCTCAAACGTCTCTCCATTGATGACCAGCGGGCCCACCTTGCCTGTAACATATGCCCTAAGTTTAAGCTGCCCCCTTGGCGTTGAAACCTTCACATAATCGCCGCTTGCCACGCCGATTGTTTTTGCTAGTGTTGACGAGATTTCCACAAACATCTCCGGAACTAGCTCGACCGGCCAAGAGATGTAGTTGCTGAAAGCATGCCAGTGCTCCACCAGCCTTCCCGTTGCCCCTATGACGTTGTAGCCGGACGAGAGTTGCGCTGCATCGTTTGGTGCATTGAAGTAATAGTGGGCTACCGGGTCTATCTGCGCGCCATTGGGATGAAACAGATTTGCGACAGGGTGATCATACGGCTCGTAGTGCTCTGCAAGCGGTCCGTCGGTCACTACGGGTGCGAATATCCATCCTGTTCCATCAGGTTGCATTATGAAAGGGTCGGTGCCAGAAAGAGCAGCAAGTCCCACCAGACTGGGATCGAACGGCGTACTCGGTGACTTTGTGGCAAGAAAATCGGGAACATCCCATCCCGTCCACTGCTTCTTGGTAGAGTCCCACCAGATCACCGCTCTCTTTGGATCTCGCGGGTTTCCTTGAAGATCACAGGACGCCCTGTTGTACATTATTCTTCTGTTCAGGGGCCATGCATAGGACCAATTCGGATAAAGACCTAGACCACTTGGGTCGGTGAAGTCTATAGATTTGGAATGGTTCACTCCTCCACCGTAAACGCCAGAATAGATCCAGTTTCCGCTCGCGGTCGATCCGTCGGCTGCTAACTGAGTAAAGTTTGTGACAAGAGAACTATCTGCAGTATGAAAACCGTTTACTTCCTTGAGGATGTCATCACTTGAAGGCACGGGGCCGTAGTTCCATACAAGGCTTTGTATTGGCAGATCCTTCGGATCCGTGCTCGAAGAGTATAACTGTTTGACGCCTAAAGCAATGCGCGAGATTATCTCGCCGTCGGTCTTTGAACTTCCGCGCGGAGTTGTGACCTGGTACATCCACTGAATCCATCTTCCAGTGTTAGTTTTGGTGCCATCATGCTCTAGGAAAGTTGTTGATGGTAGAAAGTAAACTTCTGTTCCTATCTTGGATGGATCGAGTCCAGGCGCTTTCCAGAAATCGGCAGTCTCAGACTCAAAAGGATCGATGACAACAAGCCATTTCAGGCTCCCGAGCGCGCCGCGAATCGCGTTTGTGTTTTCAAGCATGGCGGCTGGGTTCTGGCCGAGGATTACGAGACCTTGGATCTGTCCCTTTGCAGCCAAGTCGAAAGTCTTCATGAAGGAATGGTCGCCGAATTTCTTCGGAATGAAATCATACACAAAGTTGTTTGAAGATGTGGCCGCATCTCCGAACCAGGCCTTCAACAGACTGACTAAGAATTTGTTGTAGTTATTCTTGTAGCCATACGTTGGAGCGTTCGCCTTCACCCAGGCTTGAAAATTAGGGCTGCCAGTTTCGTCCGGCGCCGGCAGATAACCTGGCAGCTGGTCGAAGAGTACATACATGTCGGTCGCGCCTTGGACATTGGAGTGCCCCCTCATCACGTTTGCACCGCCGCCGACCATCCCTATCATTCCGAGAAGTAGCTGGAGTTCGCCCACTGCCCTGACATTCTGGGAACCATGATTGTGGAGAGTGAGTCCTAATGACCAAACGATGGTGCTCGTCTTTCCACTTGAAGGGTCACCCGCCTGCGTGTAGATGTTAGCAATGTTATCCAGGACATCACCAGGAATTCCGGTGACGCTCGAGACGAGGTCTCTGGTATATCTGGCGTAATGGGCCTTTGTCAGTTGGAAGACACAGTTGGGATCGGTCATTGTCATGTCCTTCTTCGTAACCGAGTATGTTTGTCCCTTGACAGTCACGGTTTCCGTTTGGAAGGCCCACGTTGAAGCGTTGTATGTTCTTGTCGAGCTATTGTAGCCAGAAAAGAGTCCAGACGCGGGGTCGAAGGAGTATCCAGTGTTGACCAATGCTGGACCGTTGGTGTAATTTGTCACATATTCCATGTTAACCCTGTTGTTTTGGAACGCGTAATTGATGAGGTAACCCAGAAAAGCAATATCGGTGCCGACCCTTATTCTGGCATAAATGTCTGAAACCTTCGCAGTTCTGCTAAAATGAGGGTCGACAGTAATCAAAACCATGTTGGGATTATTCTTCTTGCCGTCCATCACATGCTTGAATGAAAGGGGATGCGCTTCTGCTTGGTTGCTTCCCAAGAACATTACAACGTCCGCGTTTCTAAGATCTACCGGATTGTTAGTCTGTGCACCGCGTCCGTAGGTGGGAGCAAGTCCACCTGCAGTGGGGGAGTGGCAAATCCTGGCTGCGTGATCGAAATAGATTATCCCAAGAGCTCTTGCCAATTTATGAATCAGATAAGCGTCTTCGTTTGAGATGTGTGCGCTCCCAAGCCACGCGAGTCCCGTTGTTCTGTTGACTGTGACGCCGCTGCTGTTTGTCGTTTGGAATGTACTATCCCTAGTCCGCTGCAATCTGCTAGCAATCTGACTGAATGCGTCATCCCAGCTTATCTGGGACCAGGTGGATGAATTAGGCTCCCGGTAAAGAGGTTGGTAGAGTCTCTTTGGGCTAGATAGTAGTTGAATCGACGATTGACCCTTAGGACAGAGAGCGCCAGAATTAATAGGGGAATCGGGGTTTCCTTCAAGGGTGATGACGTTCCCAGAGGAATCCGCTGATGCGATAATTGAGCATCCGGTCGCGCAAAAAGGACATATTGTAAGCGTCTCGCCGATTGGTTTGTGAAGCGCGTACTGCTGCTGAGCGCTAGTCTTCAACGTAAGTCCGTATTGAGCTAGAAACGCTGTGGCACCGACGGCGGCGCTTCCCTTTAAGAATCCACGCCTGGATAAGCTAAGTCCTCTCTTCCTTGACTTCTCTTCTTGTTGCCCCTCGAGATCTATTGTCTCGGGCATGATATTGCTCAGGGTATTGAGTCATATATTTCGAATTACCCGAATAGGTTAGCTTACCTGCTCTAGGTCTTGAGAATCGTGCTTTTTTGGTGGTCATCGGGTCTCTAGTAGAATCTGTTAGAGAAATGATCACTAGCTTTGTTTCGAAGCCTAGAGTGTGAAATAGAAACTATCGCTGCAAGTCTGTAGGGGCTACACTCGAATCTTCCTATTCTACCAATTGAGACCTTTGTATGCGACGTTCGCGTGTCGAATGTTCAAACCAAATCCTGGCATCATCATTCTGAATGAGCGCATCCATTGACATCGACTCGCGATACTCTTAATTCAACTTGATTTCAGTTAGAACTCGGTTTCGAATGATAGACGAAGACGAATTGCTGCTGATTCCTGGTCCGACAACACTTAGCTCAAGGGTACGTGCAGCACTGGCTCTGCCGCAACAGAGCCACGTTGCTCCAGAATTTTACAACGCATTCAAAGAGCTGCTCGAGCATTCTCGGTATCTTTTCAGGAACAACAACGGCCTGCAATTTGTATTCACTGGTTCGGGCTCTATCGGGATGGAGTCCTCGGCAGTTTCCCTCATTGAACCAGGAGACACTGTGCTCACAATCGAGACAGGATACTTTGGTCACAGATTCACAATGATCGCCGAGATCCACGGAGGCAAGGTTGACGCAATGATAGCACCGATCGGGAGCCACGTCGACTATGATGCTGTTAATCAGAAGCTCAAGACAAAGAAATACAAGGCTCTGATATTCACTCACGTTGACACGTCCAGCTCCGTAATGAACGATGTCAAGACGCTAACCGAAATTGCTCACAACAACGGAGCCTTTGCTGTGTGCGACTCGGTCTGCGGCGTAGGTGGGGCGGAGCTTTCGTTTGACGACTATAAGACCGATATCGTCCTAACAGGTTCGCAAAAAGCCATCGCCGCTCCTCCAGGTGCAACATTGCTTGCAGTATCGAAGGATGCTTTTCAGAGCATGGAGAAAAGAAAAACTCCCATCGCTTCTTACTACATGAATCTCGTCAGATGGAAGCCAATTATGGACGATCCCAAGATCTACCTGACCACGCCCGCCGTGCAGGTAATGCTCGGACTACGGCAGGCACTCATAGAGATCAAAGAGGAAGGAATAGAGAACAGATGGAAGAGACACGCCGTACTCGCCGAGGCCCTGAGAACAGGCCTTGAGACTCTTGGATTGAAGCCTGCGGCAAACACCGATAGCAGATCGCCAACGGTGACAGCATTCTACGTACCAACCGGCAAGTCTGCCGAGATACAACAAACGCTTCGGACTCGCTACGGAATCCACGTTGCTCTCGGATTCGGAGAATACAAAGACACGATGTTGCGAATCGGACACTTTGGAAACATTTCCGCAACCGACGTGATCGCTCTTCTCGGAGCTCTGGAATTGACCCTTGGCGCAAAACAAGGGCAGGCTGTCGAGAGCGCC
>JAKAPU010000111.1:0-4742 GCA_021806865.1 archaeon
TGCAGCTACTGTCACAGTCTTTCTGCCCAGTCTTCTTGCAAAGAGTTCGTACATTGAGAATGTTGGATCGACTGTTGCGAGCAGGTCAGAATTCTTCTTCATCTTTGAGCGAATCAAGAGGTCGATGGTCTGGTCGCTTCCAGCTCCTATCACTACCGAATCAGTTGAGCACCTGCAATATTTTGCAATCTCCGAGCGCAGAGTTAGGATTTCGCCATCATCCATGCTTGATGGATAGTACCTCGGATCGAGTTCATCGACGCACTTTGTGAGAACAGATCTCATGAAACTCCGTTGAAGCACCAGATTTTCGTTCAGGTTCATCCGCAGAAGATTTTTCTCAGCATAGTCGATGCTCAGCGGCGACTGTTCGTAGAGAAGGGAAGAATCCTCTCGCATTAACCCGCGCCCCCAAACCTCGATAGAGCCGCTCTCGCGTGATTTGGCAGCCCTTCCATCGTCGCAAGAGTCGCTATGTAACCTGATGATCGCCGTAGTGAATCCCTACTTCCCTTCACTACAGTGACACGCTTCAGGAAGTTTTCGACTGCAAGTCCGCTGGATGTTCGGGCAGTTCCGCCAGTTGGAAGTATGTGGTTTGTCCCAACAATGTAATCGGTCGAAGAACACGGAGTGAAATCGCCGGACAGCACCAAGCCTGAATTTGTTAGTAGCTTTGCGTATCTTGGCGCAAGCATAGTCTCCAGATGCTCGGGCGCAAACCTTTGACCGAATTCAACAATCATCTTGGGCGAGCTGACCTTCACAGCGAATAGAATTGCATTCTTGATGTGCTCCATTCTGTTTCTCAGGAGCATGGAGGAGATCTTTTCCTCGACCGAGTCCAGAAGTTCAGCCGAATCACTCACGACTCCGCAAAGAGTCCTGTTTCCGTGTTCTGCCTGTGAAATCAGGTCTTCAACAACGTAATCTGCATCCGCGTCTCCGTCTGCAAGAACCAGAAGCTCGGTTGGACCTGCGAGGCTATCAATCAACACTTCCCCTTTAGCCGAAACCTGCCTCTTTGCCTCTGTGACGTACGCGTTTCCTGGGCCGGCAATCAGATCGACCTTGCTGACCGTATCCGTGCCATAGGCAAGCGCCCCAATAGCCTGCGCCCCGCCGCTTTTTACTATCTCAGTAACGCCGCACACGTCCGCGGCGACAAGTATTGCCTCGCTTACCTTGCCATCCTTTCTCGGCGGAGTGCAAAGTACAATCTCTTTCACGCCGGCCACCTTCGCGGGGGCGCAAATCATCAAGACAGTGCTTGGATAGGCTGCCAATCCCCCTGGAACGTAACCGCCAATCCTGCTGAAAGCCTCGTATCTCTCCTCAATGTCGTAGCCCAATGGTGTCTTGATCTTCTTTCTTCCAAATCTCTTGAATTGCTCCGTTGCAAGGAACCTGATTTGGTCGTATGCCTTTTTGATCGCCGTTATCTGTTCCTGGCTCAACTTCGAGTACGCTCCGTCAATCTCTGATCGTGCAACGAGAAGATCTTTCGCTTTGACGATTTTTGGCGAATCGAATTTGCGTCCGTACTTAATCAGGGCTTTGTCGCCCGTCTTTTTCACTTTAGACAGGATTTCCGAAGCCACTCCTTCGATGTCTTGGCTTGTGTGAGCAGTTGGAGCGTTTCTGATTTGATTCACTACCCGCTGTACTTCGCTCGGCTTGGACGCCGAGTATCTCAGAACAGTAAGTGATCCTTTGGGCATTTGCTTACCTCAAGAAAGGAAACGGAGAGAATCTTTACTCTCCGGCCATGCTTCCGAATGACTCGATCTCTTCGAGAGGCAAGATCTGTCTTGGCTCGTGCACCACGAGTCCCTGCGATAACTTTCTCAGCTTCGGGATCGCAGAGATGAGATAGTCTCTGTCGATTATGGTGTTGACTGAATACCAACCTTTGTCTGAAAGCTCGCTGACCGTCGGTCTCTTTAGGGCAGGCAACGCCGCGATAAGTTCCTCCAAGTTCTCCTTCTTCACGTTCACGAAGACATGCAACTTCTTTGCACCCTCGGCCGCTCCCTTGAGCATCGACATTATGTCCAGTATCTTTTCCTTCTTCTTAGGATCTTTCAGAGCAGTTGGATTTGCAACCAGATGGGCCGTTGATGTTACGAGCGTCTCAATTGGCACAAGTCCGTTTTGGTCAAGTGTGGTTCCGGTCTCCACGACGTCCATGATCGCATCCGCGTCCTCTGGCGGCTTTGCCTCGGTCGCGCCGAATGAGAGGTAGATACTGGCAAGGTCGTTGTCGCCCTTGGTCCACCAGGGTGTTATTTGCTTTGGAAGTTTTGTTCCGAAAAAGTCTTTGTAGAATGGCAAAGAGGCTAGATAGTCTGAAGCGATGTTCAGGTATTCGGTCGCTATTCTGAGCTTCCTTCCCTTCTTCCAGTACTCCCTGCAAATTTCTGGAAACGGAGTAGCTGCAACTGACTTTGGGACGGCCATCACGAGCCTGACCTTTCCGTACTCGAGGTCTAGTATCTTTGTTATCTTCGCTCTGGTCTCCTTGATCCAGTCCGAGCCAGTGATCCCGAGATCCTGTACGCCTTCTGCGACAAATAGCGGGATTTCCTGCGGCCTGAGTATCTTAATCTCTATCTGGTCGTCGTTGATTACAGGGCGATAGGTTCTATCCTGTCCCCTGATCTTGTATCCAGCCCTTTCGAAGAACGCGAAGGTCGCTTTCTCCAGCGATCCTTTCGGCAGAGCGAGTTTGATCAATTTGTTGCTTGAGCTCATGCTAAAAGCCCTCCGAGTGAGTTATCTGAGATTGTATTGATTGCATAGTTCGCACTGGACTGCGAAGTGTTGTTTGAAAAGGCTTGGTAGGATGTGGTTTGGATGCTAACACGGATTATGAAATCTAGTTCACGGACGATGAACGCAAACACCGTCTATGAAGACAGTCACCTTTGAACACGTTTTGCACCAACAACCTTTCAGAAGGCAGGCTATTTAACCGTATGTTCGGTTTTCGCAACAACCGTCATCTTGGAGTGAATCGCATCAAACGACTTTACGGAAGCAAATCTGTTTGTATGAAAAGAAACGGCTTCCAAAAAGTGCGAAGGCAATTCCTTTGGGAGCCCGCATTGCTGCTAACTGCTTTGGGTTTTACTTAATTCTTCTCGATTCCCACTCTTATTGCACTGGTTCCCATGAATAGAGTTTCTTTGTGTTGAGAGCTGATTGCACAATCCTTGACTAACTCCCATGGTTTTTGAAATTGCGAAGCTATAAGAGTCGCATGTTCAGTTTCGCCAAACGTGAAAGACTCCGAGCATTTCGATCTCGAGGAATTAGCTGATGGAGTCTATGCTGCGATAGCGACAGATCATGGATACGCGGTCTCCAACTCCGGAATTGTTGATCTAGGCGGCAGCACGTTAGTCTTCGACTCTTTTCTGAATCAACGTGCTGCAAACGACCTGAAGGAAACAGCAAAATCGCTTTTCGGACTAGACGTCGAGTATCTCGTCAACAGTCATCACCACAACGACCACATCTGGGGAAACGAAGTGTTCAGCAAGAGCAAGATAATTTCATCGAAAGGAACCAGAAAACTCATGGCGACTGTCGGAAAGAAGGAAGCTGAAGAAGATAAGAACGAAGTTTCAAAACAGATCCAAACACTTCTGGCAGGTCTTGATCGAGCCGACCCCGACTACACCGTCAGAAGTTCCTACTATCGCAGTATTGAAGACGCGTTTCAAAATCTTCATCTTATCCTGCCGAGTTGGACCTTTGAAGAGAAACTTGAGATAAATGGATCAAAGAGGAAAGTCGAGATCTTGGCTTACAAAGGAGGTCACACGGAAAGTGATTCGATACTTTATCTTCCTAATGATGGAATAGCCTTTCTCGGCGACCTGCACTTCATAGAATTTCATCCCTGGTTTCTTGACGGGGATGTGGATCGCCTCTCCAATATTCTCGAAGAAATTCAAAAGTTGGATCTGAAAAAGGTGGTGCCCGGACACGGACCAATTGGTGGAAGCCATGATTTCAAACCGATGCATGATTACATAAACGAGACAAAAAGGATAGCAAATGAGGCAGCAACCTCTGGAATCTCGATCGACAATGCCATTTTGGCTGGCGTTCCTTCCAAATTTGAAGGTTGGAAGTTTAGAAGGTTCTATGGACAGAATTTGCGATATCTCTACGACAGATTCACCAAGAACTAGAGTTTGTCTCAGATGCTTAAATGAGATCTTGGCAACGAGTTCGAAATGTCATGAATGCACCAAAGTGAGAGCGAATCTGAAAGGAGGAACCCGGTACAACGCAACCGAATGCTATCACCATTAGAACGACGGATGATTTCGGGAAGCTCTCCATAGACGAAGCAACAGAGCTTCTTCTCTCTTCTAGATCTGGGCTGAACGATGCTGAAGCAAAATCAAGAGCAGAAAAGCTTGGCTATAACGAGGTGAAGGAAAGAGTCCGAAATCCCGTTGTAGATTTTGTTTCTCGTCTTTGGGGGCCAGTACCGTGGCTTCTTGAGCTCACAATAGTTCTGTCGGTTGTCATATCTCACTTTCTTGAATCAGCAATAATTCTCGCGCTTCTTCTGATTAACTCCGTTATTGGATTTCAAAGAACTAGGAGCTCGCAAAGGGCGTTGCAGCTCTTGAAGAAGAGACTCGCGGTTAAGGCAAAGATTCTCAGGGATGGAAGCTGGAGTATAAGAGACAGCAGGGAGATAGTACCTGGCGATGTAATAT
>JAKAPU010000111.1:4752-8872 GCA_021806865.1 archaeon
TGACGCTAAGATAATTCACGGAGCAGTTTCTGTTGACCAATCAGCTCTGACTGGAGAGTCCCTACCGGTGAGCGTGAAAGAGTCTGGAATTCTATATTCCAGCTCTTTAGTGCAGCGAGGCGACGCGATAGCCCTTGTCCTAAACACCGGACAGAACACGTTGTTTGGAAAGACCGCAGAGCTTGTGAAGACCGCGAGACCAAAATCGCATCAAGAGGAGCTAATGCTTTCTCTCGTCAAGTACTCGATGTACTTCAGCGCTGTCTTGCTCTTGTCTGTCATTGCCGATGCAGTCCTGATTCATTCATCTTTTGTAACCGCAGTCACTTTCTCCCTGATCTTTCTGATAGCCGCCATCCCAGCAGCCATGCCAGCCGTATTTTCCATCGTTCTCACGGTGGGTGCAACCGAGCTTGCAGGAAAGGGAGTTTTGGTTACAAGGCTTGACTCGATCGAGGATGCGGCTTCTCTCGAGGTACTCTGCCTTGACAAGACAGGGACAATCACCCAAAACAGACTCTCTGTTGCAGATCCCATAGCATTTCAAGGGTTCACAAAGGAAGATGTCGCAAAGTTGGCTGCTCTTGCATCGAGCGAGCACTTCAAAGACGTGATAGATCTAGCTGTGATCAGCCACGCCCAACAGATACACGCTGGCAGCGCAGATTACCGGCAGGTTTCATTCACACCTTTTGACCCCTCAACAAAGATGTCCGAGGCAACAATCGAGAGCGTCGAGGGACACCGACTTTTCAAAGTGGCCAAGGGAGCGCCTCAGGTGATCATGAACTTAGCGGGATGCAGGACATTAGGGCAGGAGTATGAAAAGACTGTTGAAGAATTGTCCTCAAGAGGCTACCGCGTTTTGGCGGTTGCAGTTTCGGAGAAAAACTTACCCGACAGCTATCGGCTCGTGGGATTGCTCCCGCTATCGGATCCACCGAGGCCCGAATCGAGGACGATGGTGGAGGAGCTCAAGAGCCTGGGCGTAAGGCCGAAGATGCTCACCGGAGACAATCTTGCAATTGCAAGAGAAGTTGGAAGAGAGGTTGGAATCGGCGACAAAATATATCGAATGTCTGAACTCGCAAGCAAGGGCGAAGAGGTTCAGAAAAATACCGTTTTGGAGGGCGATGGCTTTGCCGAGGTCTATCCCGAGGACAAGTACAAGATAGTCAGACTTCTCCAGTCCAAGGGGCTCATGGTGGGCATGACCGGCGACGGAGTCAATGATGCACCAGCACTCAAGCAAGCAGAACTGGGAATCGCGGTTCAGAATTCAACCGATGCTGCGAGAGCTTCATCGAGCGTTGTACTCACGGAATCCGGGATGAGAGTGATCATTGATTCCATCGCTGAGAGTAGGAGGATATACCAGAGACTGCTTACTTGGGTGCTGAACAGGCTTACAAGGACCTTCCAGTTTCTCGGATTGCTCGCAATAGGTTTCTTTTGGCTTCACTTGAATTTGCTTTCTGTTCTGAACATCGTGATTCTTGTCTTTGCAAGCGATTTTCTAGCGATGTCGCTGGCTACCGACAACGTAACCTACACACGCAGTAGGCCGAATCTCTGGAATGTGAGAAAGATCACCGTAGCGTCAATTCTCATCGGTGTCTTGCTACTCGTTGAAGCTCTTATCGGAGTTTTCATAGGATATTCCTACTTCCGCCTGTCCTTTGAACAGCTTCAGACCTACGTGATGCTGATGCTTCTCTTCATGAGTCAGTTCAGGGTTTTGATAGTGCGAGAGAGAAGGCGTTTTTGGTCTTCCCGACCAGGAAGGGATCTTACGTTGACCGTGATCGTTGCAACCCTCGTGTTTGCCATACTGGGGTTATTCGGAATTCTTGTGCCCGCGCTGCCGATGGATCAGATTCTCTTTCTTTTGCTTTATTCCGCAGCATCCACGCTTGTCATCGACCTTCCGAAGTATGCTGTTTTCAAAAGGCTGGCACTATGATGATTCTGAAGGACAGATCTCGAAAACTCCGTCGTCTCAAAACCGCAGGACTGAAGACCGATGGTCTGAACTACGCCTAATGGGATGAGGAAGAAAATGCGTATTGATATTACCTCGTCTCGCAAATACGAAGGCTAACTTCCAGACAAGAAATTCAGTGTATAATTATCGGCAACGGTAAATTCTGAAAAGTGAACAAAGTGAGTAACGTCTGACTCATCCTAAAGATAAGAACCAGTCGCAATAACAAAAAGGTAGGATGAGCTTTGACCCTCTTGTGTGAAGTCGTTAGGCGCTAATTATTTTGATTGTCGCCATAGTTGATAATCGTATTACCCTTTTATTAACAGCCAATCCATCTTTCACAATTTGCGGAGGTGAAAGAAGGTATCATGCAAGCTCAGATCCAGAAAGGAACGCTTCTTGGAGAGCAGCACACAAAAAGTGCACCGGCAACGATCAAAGAAATCACGCCGTTTGGCATTAGGGTCGAGTATAATGAAACTGGACAGTTCGCAGGAACATATACAGCAAACGTAAACGACACCATCACGACATTCATAAAGAATGACGGCACATTTGATTGGGAGGTAAAGGGACTACAATACACGAAAGAGGGAGACATCATCGTTGTAACCGGTCACGGAACCGGAAGGATGAGTGGCCCGGCTTCGAGTGCAGGCGAGGGAGAAGTCATCTTTGTGACTCAGTCTCCAAAACTTTCGTGGCTGAACAACAAGAAGTGCAGAGTCGAGGTTACGGGCGATAGGGCAACTGGCGAAAGCCATGGAAAGTTCTTCGCGCTCTAACAAAGATATGGAGGGTTTCAATCCCTCCTTTTTTTGAATTTTTCGATGAAGACGCTGGATCTTGGTTCTGTGAAGGACTTGTGCAGAGATTGAAAAATCGGTTATGCACGTAATTATGCACTGCGTGTGTGGTGCATAATTCCCTGTTTCACGCATGCGTTAGCGCGCTCAGAATTATCCAGATCAGGTGTTCTGTCGTGTCAGGAGGAGTGAAGACAGACATGAATTTGAATGCTAGACCGGTCTTCAACTGAAAAGAACTACCTTTCAGGGCAGTTATGTGTGATGACTGCTTGGTTCTGAACTAGTCTTTGATTGGAAATACTCAGTCTCAAGAATGAGCAACGGTCAAGTTACGGAACGAGCGAGCTCACACGCAATTATTCGTACATGAGTACCATGCATCTAGGCTAGACCCGACCGTGGCTGGTAGCGGTCTGACTGTGCTGTTATTTCCCCAATAGGTGAATAACACATCGTGGGTAGAATTATGACAGTTGTCGCAGTCCGCGGGGTAAACATAGTATGTTGTACCAGGAGTGAGACCAGTGAATGTGTATCCCTGCTCGTTGGCAAATCCACTCTGGACAACTTTGCCAGAAGAGTCTAGGAGTGCCACGTACATTGATGCACCGGGGCCGGTTCCCGCGCTGCAAGCAAGAGCAAAGCAGGGTGTCCAGTAAGATGCTGGAATCCTGTGCACGTACACCGTTATTCCGTTCGTGGGCGTGGGTTCTGCGCAGGTTCCAGGCGGGCCATTGCAGAGGATTGCTGTTAAGGAGAGACTCGCACTAATTGTCACTAATCTGTTGGCGTTGACCGAGCCTGTGTCCTGCCAGTACTGGAAGTAGTACGTTCCATAATTCTGGACCTCGACCGAGTACGACTGCCCGTTGGTTACTGTGAATTGTGCTGGAGAGAAACCGGTGGCAACAACGTTCCCGTTTTGTAACAGGACCGTATAGAAGCCAGTCATGGTTCCTCCTCCGTTAAGCTGGGTATTGATAGTGAGCGTTGATGTTCCTCCACTACTCGATGTCGTGGTGGTCGTACTTGTGGTTGTCGAATATGATGTGCTCGTGGTCGATGTCGTGGTTGTAGTACCGCAGTTGTAAATGGCGGTGAAAGAGAGAGCTCCGCTTGTGGCGGTGAACGATCTGGGGTCGCTCACCACGCCATCGGACCACTTGTTGAATGTGCAGGTGCCATAGCTGGACGCTCCCACTGCGTACGCACTTCCAGCCGTAGTGGGGAATGTCTCGGGAGTGAACCCTGTTGCTACAACAAGTCCGCTAGAATCGTAAAGGACGGTGTAGTAGCCTGAAATTGTGTTGCCATTCTGGTCAAC
>JAKAPU010000112.1 GCA_021806865.1 archaeon
GAGACTGCTTGCGAAGGGGCGCAGGTATTTTACGAGCGCAGGCACGAAAATCACAACGAATGGGAACATTGTTCCGAACCAGAAGAGCAGCAATCCCAAGATTAGTGAATTCGACAATCCGGCAATATAGACGACGGCCGCCGCCGCCCAGAGGTTTCCAACAAAGAGCCCACTGGTGGTGCCAAGGATGAAGCCCTTCCATGTCTTCATTTTTTCATACACATATCCAATGATCAAGAAGCCAAGAAAATTCCCGGGCGCTCCCGCAAAGAGAGCAAGTGCA
This sequence comes from archaeon, assembly GCA_021806865.1. The sequence continues at coordinate 284 of JAKAPU010000112.1, forward strand.
GGCGTGCTCGCTCCTGAAGGAACCAATGAAATCATGTCTCCGACAAAGGAACCTACGGCCGCACCAACTGCCGCAGGGATGGGACCTGCCACTATTGCGAAAAAACCAGGAATCAATACACCAGGTCTGAATTCACCGACCCCCCACGGAGTCCTGAGTGTAGCTGTGAGGGCATTGACAATCGCGTAGAGTGCTGCGCATATGGCAGCCGAAGCAACGAATTTCGACCTACTCTGAGAAACCTTCTCGGTCATCCTACGACTTAGTTCCGAATGGCATATATTAATAGCATCTCTAAAATCTTTAGAGATATCTAGATATGATGTTAAGGAAAGTCCAAGAAATGGGAGGGGCGACTCTCCTTGTCTCTCTGCCAAAGGAGTGGGCGAACGCGAGCCTAGTCAGAAAGGGCTCACTCGTTTCCATTGAACCATCCTCGGACGGTGGATTGATGATATATCCTGCCCGACAGTCGGATGACGAAAGGCCCGAGAAAGAGTTGGAGATTGCATACCCCTCAAAATTCAGCAACGAGGGGCTGCCTAACGAAATCACGGCTGCGTATCTCTTGGGCTACGATTTGATTAGGATCAAGGGACGATACAAGATTGCTCCGAAGGATAGAGAAAGAATAATCGCGTCTATGAAGGGTCTCATCGGTCTAGAGGTTGTGGAAGAGGATGCTTACAGCATTACGAGCCAATTCCTAGTTGATAATCGTGCTGTAGAACCGAGCAAGATATTCAAGCGAATAAGCACTTTGGTTAGGGCGATGATTCTTGACTCGATTAAGCAGTACGCTTCAGGAGAGTCGACACAATTCGCATCTGTGGCTCAGAGAGACGACGAAGTAGATCGGCTTCACTTCTTGCTCGTGAGACTGTTGAGAACAGCGATCAGAGAGCCACGCTCTGCGGGTGCGTTCGGTTTGTCTGCGATTGAGTGTCTGGATTACAGAGTTGCAGCAAATTCGCTGGAGACTGCCGGAGACTACGCTGTGGAGCTAGCTGACTCGTTGTCCAAAATGGGCCTTCTTGACAAGAAGTACTTGGAATCAATGTTGAAGATAGGGGAATTCTTGGATTCGATGCAGGATAACGCCACTAGGAGTTTCGTGAAGAAGGATTTCACTCTCGCGCAAAATGTCTTCAATAGTTATTCAACTCTGGAAGATTTACTGAAGGAGATCCGAGGGGGATCAAGGGATTCATTGGCAAGGGTGTTACACTTCTCGGATACAATTGAGCGTATTGCAAGATGCCAAAGAGACATCGCTGACTTGGTATCGCCTGTAATTGACGTCTAACGATAACTCCGAAGTGGTAGGCTCTTGAACAAAATGAATATAAGAACAAAGAAACAAACAACCTTATGCCCGCGACGCTTGATTTCGCTCAGGGAGAGTCAACACAGAGCTCCCTAACTGAACGACGTGTTTCTCCTAATTTTATTGCGGAATCTCCTCGGAAATACATCTTCATCACTGGAGGTGTCATGTCGGGACTTGGAAAGGGTATTTCCTCAGCTTCCGTAGCGAAGTTGTTGCATCTTTCCGGTTTTAGAGTCAGCTGCATGAAAATTGATCCGTACTTGAACGTTGACGCTGGTACAATGAATCCCATCGCTCACGGCGAGGTGTTTGTGACCGCTGACGGCGGTGAGACCGACATGGACATCGGCAATTATGAGAGATTTTTGGATATCGAGCTTACAAGGCTCCATAATCTCACCACTGGGTCAGTCTATCAACAGGTCATTCAGGAAGAAAGGGCAGGCAAATTCCTCGGAAAATGTGTTCAGATAATTCCGCACATCACGGATGCAATCAAGTCTAGGATAAGAGACGTTGCAAATCAATGGAACACCGAGATATTGGTCGTTGAGTGTGGCGGAACAGTCGGCGACATTGAGAGTCTCCCTTTCTTGGAAGCATTTAGGCAGATGCGACTTGAAGAAGGACATACCAATACTCTCTTCATTCATGTCACTCTTGCTCCTGTGCTGGAGACTGTTGGTGAGCAGAAGACAAAACCAACGCAGCACAGCGTGCAGGAATTGAGGAGAATCGGTATCCAGCCAGATATGATTATTGTAAGATCCAAAGACAAACTGGCGAAGGAGACTCGAGAGAAGATCTCTCTTTTCACAAGCACCGAGCTCAAGAGTGTCATTTCTAATCCTGATGCAAAATCGATCTATAAGGTTCCGGAAATTCTCAGATCTGAAGGAATCGTTGAAACAGTCTGTGAAAAGCTTAGAATTGCGCCGAGAATTTCAAATTTTGAAAGTTGGCAAGCTGTAGCAAATCAGTTCACTTCCACTAAAGACGCGGTCAGGATTGCAATGGTGGGAAAGTATGTGTCTCTTGCCGACAGTTACGCCTCTGTTAACGAGGCATTGATGCACGCGGGCGCTCAGCAGGGTTTGAGCGTAATCATCGAGAACATTGATTCGCAAGATCTCGAATCGAGCCCTGAACTGCTTAACAAATTCTCTGAATTTCACGGCATATTGATTCCTCAAGGATTTGGCAAGAGAGGAAGCGAGGGAAAGATCCTTGCTGCCAACTATGCGCGCGAAAACGCTATTCCGTACTTGGGGCTCTGTTTTGGCTTCCAAATGGCAAACGCTTCGTTCGCCAGACATGTCTTGGGACTAATTGACGCAAATTCCACTGAACTCAATGCGAACACGAAGAATCCAGTAATTGACCTTCTGCCCGAACAAAAGGCGATAAAGGATCTCGGAGGGTCTATGCGGCTTGGAACGCATGAAATTAATATCGTCAATGGCACGCTTGCTTCAAGAATATACCAGAAAGAGTTGATACGAGAGAGACACAGGCACAGATACGAATTCAATCAGTCATACATGAGTTCATTCGAAAAAGCCGGCATGTATTTCTCTGGATTCAGCGACAATGGGAAACGGACCGAAATTCTTGAGATTCGCGATCATCCCTTCTATTTAGCGACTCAATTTCATCCCGAGTACATAAGCAGACCTGGAAAAGCTGAACCAAGTTACTATAACTTTGTGAAAGCCGCAGCATCAAGAAAGGTTGCCATACTCGCTTAAGGCACGCCACAGCTCGTCTTCTATAGAGATATCCTTGATCGTCTTTCGCTCCTTTCCCATCCACAGCTTCCTACCACGGCTGAGTGGTAGGAAACGGCCAATCTGTGTGCAATTGATGCCTTCCCTTGAAAGGGCAGATATTATCGATCGGACATTTTCAGCGGAACATGAAATCAGAAGAGAACCAGAGCCGATAAGTTTCAGTGGATCGAGCTTGAGCTTCTCGCAAATCTCCTTTGTGGCGCTGTGAATAGGGATGGACTCGGTTTGAAGTTCGAATCCCACATCTGAAGCAAGACTCATCTCCAGTACTGCTCCTATTACGCCTCCTTCAGTGACATCGTGCATAGCATGAACCTTGTTTGTCCTAAATGCTGTTCGGGCCTCTCGAACTATGCTCAGTTGTGAAATCAGCTCCTCTCCAACTTTTGCTGTCTTTGCCCCAACGATTTCCTTCACTCGATTCAGTCTTGCTACTATCGAAGTGCCTTCCAATCCAGCATACTTTGTCATTAGTATGATATCTCGCTCTTTCGCATTCGCAGCTGTAACAAACTTCTTTCCGGATCCGATTGCAGTGACAACAACAATCGGATTCCTAAGGCCGGGAGTGATTTCAGTGTGACCTCCTGCTACGGTTATTCCGAGGCTGCGTGCTGTCTTATTGATCTCGTCCATCAATCGCCTGATTTTGTTTGGTTGGGTGCCCTCAGGAAATAGAGATACCACGTTTATTATGTCCGGCATTATTCCACTTGTCGCAACGTCATTAGCGCTAACATTGACCGCATGCCATCCCATGCGGGTTTGGGTTCCCGTGATCGGGTCGGAGGATGAGACAAGATATCTTCCGTGTGTTCTGGAAATCCCAACGTCGATTCCTATTCTCGGAGGAACGACAAGATTGTTCCCCTTGAGCGAGTCCAATATGGGTCTCAAGACTTCAATCGGAAGTTTTCCCCGGGGAAGCGATTTCGCTTTCAAATCCAAAGCACTTGCATCTGAGATGGCCAAATAACTCTTTTCGATGAGCATGGACCATTGCATCTTCGATCTCTTAGTCAATTGCGATCTGATCGGGCAAATCTGTGATTCAGAGCTTTCTCCATATCGGAAAAGTTGTTAACGATCGCAAGACCTGCAATTTCTGAAAACCGTGTCATCTGCACAGGTCGCTGCAAAGTTGGTAAAGCAACTAGAGGAAGAAGACTGGAGGGTACTAAAGGCGATCGAAACATCTGTTCCGCTTTTCGAGTCGATTCCTCTCAGGAGAATTCAGAAGGAGACCGGTCTTCACCGAGATCAACTCGAATTCAGATTGAGCCGTTTGAATTATCTGGGGCTTGTCATGCATTCAGAATATGGTTACATCATGAACACTGCAGGAATGGATGCTCTAGCGCTCAATCATTTTGCGAAGAACAATCAGATCTCGGGGATGGGTAGGTCCATAGGCATGGGAAAAGAGTCCGATGTCTTCGAAGTCTTGAGCGATTCTGGAGAACGTATGGTAATCAAGTTCTACAGAATTGGGCGGATCAGCTTCAGATCCACTAGGAAGAAAAGATCTTACGTTGGGGCCGAGAACCAACACCAATGGCTCACGATAAACGTTAATGCTGCTCGCAAGGAAGGAGAAGGCTTGACCAGGGCTGCGCAGGCAGGCGTCACCGTTCCAAAATTCATTGCACAGAATAGACATGCGGTTCTGATGTCTGAGATCGACGGGGACATGCTCTTCAAGTGCACCCCAGACGACGTTCCGGAGCCGAAAAATCTGCTAGAGTCAATTCTTGAAAACCTGCGGAAAGCTTGCACATTAGGAAAGATAGTGAATGCCGACATCAGCGAGTACAATGTCCTCTACGATGGAGTGAAACCATGGATAATTGATTGGCCGCAGTTTGTTACGTTGGAACATCCTAACGCGATGGAACTTCTGAAGCACGACGTCGAGATGGTGGACTCGTTCTTCAGGAAGAAGTTCCACATAGGAGTTGACTTGGACATCGCGGTCGAATATGTCCTTGGAAAACGAGAAAAGTTGGTCCTGATTCAGATCTGAAAGTCATTCGCGATTTTTATGAAGAGCACGTTGTTACCCCGAATAACGACTTTGCCGAAATTCGCAGATGGATTGCCTCCGCTGTATTCGGTCGCGTCCAGCAAGATTACGTTCATGTATGGATCGACACTCGTCATCTTACCACGATACTCAAGCTCCATTTTGAGTCGTACAGAGACTTCTTTGTTAATCGCCTTTTGCAGGGTTGTCAAAGGTCTCTTTCCTTGCTGCGACATGATGGTCTTGCGACGCTCAACTTAGTTATGAGAGATAAAAACATATCCTAATACATGAAGTTTTGAACTTTGGATACGTTTACACATGTGAAGCGATCTCGATGCAAATAGTAGGTTTGTTACACGCTTGACGGAAGGGAATACGATGAAGCGCTTCGACTTGCAAAGGATTACAACAGGATCCAGTCAGTTCGACCATCTTTTAGGCGGAGGCTTACCTTGCGCTACCATTACTGATGTTTACGGACCAGCAGGAACGGGAAAGACTCAGTTTGCGTTTCAAAACGCAATAACAACGTGCGAGAACATGTTGAATTCGACGGAAGGAGAAACTTCTCCATGCGTTGTATTTGTCGATTGCTCGGGTTCGTTTCGGCCTGAGAGAATAGCCGAAATGTTGGCTGCGAGGGGATGTAACGCAAATCGTATTTTGAACAGAATCTCCACAGTGTCTGTCCGCAGCGTCTCAGATCAGCGAAAGGCAAGTTACAGAGTGGAACGTGAACCATCTTTCTCGAAATGCCGACTATTGATTGTGGATGATGTCACCGTCAATTTTACAGGAGACTATGCAAAAGATGAGGAAGTCGCGGCCAGACAATTGGACCTCTCTGTGTACATCAGGCATCTTTCTTACCTCTGCAACCAGCGAGGCATGTCTGTTCTGCTTACAAATTCTGTGCGATCGAGAGGCGAAGAGGGAGAGGGAGAAACAACTGGAAGTATTTTGTCTGCCTTCTCACTGTACAGACTACGCTTCACAAGGAAAGACAGAACAAGATTTGCCACCTTGGAACAACCGGAGAAAATGCGAAATGTCGTAGAGTTTGTGATCGATGAGTCTGGACTGCACTAAATATGGATGCAGCTGTGCAGATAACAACTTGTATTATAAAGAATCCAGACAAATATGAACATCATTATGTAGGATCCAATTCCCTGTGTAACCAATCGATTCTTGTCTTTTGGAGGTATGCCTTTCACAAGCCAGTACTTTGCAAAATAGTAAGACAGAACATAGACCAGAACTGCAATGTAGATTCCGTAATATGCGTTCGGATTTGGTTGGGCACTTCCGGGAACGAAGTCTACGGTCAAGAATCCGAGAAACCCGGCGAGCAGTCCAGCCAATATCCCAAAACCCACTCGACTCCAGGCTAGCAAAGACAATCTCTGTCTCAGAAATTTCGGGTCGATTGGAGCGATATTGGTGGGGGTTTTGTCTGGAGGGTGCGAAGCCAAAATACTCAACTTACTTTCGTTAGAACCAATACGTAGATGATCTAACGTTTTGAGCCGCGACATCTTTTTAGCGTTTCGGTGATCTATTCGTTATGTCCAAGCAAAAAGCGTGAAAGTTAAAGTCGATGGAAATTTCTGCGATAGAGATCAATATACTCTGCAAAAGAGTTTCAGAGGCCATAAGCGGGTACTTTCTTAGCTCCGTCTACTCGATGGAAGACGGAATCCTCCTTAGGTTGAATCATGCGACAAAGCCCGAGAAACTGGTTGCAGTCTCTTCGTTTGCTGTATGGATTACAACGAAAAACCTCTCGATACCCCAAGCCACCAAGTTTGTTTCATCAATCAGAGACACAATCGAAAGATGCGAAATCAAATCGGTCGATCAATTAGGAAATGAACGAATTGCAAAATTCGAATTTGTGAGCCGGAAGGGTGAGAAGTGGAACCTCTACGCAGAGTTTTTCTCACACGGCAATCTTGTTCTCACAGATCCATCAAAGGACGAGGAGATCATAGAGGTTGCTCGTCCTCAGTCCTTCAGGCATAGAAGACTCGTCGTAGGAGAAAAGTATGTTCTTCCTCCGTCGAGAGGAATGCCACTTCAGGAACTCTCCTTTGAGAAACTGGATCAAGTTTGCACCCGAACCAAGGAAGAGATCGAGCACGAACAGCTTAGTTCTGTGAAATGGTTTGGCAGGAATGTTGGGACGACAAGAAAGCTCGTCGAAGAGATTTTCTACAGGGCGAAAATCGATCCAAATGCTCCTGCAGGGCTCCTCACAGCCACGCAACTCACAGCACTTATTTCGGCCGCAGAAAATCTGAAGATCGAATTGGTACAGAAGGAGACAGGGTTCGTACTAGTCCCTTCAGAAGAAAGCGAACTTGATGTTGACGTTTGTTGCATAGTGCCGCATGTCTGGTCGGAATTTGTGCAAAGCGGATTGGCATCGATTCAGAGCTATACAAGCTTGCACGAGGCACTCGATCAGGTGCAAATCGAGTCCGTCATATGGAGCAAAAAGAAGAGAGCCTCTTCGTTGACGCGGGCGAAGGTCGCTGAGCTGGAATCTGCTATCGGTAAACAACAGGCGCTAATTGAAAAGAACGAAGTTTCCGCAAGAGAGTTTAGAGCATTAGCCCAGGAACTCATGCGCAGGCCTCCCACCGAAGTGGACCAGCACGCGCTTGACGTCCTTCAATCGTACGGAATTATCGAGGTCGACGAAACGTCAGGAGGGAAGCTCAGGTTTGCAGAGGAGCCGAAAAGCTATCTAGCTGAATTCAACTCGCTGTCGCTGGCCTCGCGTTTGTTTGATGAAGCAAAGCGTCTTGAGGCTTCGAGCAAGAGACTCCAAGAAATCAAGCTAGATCTCGAATCACAAAGAGGTGCATTGATAGAACAGACGAGATTACAGGAGGAGAGAGCCGAGAAGAAGATTGTCGTCGAGAGGCGGGAGAAACAGTGGTATGAGAGATATCGCTGGTTTTTCACATCAGAGGGCGAACTAGCAATCGGTGGGAGAGACAGCACGTCAAACAGTATTGTCATCAATAAGTACATGACAAAAGGCGACATAGTCTGCCACGCGGACCTTCACGGCTCCCCCTTCTTTGTACTAAAACGCAAGATGATAGGCACAGCTTTGGAAGATTCCATTGCTCTTGAACTCGCTCAGGCAACCGTCAGTTTTAGTCGTGCATGGAAAGATGAACTCGGCTCTGCCGACGCGTACTGGATCTATCCGGAGCAGGTCAAGAAGAGCGCGCCGACTGGAGAGTATCTGGCAAGAGGATCGTTCTTCATTGAGGGGAAGAAGAACTTCGTAAGACACGTGAAGGTTGAGCTTTCGGTGGGAATCTGTTTGGAACGCGAACTTCCAAGAATTGAGGGTGAGGGATCCAAGCAAAACATCAGAGAAGACGGAGATCAGTTTGTCGTTGTTTGCGGACCAGAAAAAT
>JAKAPU010000113.1 GCA_021806865.1 archaeon
AAATTCCTCAGAAGACCTTTGAGCGGTGAAGGAACTTCCGCTGCGAGCATGAGGATGAGATTATCGAGGACCGTAAATCATCTCATGAGACAAGAAAAGCAGACCGTGAGCGTAAATTTACAAATATCCAGCTAACTGACCCTAAAGTGCTCGCCAGAGACATTTCTCAGGTGGGTCATTGGGGCGCTACCTTCAATTATGAAATAGGCGCAACACCTTCGACCGATTTGAATTATATCTTGGATCTGATAAGACAGGCTTATGAGCTACATAGATAGTTCTGTTAGAGGAGAGGACTCAAAACGGCAAGTCATTCTCCATTGCGGCGTATGAGCTCTCCAACCAGGCAAGGAATAAATCAATGCTATTGCTCCATGTTAAATTATGGCGAGTGTGGCCAAACAAAGTGGCAATTCGGAGAATTCGGTTCGTGGGATAGTTGCATACTTGCCGCCGAGCACTGACCTATTAAGGGAGAGATTAAAGGGGCTCGAAATCAAGTTTGCTTGTTTTCTTTACGAAGATGTGGATGCTACTCGCCCCGCCCGAAATGAATTTCTTTCTAGCTTCATGCGAGATAATCTTCATGCGTTTGTAGATACAGTTCCTCTTCCTGAGAATCCCTCGGAATCGTTCGAGTGGTTGTACAATAAGATGAACTGGGAAGTTGACTATTACTTGCAGAAATATCCTAATTCAAGATCTTCGGATCTTTTGTTTCTAGTAAGCCAAGATCAAGTCCCAATTATTGTAACTCTTTACACTGTAGCGTTGCAGCGAAACACTAGATTTGCCTATATGTCTCAATCAGCAGGATTCTTTCCTAGCTCGAAACCAGGAGAATTGGGTCTGCTTCCCAGCTTGTTCAAGAGCAAGGGCGAGCCATACAGGAGCATGGCGATTCAAAAGTACAAGGATGAATACTACGCCGCTGCAGCCGCTGATTTCAAGCTCGCCTGGGACAACGCAGGAGACAAGTGCGTTCAAGCACTATGCCTGCTCTCTACTTGTTATGATTACGTTGATCGATTGGCATACAGCAAGGCGCTGGAAGTGCTCGATACCCTAACACAGGACGAGAACTGTATCATGAGATTGTGCGATGTTGCTGGAAGCGGGGCCCCAAAGCAACTTTCTCGTTTGAGGGAGTTTTTGTTAATAGCTGGCGAGCATTTTGGTGGTGAAAGAACAAGAGATGAGCTGAAGGTATTCGCCGATAGGAGAGCTGTTGAAGTATTCATCAGATCATTGTACGCTTCGGCTCTCCGTAGGATAAAACAGCACGAGCCCGAGCAGGCAGTACTTTTATTGTATCGGATTGTCGAAGTTGTGGCACAGAATTTGCTCGCCCAGCACAATATTGATACTGCTTATTTTGACACTGCATCGTTGACCCAACCTTTGCGTGAGAAGTTTCTTGCTGCAATGAGTAGACTTTCAGGTCAGGAAGAAATCGCCCTAAACCATTCTTTCAATAAAGTCAGACTTGGATGCTTCGAGTCTTGGATTCTTTATCTCGTTTGCTTCCTCGATAATGATTCGTTTGAAGAAGCGGAACGATTCAAATTTCTCGGAGGCCTGCGAAATAAGCTAGAATTGAGAAATAGATGCTTCCTTGAACACGGTGTCACGGGTGTTTCAGGGCGACAAGCGGCAGAGTTTGTAGAATGGGTCAAACATGCAATCGTCAAACAGTTTGCTTCTATGACTCTTCCTGATTTGAATCAGGACGCTGACTTGAAGTCGATTGCGATCACCATGAATTGAGTCCACGCTAGCAAAGCCACGGAAATGAACACATTCCCAATGCAAAGAATTATTCATTGGAATGTCCAGATTTTGCACTAGTTAGACTGGGTGCCAGATTCTGAGTACAGCCCCGCGTGCCCACTGACTTAGCACATCGCACAAGCTCGAAGCGAGGCCCTGCTTCGCGTGGACTGCAGGGCAGGTGCCTTGTTACGGTCAAACTTAGTAAAAACCGTCCACGACCTGCCTCAAGATAGGCAATAATTCTCCTTACTAAAAACCTCTCGAATTCTTTGTAATTTGCTCATAAATCTCAATCACTTCTTTAGGCTCAGAGAGATACTGGTCTAGCTCAGGTTGGGCAAGCAGAGTTTCTAGCTCTTCCGATATCTCGATAGTGGAATGAAAGCAGTTGTGTTCGAGATATCCTCCTCTGACATCATCGATCTTTCTTACCTCGAACATTCCTTCTTTGTCACTGGGATATTTGACCCAGTAGTTCTCTCCAACGATCAGAATGAAATCTTCGACTCCGTCGGAGCAAGAATAGCAAAGTGCTTTCGGCATTTTAGTTCGTCTAGTGTCTTAGTTGCTTCGAGGTAATATTTACCTTCAACGAACTTTGGCATGCTCGCTCACGTAGCGAGCAGCACGAAAAAGGTTATCAGCACAAGGAGGATCAGGATTACACTAAATCAACATCCGAGATCGCGTGGGTTGCAATTAGCCGGCTTGTATCCTAATCAGAGATAGATCGGCTTGCGAGGCTCTGCCTTACTGCTGCCTCAATTGCTCGGGAGTCCACGCGATCTCGAACGCTCAATAATTCTTGATTGGAATATTTAACGTTAGGTTTCTCTTGCATTACGGGTCTTACGCAAGAGAAAAATCCGTACAATTTCGAACTTTATCCATAGTATCCCTCCAGCCCTACCAACTTCTCTGTTTGATTCTGTAAGTGTTTCATCTCGTCCAATTTGCCTCGGCCTCTTTGAAAGAGTAGCACTTACTAAAGTGAAGGGCCTAGGAAAATTGACTACGGCTGTATTCTTGAGGTAGTAGCAATCTCAAGTAATGTCTGCGCCGCCTAAAGAACAAGCGCCGAAACCGCAAGCGTCACTGGATCCGGCGAATGAAGAAAGGCTTGCAAAAGAGACAGAGTTTCTCATCGATGAGCTTCGAGAAAGAGAGAACGCTGAACTTATGAAGTCGCTGACTTTGACAAGTGAGAAAATCAATGCTCGAGCTTCTGTTCTAATCTACAGAGCAACTTTGCGATTGCTCAAATCTTCGCAAACACTTGAGCAACTTACGCGATTTCTGATCTTGTTTACGATCTTGACCTTAACAGACACTTTTGTTACGTACTTTGCCCCTTCAAAGGATCTGCCTCTCGACCGAGCTATTCTAGCGATATTGTTTGCAGTCGCGTTGGTGATACTAATCGTCTGGCACCCCATCGAATCGTGGATTAGTAGGAGAAAAGTCTCGAAGATCTAGTTTAAAGACCACGGTGTTTGCCTGCTCAACATAAGGCCTTAAATCGAGTGGCAGTCGCAAGCCGACTCAATGAATTCTTGGGGCGCATTACTCGTCGTTGGATTGGCAATCACAATCGCTGCCGGAATCTTTCTTCCTTTTGTCCCTTTCCATCCAGTAAGAGCACAGTATACTGCACTTAGTCTTACCAACATCAATACAGAAGGCGGACCTCCTTATGTCTACAAGACGAACATTCCAGTAAATGCAACGCCACCAACTAGAATATCTGGTAAGATTACTATCGAACTCCCTAGCATAGAGTCAGGTCAAGGCTCTTCCTACATCATCTTCGTACTTGATCAAGACGATTACAATGCTTGGACTCAAAACACGAATCAGCAAATTCGGTCTCCAGAGTTATTCAGATACGAGAGTTCCTACGGTGCAGCTGGTGTTCCGAATCAAAATGTTGTGTACTTTCCATCTAATGACAGTGTTGCCTTTCATTTCAACCTGCCAATCAATGCGTCAATTTCATTCTACTACTTTGTTATCTTGACCAACGTGAACTCTCTGCCCATTTATCCGTCTCTTTCGGCAGTAAGCTCAATCCAATACATTCCGACTGTGTATAATACTGCTGTAGTGGTGGGAGGAGTGCTCGCGGCGATTGCAGGTTACGTGAAGCACGATGACTAGTCGCGTCATGCGAGTAGCATCTACTTCCCATTCTTTTTCTTTCTAAGATTAGACCTTCTGTTATTCCATCTTGATTGTTTCATAGACAGGGCAAGCTCATTTGCAAGAGCCTCCGACTTTATTTCGCCATAAGCAGCTCTGAGTCCTAAGATAAGAATGAGAATTACTGAGAATATTGCAGAGGCTATGGAGATCTGCAGCGGCGAGTTCATGGTGGCACTGATTAAGAAATTGGCAATGACGACGCCAAGAGATAGCCAAATTACAGCGACTCCAACTTCCTCGAGAACCTTCCCAAACTTCAACCTCTGATTCATGTCAAAGAGCTTCATGTCCTCCCCCGATCGAATCATTATGAAGACCACTAGAAGAAGGAGTCCAGCCACAAGCGGAGTGAGCAAAAAGCTACTGATGTTCAAAGGATATGGAAAGGAATTCAAGAAAGTGTCTGTAGGTATCAGCAAGAGAAATCCAAAGAAATACAGCGTTGCTCTCCTAGTTTGAAGGAAAGAGAGTTCACGATCTTCAGATTTGTATCTCTCAGTCAGTAGCCAGATCGGCCAAGAAACAAGGATAACTGAAGGTATCCAGATTAGATGTTGATTGACTCCGAAACTTATGAGAGCTGCATCGTCGAGTGGAACGGCTGTTGGGATAATAGCGAGAAGGAATTGTCTTCTTCTGGACGCTTTATGGCCGCCATTGAACCTTGCAAGCGACACAGGCTATTATTATGCAGTTACAGTTTTCGATTTTCTGAGATGCAGACTAGCATCTGCTAGATGCCAAACCAATCTCTGAAAGGATCGGAGCCCCTGCCCGTCTTCTGACTTCGCTGGAGAGGTTTCAAGCTCCACATGTCAGGACTGGACATTCCAAAGCCGAACATATCCGGAATACCAAACGATTCGGTCGACGCGCCCCTTCGAGCCCTCGCAGGATTGCTCTTGCTCTGTGCTGCATTTGGCTGCATTGGAGTGAAGAGGTTGGGCAGACCGATATCTCCTGCAAAGATCGGCTGCGAGCGTGAAACTTGCTGTTTAGGCGCTACTTTTCGAGGGGCAAGGGCATGGTATCTGTTGCCAATTTTAACATATCGCGTTGCTGTTTGCTGCGTGGCAGTCTTGGATTTCGGCATTGCGAAAAGATTAGGCAGTCCAAAATCCAAACCAAACTGCGAACCGATCGCCGATTCGGTAGCAGAGAGTCCCTTGTTAACTCGCGTCCGATATGGCACAGCAGCTCTTCGCGCTCGACGATCTAGGATTGCCTCTTGCCTTCTCGCTTCGTTGATCGCGCGATATTTTTCAACTCAAGCGTTGTAACGCTCCCTTCTTGCAGATTTTATCGCGGCCCGGCGTTGAAGACTCTCTTTCAGCCTGGAAGCTCCATGCCTCAACGGAGATGCAAAATGATGAATTGAAGACATGCCTGCCGTATTCGGGTTCGGCACAGCGCTGCTACGACCGACGTATCGCTCAGTAGGTTCCTCATATGCTCCATAGCTATCTTCCGCATAGGTCGTGTATGGAGTGAAAGCGTCGTGCGTTGGAACCATTTGACCGCCAACTTCACCTGGAAGAGGTAGAGGTGCTGGGCGCGAAGTTTGATACTCTGTGCGTGCAGTAGGGGACATGCGAGGCTCGTCATCTACTCCGATCATGACAGCGCGATTTTCCATGCGGTCAGTCGCAGGATTGTATACCTGTCTTACGACGTGACGGGCAGAGTAGGACCTCTCCTGGCGGCCCCACTTGTAAGTTTGATAGTACTCATCTCGCATGATCTTTGCGCGATTTTCTGAGTAAGTGAGATTTGGATCCACTTCAGCTTCCCAATCAATCACGTCCGAGCCAACATTAGGATTATTTTCGTCAAACTCTGCCCTGAGTTTCATGATTTGAAGCTCTTTGTTCATGACTGCCAATGTGCGAAATTCGCGGCGTCGTCTTTCAAATAAGTCTCTGTTCTAGTAAGTTGATACTTTTTTTGTTAGAGCGAATATTTCGAAATTTGACAGAAGCTATGCAGGTTCTAGAACAGAAGCAAGACGCGAGAGAAGTTATCGATACTGTTGAAGAGCTAATGCCGCATCTTGAGCGAGCGCTCGGAATGTGGGTACGAGAAAACAAAGGGGCAATGACAGTGGCAACCAGGAAGATGCGAGTTTTCTTGCAAAACCATCCGGAAGAGTTCGATCCGCAAATATTCCAGAATATTGTAGAAGACATGCGCATACTCGGGCTGTGCCTCATGCAATGGGAAGAGTGCGGCCTCGTGACATCGCTAAGACACGAACGCACGAACGGCGGCGACTTGTATGCATTAGAAAGAGTTCCTGAAGATGTCGTGGTAGGCCTCGGTCGGCTGATCGAAACTGATTCTATTCTGCCGCCAAAGAACGTACTAAGAGAAACTGTTGGCTCAGTTTCAGCACTCATGGCTTCGATTTTGAATCAGGGCCTCAAGGTCCCTCTCCAGGTGCGAAAGACGAAAGATGGCAGCAAATTTGAATTGACAGACGAACATCGAAGATGGACCGCCATTCAGAATCTAGGTGCTCGCCGGGTTGCATGCGTTGTGCATGAAAATCTCGACGACGAAAACGCATTCGTCCAAAGCATGATTTTGAACATGCAAAGATAGAGCATGTCGCCGATCGAGATGGCTCGAGGGTTCAAACTGTGCATCAAAAAGGGATGGTGTACAGATGCGAATTCTATAGCCAGGCGATTTGGAATAAGTGCTGCGCACGTGCGAAGACTCCTGAATTCCCTTGAGTTTGACGAAGACATTCAAAAGAGGCTGCACTCAAAGCAGCTGCCGCTCAAGACTGCTGAGAAGCTTCACAAGTACATGAAACAGAAAGACGTCGAGCCGGAGATCGTGAGCAAGGTCCTTGACGTTTCAGCCAAAAACGGTTTGAAATCAGACCAGACATTTCAGATCATTGATCGGCTCGTTAATGAAGATGGTGCCCCTACAAATTGGGCTGTTGCGAGACTTGACGCTGCTTTGGATAAGCAAGTCAAAATTATGAAACGAGAGCCAAAGAGAATATTCCCCAGTACCGACGATGTGATCCTTTTCAGCAACCGAGACGCGACCCAGGGGACGTTTCACTGTCCGAGCTGCAAAATGCAGACATGGGTTGATTTCACAGAAAGGCGCGTCTGGACCAAACAGAGCCTACTTCCGATTACTTCGCTGAAGTGAGAAGTTTGAGATTGTTCGACCGAACCATTGGGATCAGGATCTCTCACAACTGCTCGGTCCCTGATTGCACTCGCTACACAGCTTTTGTTTCGACAGAGCAGACAAAGCTCCAGGGCCGCAATGGTGACAACATAGGATACTATTGGGGCGGGTGCGGAGCTTTCCAATTGTTTCAAGACTTCAAGATCTATACCCCGCCTCTGGAGAAAAGGAATCGCCACTACTGCGAATCTAATCCGCCCTTTAACTGCTGTAGGTACAAAGTTCGAGTGCAGTCTAGCAAGTGGCAGAAGCATATCGGCTATTTGTATTCGGGCTGCAGGCAGTTTGTCTCTCTCCAAGAATATGAGCAACGACAGCGTGAGATGCCGGTTATGCCGCTGATCAAGGCATGAAACGACATATCATCGATCCTCTTTCTTCAGAAAGACACTCGCAAGTTGCGTAGGTGGTGGTTCTTCAGAATCGCGATTGCCATAAGAATTAGTTATAGCTTACCACTGTGTGATATGTCTGTCCGAAGTTCTATTTTTGGTAGCATTCCAGAAGCTGAATTGTTTGAAAGCATCAAGAGCAGATGGACGGATAAGGGCTTCCAACTTTACCCGTCAGTCCCTTTTTGCTTCTATAATCAATCTGAGGGAACTCGAATTCCCCGATGAAGAGATAGATTTTCTGTATAAAACCAATGTAGATTAGACCTTTTGCGTGATAATGACCTGTTTGGAAGAGTTTCTACACTGCATCTAGATCCTCTGCTAGAGCGACAGCCCTTTGTTTCCCAGTATCCGGAAGTTGACCAGTCCCGATACGATGTCAGTCATCGCATCGTAGCGTTTCAATCTGTTCCGGAATTCCTGACCGAAGATATTGAACTTCTTCAACCTTGATATCGTATGCTCGACCACCCTTGCTTTGGATAGAGACTTGTTGAAGAGTTTCTGACTGCGTGTGAGCCTACGTGCCTTCTCTCCTCTGTGCCCTCTGCCGGGACTCCTCCTCTTGAATGGAATCATCGCTTTCATGTCGGGAAAGTCATTCTGTATCCCGTCGTAGCCCAGGTCAACGCCTGGTATGATCCCTTCAGGCAACTTCGGATGGTTTCGCTTGAAGACATCGTAGTCGTGCCGTCTGCCTCTGGCGTGATTTGTCTTGTGGACTATGAGACCATTTGAATTAACCGTGAGCTGAGTTTTGACAGTGTGTTTCTTTTTCTTTCCCGAATAGTGGGTCTTCCTCTTCAGCCTGTTCTTGGGGCGAGGAATTTCCTGCTCGGTTGCATCTATGTACGCTCTGAGCTCTGGAGCGACGGATACTTTTACAGGAGCATAGGATCAACAACAAGCGACGCTGTGGAGTACTACATTGAGCACAGCCAGAGGAAGCAACCAACCAACCATGACTCCCTATAATCCTATCTCGTCTTTGTACGCTCACTTCCTCAAGAAGATAGTAACCAACCATTCGGGGATGTGCCCCATAACCCTAGATTCGCCCCTACGAGGCGCGTTCCTTATTCACTGGACGAGGTTCTTTGCCTCAGCTTTCTCTCCAAGGAGATAGCTCCTCGTAGGTTACGTTCTTCTTGAGCATCCAGTACGCGTAGGAGACGAGCCTCCTCGCGACCGCGATCAGCGCCTTCTTCTCTCCCCTCTTGTGTGCAAGCCTCGAATA
>JAKAPU010000114.1:0-5103 GCA_021806865.1 archaeon
TCTAAGCTTCAACTTTACGGATTCCCCGCTTCTGACTACTCGTAATTCAACCGCCTTAGGCATTAGTTTCTGGAATTGATCCAAATTGTGCAATTCTCTTGGCATTGTCAAACGCCTACGTTTCTGTTCCTACTTGAGGTAAAAATTCGAGCCTTTAAGTATACTGGGCCAGGCTCGACCTGTAAGTCAGAATTCCAATCAGATTTGTCGTGAAGCTTCTGCTTCAGAGCTCAGCACTTGCACTTTTTCTTTGAACTGGTCCTCCTCGGTCGAGCCATGCATCGCGGATGTGGAGGACAGCCCGCCTGTGATGGTCTCAGAAATCAAATCAAAGTAAGCGGTTCCTACAAATCGTTGGTGCTTGACTGCACTGTATCCAGTCTCGACGCTCGCGAATTCATGTCTCTGAAGCTTCACGTATGCCGGCATGCCTTCGGCTTCGTACTCTTTAGCCAGCTCGTACATGGAGTAGTTCAGCGAATGAAAGCCGGCAAGTGTAATGAACTGAAATTTGTATCCCATCTCAGCAAGCTCTCTCTGGAACGACTTTATCTGCTCGGGAGTGAGATTCCTTTCCCAATTGAAAGAAGGCGAGCAGTTGTAAGCAAGGATCTTGTTAGGGAAGACCCTGTGCACCCCGTCGGCATACTTTCTGGCTTCTTCGAGATCAGGCTTTGAAGTCTCGCACCAGAGCATATCGCAATAAGGCGCATACGCTATCGAACGGGCTATGGCCAAATCCAAGCCTCCTTTGATTCGATAGAATCCTTCGGATGTTCTTTCGCCTGTCAGGAATTTCTTATCGAGAGGGTCGATGTCGCTCGTTATGAGATTCGCTCCGTTTGCATCTGTTCTTGCAATTATTACTGTGGGAACACCCATGACATCAGCAGCCAATCGGGCTGCTATCAGGGTTCTAACAAAATGGCTCGTGGGAACTAGGACTTTGCCTCCAAGGTGTCCACATTTCTTTTCTGAGGAAAGTTGATCTTCATAGTGAACTGCGGCTACTCCTGCCTCGATCATCTGCTTAGTCAGTTCGAACACGTTGAGTGGTCCACCGAAACCGGCCTCACCATCAGCGACGATCGGAACAAACCAATCGATGTTTTCCAGAGATTCTGAATGATGAATCTGATCAGCTCTTTGAAGAGCCTTGTTAATGCGTCGCACAACAGCTGGTACGCTGTCTGACGGATAGAGACTCTGATCCGGGTACATGTTGCCTGACAGATTTGCGTCTGCTGCGACTTGCCACCCGCTCAGGTAGATTGACTTCAGGCCAGCTTGGACCATCTCAACTGCTTGATTCCCTGTCAAAGCCCCCAATGATGCGACGTAAGGCTGAGTTGTCAGCATGTGCCAGAGTTTCTCTGCGCCAGTTCTTGCAAGCGTATATTCGATGTTCAGCGAACCCCTAAGTGCTTCAACTTGGGCCTCGGAATATGTTCTGACCACGCCGCTCCAACGGTCTCTCTGATTATTCATATCTACGTTCATTGAAGACCTTGAGTTCAAAGAATCTCCCCACTAACTCCACTATTACATTCTAATAGTTCAAAATGACGTGTCTGCCTGCGAAGCAAAATTCTCCAGAGAATCTATTCCGACACAGGCCGAATGCCCAGATTGCTCAGGCCCACGCTGTCTGAGATCCATGAATAGCAATCGTTGCAGATTTTTGTGTTCACTTCTTTGACTAGGTTCTCGGACTCGTGGGCGCAGAACTTACACTCGCTATCGAATACATAGCTTTCTCTGTGAGTGATCATGCGCTGAGTTGAAACCCGTTTGAATAAAAGCGATATGGAGATTACATACCGCCTTCATACGCACGAAATAAGATGCGAAACGTGTGTATAATACATATATTATGCTACTTTTACACATCAGAGAGAAGGGACGCGAGATGGAAGTCAGAAAACTTCAGACAACTGCGGCTGGAACGTTCATAGTTACTATTCCGAAGGAATGGGCACAAAATCTCTCTCTGAGAAAGGGCGATCTTGTCAATGTCGAGCTCGAAGACAATGACATCGTAATTTCACCTACCAGTGCTAAACAAAACACTCAAAGCAAATCATTGTTCGTCGAGGAATTCAGAGATCAAAAACTTCTCGAGCTTTGTATCACCGCTTCGTACATTCAGGGCCATGACATCACCGAAATTCGCTCCAAAGAGAAAATGGCTCCAGATCAGAAGAGGTGGATTAGACAAGCGGTGGAGGGTCTTGTTGGCGTAGAGATCGCGGAAGACTATGCCGATAAGATAGTGCTACAGAACCTGATCGATCCAAACAAGTTTGATATCAACTCATTGCTCGAAAAGTTCGCATCGACATCCAAGGCTGCTCTTCAGGATGCAATACGCGCACTCGTTGAAAGAGATCTTTCTCTCGCTCAGGACGCTTTTGAGCGAGGAGATCAGAGCACAAAGTTGTACCGGTTGCTCATGCGACTTTCTCTCCAGGCTGCCCGTTCTAGGAAAATCAGGGATCAGATGAACCTTGCTGACATTTCTACTGTTGTGATTAAAATTATTGCGACAAGGGAATTAGGGCGTATGGCTTACTACGCCATGAGAATTGCGCAGCACGTATCAGAAGTCGAGAAGAAACTCGATGAGCAAACGGCTTCGTTAATTCAGAAGATGGTGAAGGTCTCGGTGGAAATGCAAGACCAAGCACTGAAAGCTTTGCTCAGCAAGGATCTAACCATGGCAAGCACCATAATAGACAGGATGGTACAAGTGAGAAAGTTCTACGAGGCTGCGCTTCCACTAATCACTAAGCTAGATGAGAGGCAGTCACTCGCACTTTCGCTGATCATAAGGGACATTAGGGCATACGCAGGCTATGCGGTTGCTCTTGCAGATGATGCAGTTCTGGGAGTCTTTGACATCTAGTCTTGGACTAGCCAGATTCGCTTTCTTTGATATTCATTTGCGCACTGAATAGTTCGTTGCTGCCTGCGACTGATTGTTTCCTCGGACTCGTCTTTTTCGCACGAACGTGTTTCACTTCTTTAGAGCTTGTTGGAAGCATCTCACGTGTTTCAGAGGGTTCCTTCAAGGATTGCTTTTCGTTATGTTTGTTCTTCTGAAGTTTTCTCTCCAGTCGTAGTTGTTTTTCCTTCTCACGTAATCGTTTCTTCCGTAGTCTCGCGCGTCTAGCTTTCTTCTTTGCTTCGAGGGCTAGTTGTCTCTCCTTGAGTTTCTTTTTTCTGTCGCGCTCCTTCTTCTCCTTGGCTCTCTTGCGTTCAAGCGCCATGTCGCTACGAACGGTTCTCATCAATTCTTTGTAGTCAGGTAGCACTACCAGTGGTTCAAAGTCTTTGCAAAACTCCCAAAGAAATTTCTTGCCGTGTTCGACAACGCAGACATCGCCTAGAGTCTTGTAGCGCTCGCAGTGCTTGCAATTTGTCCCATAGTCGTGCTCGGCAACACCTTTGGACTGCATGATCACTTATCTCCGAATTCTTTACGGCGAGCCCATAGAAGGGACAACGAGTTATTGAGTCGCAATTCAACCAAGCCTCTTCTAGCAGTATTATTAGTTCTTCTGCAAATGCTAGTGAATTGGGAATACTAAGAATATCAATAGGTCCCAAACAAAGTGGCTGGTATAATTTGAGTAGATATCCTTGGTGTGGTAGTAATTCAATCCCCAAAAACAATCGGCAACGAATGTTGTGGCGGGAAACAATGGATTCAAGGATGAGAAATGTATTACCGCATCAATAACGGCAGGCAGAAACACCGCTCCCCAGTGGAGCCTTGAACCAAACAATCTCTGAAGATTACCACGAAAATAGGATTCGAAACCCAGCGCATCCAGAAGAAAGATGGCCACGAGTAGCCAAACTGGAGAAGAAGAAAACAATCCATAGATGCTTGTCTCATTCGTTGGCTGCATTCCAAGAGGGCTGTAGTTCTTGATGAAAGCATTTCCTAGAAAGAAGACAAAGTACAGCACAATTGCGGTGACGACGCCGATGGCAAGCCGTTGTCCTGAGAAATTTGCAGGTTTGTCGACGCGGTGTAACAGCATAGTCACACAAATCATTGTCATTGTCGAAACTATGCTTCCGAGAACGAAGTAATTGCGCGGTATAGTGAACATCTCCACCATGGAAAGTGAAACGACAACAAATCCCGCAATCTGAAGAAGGCCAAGTTGTCGTTGCATACTGCAGTCACTTCGCATTCGAACAGGTTACTGTGCAGGCAGTGAGAGCTCTTCATCCAGAGACGAAAGGAATTCATCAAGCTGAGCCTGTCTTATTCTTGCTCCGCTCGCGTGCGGGTGTCCTCCACCAGAAGCGTTCAATTTGGCCGCAATTCTGCCAATAATTTTTCCCAAATCATGTTTGGATTCCTCGGTCGATCTCAAAGAGATTTCATAGAAGCCGTCCTCTTCTGCTCTGAAGGATACGCCAACAGGAACATCGAATGCTCCGACGAGAAAATTGGCTACATTACCTGTAGCAGACTCCTTTGTCAGATAGTACGCATAGTGCTTCCTCTTGCTGCCATTTTTGACAACAAGGTCCATGAGTTTCTCAGATTGTGCTGCATGCTCTTGCGCTAGCCTTGCCGAATCATCAATCTCATGCGGGAGCTTTCCGGAAGCAAGGTCGTGTACGATCCTAAGAAGAGGAGCGTCATCATCCTTCGATTGCCTTCCAATCGAAGCAATGGCAAACGAAAGTACGGTCGACTCGTACAAGAGGAATTGTCTGTCGAAAGACGAAATTAGTTTCTTAGCAGCAGGTTGAGAGTCGAGGTAATCTGTAATCGCTCCACAACACGCGACAATTTTCATCTTTGGAACATTCAATTTTTCATGATACTTCTTGTACACCAGAACTGCTGCGCACTCTTCGGTCGAATGGTAAAGGTCTACGCCGGCTTGCGATAACTTCACTGAGTAATCCGGCTTGATTGGGTGGTGGTCTATGTAGTGAACCTTGCCATGCTTTGCCAAGCGATTGATCTGATCAAGGAAGCCTGGAAAGGTGTTCGGGTTGAGTCCGAGATCGCAAATAAAAACCTCAGAAGCTTGTCCAACCTTCGACATAGTTTCAACCATGTCGGCGTAGTCA
>JAKAPU010000114.1:5113-8784 GCA_021806865.1 archaeon
TTTGGTCATGTATCTAATCAGAGCTGCGCTCGTGAGGCCATCCGCATCCTTTCGATGTGATATTACCACAGAGCTGTTATCTTTGCTTCCTTCACTGTATGTCAAGTTGCGCATCTGCGTCTCCAGCTTGACCATTTCTGCCTTTGTGTCAATATCAAGGAAGGCGCGCTTGTCTTCTATCCGTACTAATCGAACCCTGTCAAGATATCTTCCGACAATCTGCCGTGCACCCACGTCCCCCACCAGCTTCTGGAGTTCCGGGTACAGCTGACTTCCGATAAGCACGGGATTTCGCGGTTCGTTTCCTTCAGAGAGCGCCACAATAGGTGCCCTCGTTTTCCTGTACTCGGAAATCAGTAGGTTGAGGTGGAAGGGTTCGACGAATGGCTGATCTGCGACCATGAACATGACAGCATCCGAGTCAGGCGGAATGTTCGAAATTGCACATCTTATTGAAGTAGACAGCCCCCTCCGAAAATCCTTGTTCAAAAGTGGTTGCGCTCTCCCAAGATTAACTTTTGCGAGAATCTGATCTGAATGCGCACCCACTATTAGGAAGACATAGTTCGCTGTTGAGGCATTAGCGGCGTCAATAGCATACTGCACCAGTGGCTTTCCTCTTAGCTCTACGAGCTGTTTTATTCCGTCGAACCGCACAGACATGCCCGCGGCAAGTATTGCACATGCAACTTTTGACATCGGAAGTATCACTGAACAGGCGGTCTAGTCGCTGAGCTATCTTGCTGATAAAATAGTCAGGTGATTTCCAAGACTCAGCCGCCAGTCATGTACATGGGACGTACATGATGCAGAGGTTCGTTTCCTTTCAACAGTGACTCCACTCCCGGCGCCTTTAGTCTTACCTTGCTCTTCAGGAATTCAGAGATTTCGATATCGCTCGCTCCGCTTCTAAGCAAAGAGGCAACGTCATATTCGTGGTTGTCGAATAGACAAGGAACCAGCTTACCGTCTGCTGTGAGTCTGAGCCTATCGCAATCGCTGCAGAATGGTTTCGATATTGATGTAATAATTCCGAATTCTCCGTTGCCTGAGTGAAATCGGTAATTGATGGCCGTGCTGCCATGTTCTCTCTCAAGGGGCAGAACTTCGTACTTTGTTCTGATTTTGGCGAGTATCTCATCGCCTGTCACTACCTTGCTAGTATCCCACATACGTTTTCCATCAAAGGGCATATACTCGATGAATCTCACATTAAAGCCTTCGTCGTGCGCCAAAGAGGCAAACTCAAGAATTTCATCATCGTTGTAACCGCGAATAACAACCGCGTTGATCTTTACGCTTTCGAAGCCAGCAGAGCGAGCCGCTCTAATTCCTTCTACCACCTGTTCGAAGGCATTCCTTTGAGTCACGTTTGCAAACCTGTTTGATTGTAGGCTGTGCAGGCTTACCGTTACGGAGTGGAGACCAGCTTCCTTCAGTGATCTGGCTTTCTCTGCAAGAAAATATCCGTTGGTTGTCATCCCCAGTCTTCCTACGCCAGGAACAAGAGCGAGCATTGCAACAAGCTTCTCAATGTCTTTACGCGCAAGCGGCTCCCCGCCAGTGATTCTTATACGGTCGACACCAAACTCGCAAAATATCTTCGTGAGTCGAGTAATCTCTTCGAAGTTCAGGACCTTTTCGTTTGGTAGCCATTCGGGCGTCTCAGGCATGCAGAAGTTGCACCTGAAGTTGCACTTGTCAATGACAGATAGTCGCAGCTTCTTGGCCACCCTTCCGAATGAATCAACCAGGCCAAGTTTATCGTCGAGCGACGAGAGCATTGCTTGGTATAGCTGAACAGCGGATAATAAAGTCTGACGGTATAGCGCGCTCACAGGCAATCGATGTTTGGACGACTCGGGGTTTCTCAGGCAACTGCGGATTCAGGTCATCTGGAATGAAAATGCCTCTAATTCCAGAGCAATCTTGG
Organism: archaeon; assembly: GCA_021806865.1. The sequence continues at coordinate 7,047 of JAKAPU010000114.1, forward strand.
AGACGCGCTCGCGTAAGATTTGACGGTGGTCAGAGTTCTCTTCCTTAGATCTTTCAGCTCATGGAATCTCATTACTATCCGCCCATCTCTGATTAATGGTTGAAGCAATGGTTTGAAGTTCCTACCTGGTGCTCGATCCTTTAGCGTCACAACGTCCGTGTGGTTTCTTTCGTTTCTGTAGACGTTCTTTATTCCGGAAAGGTCTCCTCGCTTCGAGCGAAGAACATTCTTGCCAGCCGCATCTTTCACCGAGATAATCTTTCCTCCAAAATCGATAACTGGCGCCGTCGAAATACTCGTCCCGATTCCAAATCCATCGACCCACTCTTTTAGTTCGATCACTTCCTTCTCGTCAAGTCCTCCCGACACAAATATTGTCACTCGCTCTCCGCCACGAATCGACAACTCCCACCTCACTTCTTGGACAATCTTCTTAAGATCACCGCGGCGCGAGGAAGGCGTGTCGAGTCTTACGCCGTAGAGATCCTTCCCCAAAGCTTCGAAAGCTTTGATCGCGGCTACCTTCTCGTCGCTGAAAGTGTCGATCAAAGCAATGCGAGGTACTGTTTTGGGCAGAGCTTTGTTGAAAATCCTCCACGCCCTAACTTCATCTCCTACACAGAGGATGAGTGCGTGTGGCATCGTGCCGCTAGGCTCCTTTCCAATGAGCCTTGCACCCAATACGTTTGAGACACTGTCAAGGCCGCCGATATACGAGGCCCTTTCGATGGTTGCGGCCAGTGCGGGGTGGGCTCGTCGTGTACCGAAACTTATCACAGTCTTGCCTTCGGCCGCAAGAGCCATGCGAGCGGCCTTAGTGCATATGCCACTCGATTGGCACAGGAATCCGAGAATTGGATTTTCATACCTTGCAAAGTCTTGGTACCTCCCAGAGATCCTCATTACAGGTTCATAGACTGCAAGATTTGGGTCCGTGAGAAAGAGTTCCCCTTCCTGCATAGAATCGACATTGATTGGCAAGCCTTCCAATAGTTTTGCAACTTCGTAAATCCCGCATACCACTGCCCAATTCGATTCAAACGGGGTCTGTCGCGTATAGATCTCCATAGTTACGAACGGATTGATGTTGGCATAATCAAGAGACTCCGTTGCATAGTGGAAGTACACATCAGTGGTAATCGCTTGTTTTATTTCATCTTCTTTTGGGATCCAAAAGAGACGATCCTTGAGATCGTGGAAATTCTTCCTCAATTAATCAATCCGTTGTCCTGCTATGAGAAAATTGTCGAATCGCGAGTAAATTTAAGTTGTGCTTGACACAACTGCTTGCCTTTTTGTCAATTCAGTCTTCTCTCCAGGAATTAATAGCAATTGCTTGAAAAATCGTTTCGAAGCGAAATGAGTGTGTGGGTGAACTTTGACGATCGTCGAGTTATCGAACAAGAGAGGGGGACCCCCCTGGGGGAGGGGGTAGACTGTGTCTATCCAATGTTATGGAATCGGGAATAATGACAATTTGGGCCTCCGTAATGTGACGAAGGAATCGAATTGCTTATTCAGCAGCAGTGAACTTCTATGGATAAAGAAATAAAGGGTCGAATTCGAACATTCTGCGTTATTCAGGAGCAATTCTATTTTGAGCACAGAAACGACGCCCGAATCCACATCGAAAGTCTTTGGTGGAGTAATCTATGAGTGTGTCCGATGCGGGACAAAGGTCAGCGCTGACGAGCTTGCGCAGCTCCCAGAAATCAAATGCATTTGTGGGTACAGGGTA
>JAKAPU010000115.1 GCA_021806865.1 archaeon
GAAGAATGATTTGAAGACTGGTACGAGGTGAGGCAATGCGCGGCCCGAAAGCCGTAACATGTGAAGAGAGTGCTTGATTCGCGCAATTCTCTGCTCCCTCTCTCGGCCGACGACTTCGACCTTCGGAGGACCAAACAACTGCCTATCTACTACCTTTAGACCCAGCCACCTTACAACTAGTCTTCCTTCAGATACCGGACCTTGTTTTGTAATCGTAAAAAAAAGGCGTGAGGGAATCAGCGTAGCGCTGGCTCCCACTACTAGGAGAGAAAGAACGACCGCGAGGATGACCAAGCCAAGAAGGCCGATGTCGATCATCGCTCAGCGAGCCTTCAGACTTCGCTGGAGACTACTTTGTAGTCACTTCAGCCAGTTTCTTGACGTCCTTTCTCTCTCTCAGAGTCTCTATTACTGTGTCCACCGTCTCGGCGACGGCCTTGGCTAGTGGGTTTGGTGCTTCAAGCGGGACGACTTTTACGCCGTCTGGACCAGGGACATTTGGAGTAATTACGATCGCAGCCACAGGCTGCACTCCAGCTGCTCCTCCGGTACCTCCGATTTTCGTTCCATGCTCGCTGCCCGCGCCCAGTCCAGCGCCGAACCCGACACCCATCCTCGTAACGAGTAGGACAAGCCTATCTCCGATAGTTATTGGCTCGCCCATCGCGCTCTTGACGTTGAGTGCCCTAAGTAGGTGGTCCGCAGTAGCTTTGATTTCCTCTTCGACGCTCATGGGTTCTCACTGCAAGATAATTATTGTCGTTAGATTAGTTAAACTGAGGTAACGATTATCATCAGTGATAATCATCCACCAGTGCCTCAATCGCATCCGATGGGACATTCTGGGAAAAATGGATGGATCATTCATAAAATTGCTCTACCTGCGAATACACAATCTACCTTAGTCTAAGCTCCACGTACCAGAAGCTCGCAAGACCGGGAAAAACTTTAGGCGATATGATTCCCCTGATCTCAGACGGGGGCGCGAAGCCACCCCAAGACGCGATGTAATATTCATCGTATGTGTAGTTCCATATCAAGTCGCTCGCTGTCCAAATCAATTTCACTGTCGACCCATCAATTTGCAACTCCATTGAGTTAGTGGTCTTGTGGAAATCTGTCACTTGAAACTCGGGCTGGGCGATTGCATCACCCAGTCCTGTGTTGAATAATAGCAAGAGGATTCCGGATGTGCCTGAAGTAATCAAACTGACATTCCAACTAGCAGTATACTCAAAACCTCCATGGGATTGACCAGCATCGCTGACGAAGAGGGATCCTTGAAATTGCATTTGCTGACTAGCACGTTGCAGAGAGACGAATACGAACATACCGAAGACAAGGACAAACAAGAAGAGAAGAATCAATGATGCAATGGCTAATAAATTCCCGAGTTTCCTTCTCTCCGCAGCGGTGTTCCTTCATAAATCGAGTTGCTCGACCTAGATAGAACATGTGATCTGAAATATTTGAACGCCCGACACGATCATCAAGCGCGAAAATGTCCCTGCTGCTGTTGACCGAGTGAAACCAGCTGATTGGAAATATTAAACAAATGCACCTGTAAAATGCCCCGATGAGAATCGGATGGAAATCGATCACCAAGATCTGACGTTCAAATGCTCAGACGGAACGGATATGGTGGCTTTCCTGTCACGACCAAAGAATGCTAATGAAGAAAATGCTCGTCCGGGCGTAATTGTGATTCATGAAGCGTATGGGTTAAATGAACAGATCAAGGGCGTTGCTAGAAGATACGCAGAACAAGGATTTGTAGCAATTGCTCCAAACCTGTTCACTCGCAACAGCAATGTCATGAACGAGAAAAACATAGAGAGCGCAATGAGGCCCATGTGGGCCATCCCGCCTGAGAAGAGGAGCGATCCTTCCGCGATCCAAGAGCTGATGAAATCAATGACCGAGACTCAGGGAAAAGTTGTTGAGATCTTCTTCAAAGGGAGGGAGAAAATGGAGGAACAAATGATCAAGGACTTGCTGAGCTGCAAAGACTTTGTTCAACACCTTGCCTACGTAAAGAAAGGCAAACTTGGAGTTACTGGTTTTTGTCTAGGTGGCGGCCTGACGTTCCAACTCTCAACAGTCTATTCATTTGGCGCGTGCATTCCTTTCTACGGCGCAAATCCAAAGCCATTGGAATCCATAGAGAGAATTTCCAGTCCAATATTAGCATTCTACGCGGGCGAAGACTCAGGAATCAATTCTGGACTCCCTTCGTTGGTCGAAGCTATGGTCAAACATAAGAAAGATTTCCAGATGAAACTCTACAAGGGTGCTAACCATTCATTCTTTAATGAAACAAGACCAGTCTACAACAAGGATGCCGCCAATGATGCATGGGAAAGCGCCGTATCCTTTTTCAATAAACATCTTACAAAATAGGAGCCTTCCGACCATATGCAAGAAGAGAGTAAGAAAGAGGAAGAGCAGTCCTACTTACTTTGGGGATGCTTCGTTAACTGGGCCGTTACACTTGAGAAAATAGAGAAGGGCGATATCAAGCCCAGTACCGAGTAGGTTCAAACGACCCTAATGACTGGTCTCAAGTGTACGGATTGGCAGGACCCGATCTCGACAAGTATGGCCGAATCTTGGATTCCAGGTACGACTTCGGCACAGCTCCAAGAACCCCATCCACTGCCTGACCGCCATAAAAGATCAGAATTGTCGGTATGCTCTGCACTTGGAATCTTGAAGCAGTTATCTGATTCTCATCCACATTGAGCTTTCCGAACACGACCTTTCCAGCATATTCTCTCGCGAGCTCTTCTATCACTGGTCCTACCATTCTGCAAGGGCCACACCATGGGGCCCAGAAATCCACAACCATCAGTTGGTTTCTTGAGACTTCAGAGGCAAAGGTTGCGTCTGTCAAGACTATTGGCTTCTGGACCTGTTGTTTCGCCGGCTGCTCCTGAATTTGGTTCCTCCTCTGCAGCAACTCTTCAAACTTTCTTCTGTTTATCCTTTCGATTTCTTCATCAATCTCTTTCATTTTCGCTCACCATTACTATCAAATAGACAAAGCGTCTAGCGCGTTAACAAGCTCCTTTTCTACTTCAACCGCCGTTGAATCAAGGTCGGTATAGCTCAGCACTTTCAGAGCTTTCGTTGGTCTGTACAGTGACGCCTTGGTCTTTCCGTCGTCTTGAAAGACGGTAATCTTGCATGGAAGTATCAACCCAACTTCCTTGTGGGCATCTAAAGCATCTTTTGCGTGTCTCGGATTGCATACGTCCAAAATAACATAATCATTCATGTCCTCTCCGATTTTTTCCTTTATCAACTTCTTGACATCGATGTTGCTGAGTACTCCAAAGCCCCTAGACTTGAGCTCCTCCGTCAAGGAAGTAACTACCCCGGCAACTTGACCGCCAGCTTCGACTGTGTATCCGATTCCATTATCCTGCATTATGTTCGCACGACCGTCTTTCTTCAGCGAAATTTATCTTCGAGGAAGCAGGTAATAAGTATATTGCGGTTGTGCCACACCTCTGCAAGACCTATATACCAATTCTTTTCATAATCATGCTAGATTGGATCCTATTAGTATCCTCACAAAGAAGAGCGCCACATGTGAAGATCTGATTCTTTGCCTGTATGATCTCAGCTCAACAGAAGCTCGCGTCTTCGTTGAGCTCATAGCTGCAGGAACTTCAACGACTGATGACATCGCCGCGAAACTTGAGCGTGACAGATCGACGGTTCATCGTGCACTTTCAAAACTTGTAAGCATCGGTTTATGCTATAAGGAGACTAGGACTCTTGAGGATGGCGGTTACTTTCATGTCTACACCTTGGCCGAGACCTCAAAAATAAAGGAACAAGTTGGCGCAAGAGTTCACGATATCTGCACGAGTCTTCAAAAACTCCTCGACAATTTTGATAGTGATTTTCGAAGAGTTCAGCGATAGATGATTATAAGAAGTGTGCTGAGTGCAAATATTCCTTTGTGAACAAACTTGAGCAATTTAGGGCCAGTGAATAACAGCTCGTCACTAGAAGTATATTGCCGTGTGTTGATAGTGTTACCATGCCAAGTTCATTCTTGAAATGTCTGAAGTTGATGTTGATTGGCTCATCATATGCAGTGTCTAGGCTTGAGGCCAGTTATGCAGCTGTTTTCTTTACAAGAAGATAATGAGATAAACGCTAAGATGATCCTGATGTTCCAGTGAGAGTCAGAAGATACTTAGCACGTTTAGTCGGGCTCTGAATTCAAACCGGGAAGAACCGATCTTCTTAACTCAAGATATTCCATTATTGAGTTCTTTGTCAGCGTGCCTGTTATTTTTCCCGATCGAGTTCTCACAGCGGCAATATCAGTTCTCTCTTCAAGCATTTTGCGCATTACGAAATCAAGTTCGTCGTCCTCCTTGACTACTAGCGCATTCTTCAGTGGAAGCGATTCCACGACTGTTGCTTCACGCTTGTCCACTGAAACTTTCAAGACATCCTCAAGAGAAACGATTCTTGGGAAATCGTGCTCATCCAACACTACAACAGCGGTCGATCTCTGCCTTAGAAACTCTTCCATAATTTCAGTGATATTTGATTTTGAAGACAACGGAGTGATCTTGGTAGTCAATGCTTCCATAGCTTTCACGCCCAAGAGCTCGTGGACGTGAACTTCTTCTTGGGTTCTTTGCTTGCTCGAGACGCTGTTGTCTCCAGATACTATGTATGCCACAAATGAGGCGATCATTGCAGGAATCAAGTAGCTTACGCTACCAGTAGTGTCTCCTACAAACGTGACTGCAGCAAGAGGCGTCTTGTAGCCTGCGCTCATGAAAGCAGCAATACCGACACTTGCAAACAAAGTGATGTCGCTATGTGTGAGGACACCGAACAGTGAGCCAACAAGCGAGCCAAAGACAACCAGAGGGAAAAAGATTCCGCCAACAGCTCCCGAAGCAAGCGTGAAAGTAGTAGCAATCATGCGCAAGACAATTATTGCCAGAAGAAACTCAATAGAGAAACTTCCAAGCAAACTTCCTTCGATCAGAAAATATCCCGCACCGTAAGTATACGAAGCGTGATACGAGTACCTAACCAAGAGGGCGATAGCGCCAAGAACCGCGCCGCCTAAAACGTACCTGGAAATGAAAGGAAATCTTCTATTCGCATAGAAATCGCTGACGGAATGATACAAAATCGCAAACCCTACAGCAAGTAAACCAATGATGATCCCTAGAACTGCTGATAGTGTTATTGCATACAGATCGACGCTTGGTGATATTGGAAATCCGAATAGAGGTTGAAACCCCTCCACCGATGCAAACCCGATGTATGATACTACGCCCGAGATTATCGAAGGAAGAAATGCCTTCCGTGCAATGTCGTCTTTGTACGGAACCTCAAGCGCGAATATTATTCCGGTGAGGGGGGCCTTGAATACTGCTGCTATCCCAGCTGAGGCTCCTGCAAGGAGCATTATTCGAAGGTCTTCTTGGGTAAGTCCAAGGCGTTCCCGAAAATTTTGCCACAACCAAGAACCAGCGACGCTCCCGGCGTTTATGCTGGGACCTTCTAATCCTGCCGATCCCCCGAATCCAATTGTGAGGATTGCTGCGATATATTTCACAAATCCTTCTTTTACTTTCATCGGAGTCCTGTTCTCATGATAATGGTCGAGAACTTCCTCTGTTCCACTTAGCAGAGGTTGGGAAGCAAATGTTCGCAGAAACAGACCGACAATAATCATGCCCCCGAATGGAATGACGAATGAAAAAACAGGTGAGATGTTGTACAGCCGAATAATGATTCCAGTAAATGCGTCTCCTCCGAATTGATTTCCAAGGAGCAAGATTCTAATCCCGAAGTCAAGGAAGATGACCGCAATGCTTGTGACGAGACCAATGAGGCCAGAAACCACAAGCCACTTACGAACGTATTCCCTGTAGCGACCCTTGCTTACTGGAAGGATCTTGCTCACAGATTTACGATATTTGGAATTCATTCTACATTAAAGCACGCTCAGTTCATCCGAACTTTCTTTGCACATGAAGGCTAAGTCCCTGGTTTAAGAATGATATCGTCTTGATGAATCTGGCGCTCATCGTATGATTGGAGCAGAAAGGTTCTAAGCTGTGAAAGCCTTAAGAAAAATGCGACATTGATGTTGCGTGCTGGACTCGATCTGATTGCCTGGACTGCGCTACTTTATTTCTATAGGCATTCTCCTTCTTTTTGTGTGCTCCTTTTGCCTTGGAGCAACATACACTAGCTCGAGTTCGTCCGTGACCAGTGTTTCGATAAACGTTCCCGCGCCGATGCAGGGCTACAAAATGATCCAGATTCCTCTTCCAAATGGATCAACTCAACCTTGGGGCTTGGCTGTCGACAACGTGGGAAGAGTCTGGTTCGTCGAGCAGTCGAATCAGATCGGAATGTACAATCCAGCCGATTCTTCATTTGCTGAATACAACGTAACAACGCCGCATTCGCTGTTGGAGGAAATCGCAACGAGCCAAAGCGGAACGATATGGTTCACGGAACTGAATGGGAACAATCTTGGGGAACTGAATCCTTCCACGGGGCAACTGCATGAATACAGAATGCCAAAGGGAATCGACAACCTTCCGTGCGGCCCAATCGGAGTTACAGCTTCTCCAAACGGAAACATCTTCGTAACCTGTGAATTCTCTAACCAAATAGACGAGTTCTTTCCTTCGAATTCGAGTTTCGCTTCTTTCAATCTCCCTGTGTTCTATTCTGCCCCACTTGACATCGTGTTTGACTCAAAGGGTAATTTTTGGTTCAGTGCAGCTGACTCCAACATGTTGGGTTATGTCACAGTTGCCGATCTGAAGAATGGGACGGACAACGGAATACAAGAATTTGCTCCAACTAACCAGACATACCTTGTTACGATTACTAACGCACAAGCGCCTAACTCTTCTGATCTAACAGCAGCAACTCAAGGAGTGAAGATTGTTTCCAGCCTACAAAGCCCGAGCGAAATTGCACTGAGCCCCGATGGAAACTCATTGTGGATTACTGAGCATGTTGTGAGCTCCTTCGACCAATATAATATCAATACGAAAAGCCTGTTGAAGTACTGGACTTCTCAAACATATAGTTCATCTTATTCTACATCGCTTCCAAACGGAATCGCAGTTGATTCAAAGGGCGACGTATGGATAACTGAACACTATGGAAACAAGATTGCAGAGTTCAATCCCAAGACGAACCAGATGGTTGAATTTCCAATTCCTTGCTGTGGAAACCAGATAGCAGGCTCACTCTACCTAGCTCTTGGGCAGAATGGTACTGTTTGGTTCACCGAGTTCTATGGCAACGCCATCGGAGAATTGGTTCCTCAGAGCAATCCTCAACCGATTTCTCTCGTACCTTTGAACGAAACAGTGCGAATTGATTCTAGCGGAGATGTGCGCGTGCCAATTATGGTAGTTAACAACAATGCTAATTTGAGCACTGCCAAGGTCACTTTTCAGGTAGCTGGAATCTCTGGTTCTGGAAGGCTGGCAAATGCTACTGCTTCCTTTGACCCGACAACTATGTCGCTTAATCCTGGGAGCAACCTTACCACAAACTTTGATTTGACCACGAGCGGGCTTAATCCAGGCATATATTATCTGACAGTAAGCGCGAAGCTGTCAACCAATGGCGTAATCTACTCAACCATTGTCAAACTTGTCGTTTCATCGGCCTTGGATTCGAGATCACTCTTGATCGAAGGCGCGGTGGTAGGTACTGTGGCATCGATTGGGGTGGTCGCCGCACTGATCGCGATTTCGAGAAGACCAAAAATTCGAAGGAGTAAGCGCAGATGATCGCACTGGATGCTGTAATTGTGGAGATTCCTTCAAAGCTTCGTAATGTTATGAAATCATCAGTCGCGAATTGGCAGCCACTGCACTTCGAGATTTAGAGCCTTGCTGGAAATACGAGTAGGTGTGTGAGATGGCGATTAATGAAATAGTCCGTGTAGACGAACTGACGAAGGTGTACCCTGGCGGCATCGTGGGTGTTGACCATGCCTCATTTTCGGTCAATCGTGGAGAGATATTCGGGTATCTAGGCCTAAACGGCGCTGGCAAATCAACTACGATCAAGATGCTCACCACGCTCATTTCTCCAACATCGGGTTCAGCAAAAGTTCTCGGATTCGACGTAGCGAAACAGGGACTGGAGATCAGAAAACGAATTGGAGTCGTGCAACAACAAGAGAGCTATGATCGGAATCTGAAAGTCGAGCCATCGCTTCAATTGTACGCTTCACTGTGGGGAATGAAAAAAACTGATGCAGACCAGGGTATCAATTTTTTAGTCGAAAAATTTGGACTTAAGGATACTCTGAATCGAAAGATACGATGGCTCTCATATGGTCAGAGGAGGAGGCTCCAGGTCGCCCGAGAATTTCTTCATGACACCGATCTTTTGATACTGGACGAACCAACTGTGGGCATGGACGTTCTTGCAAGACATACCTTCTTGGACTATTGCAAAGAGCGTGCAAAAGAAGGGACGACCATATTCTACACGACACATATTGTTTCAGAGGCAGAGTACTTGTGTGACAGAGTGGCTGTTATTCATCGTGGGAAAATCATAGCCCTAGATACTCCAAGGGATTTGAAGAAAAAGTACACTGACATAAGGAGCGTCTCAATTATCCTTAGAAACAAAAGGGATGCAGAGAAA
>JAKAPU010000116.1 GCA_021806865.1 archaeon
TTTCGCCGACTCATCCTTTTTCAAAGAAGCTAAATATTCCAGAAACGTCTCTGTTGGGAAGAATATTCTTGTTTGAGGTAGATCCTTCCTTCAACTACGAACAAGGTGTCAAAGAATTTGCGATTGAAATGATGTCCGCAAATGCGGCCGTGTTTGCTTTCACCTGGAAGGGAAGCCCGATATACAACACACTTTCCAACATGGGAATCAGATTCTACATCCTCTCCACAACGGTCTCTTATCCCAGACCCACCGAATCAAACTTTGAGATACTTGTGCCGCAAAATGATCACGCGATTTTGCTTGACCTAATGCAAAAGACAATTGAGTCAAACGCTGGTGGCCATATCGCAATAATTTATGACAACATATCAGATCTTATCCTTTCGACGAATATCGAAAGCAGTTACAAATTTATCAAGCAGGCAAACGAGATAATGGCTAGTGCAAAGTTATCAGCTCTGTTTTTGTTCACATACGGCGCGCACGACGAAAAAGCCCAGAACCTGATCAGAAGCTTGTTTTCAAATCATCTCAGCCAATCGCCAATTGGTCTGAAGCTGACAAGAGGCCGCGAATTGTAGCGGTCTGAAGAATTAGGCGTCAGAACTGTTACTGATTTTCTGCTGGTAAGTCTGAAGGAGCCTCCATCCTCTTTCGCTGTCATACAGCTCGTCAGGGAAGTATTGGAATTGGGTTCTTGCAGAGTCGAGGATAATCGTTTGATGATCATTCGATGAACCAGGTACGCTCCTCTCGAGATAGTTTACCGTTTCGTGGAAATACTCCATAGGTATGTCGAAGAATGCGAAATATCCCCTGTCTTCAAGGGAAGCCTCCATAACAGTGAAGGGCATTTTGTTGCATAGTCTGCGAGCTTGCGATGTTTGTTCGCCAGGCATTCCACTGAATAGTACTGCAACCTGCATTGTTTGAGGCGCACCACCTTGCACCTGCGACTTGCTCCAGCGCACATTGTTGCAGAGGATCATACCGCCCTTTACGACGTGCTCCGTGTAGTGAAAGCGGACGGTTCTCGGATTTGCGTTTATTATTCTGGCTATTTTCGCGGGGCTAATTGTCGGCTCCTCTTGCATAAGGCGAAGTATCTTTGTGTCGATGTAATCGATCTTAGCATCGGTGTCGACTACCTTTGATGTTACGCCGATTTCATTTTGTACAGAGTCCACACGCTTCCAGTCCACTTTCCAGATTCCAGTCTCCATGTCGTAAAACTCCGTCCGAAGCGGCGGAAACCTCACCCAAGATGCGGGCTTGAACTCGAATTCTTCTATAAGATGAAGGTTCTTTAGATCCATCATGCTGTCTGCGTACTTTTTCTTGAACCTGTTCGGCACCGCATACATACAGAGATACCTGTCCTGCGTAATTGCCTTGCTTACGAAAGTCAGGTAGCTCGCATGATCGAGCCATGTCCTGCCCGCGGTTGCGTTGGGCTTGACCCAAAGCAGTCCCGTCTGGAATCCAAGCTTTGAATAATCGATGCTGATCGTGATTTCCAGGCCAAGCTTTGCAAGTTGCTTGTTGATCTTGTATCTGACTGTCTCGGGGTTCAGGCCAGTGAGCCTCGCAATCAGGGAGTAGTTTGATACTCCGACCTGCCGGATTGTCTCAATCAGCAGGTACTCTGAATTAGGCTGCATTAATTTAACCGCCACTCGCGATGGGTGCTGAACTGCATTCGTGAGCGTGGTATAAAGGAGAAATGAATTCTAAATCTGGATCGAAACTAAAACCGGCTAGAATAAAAAGATAGGAAGGAGGCTTTCGAAGCCTCGCTATTAGTCTCCTTCATTGTAGTGAGTAGTCACACTTCCTGTGGCAGTTCCCTGGAAGCCGAATGCGGGTACTGTCCATTGTGTAGAATAGGACCCCATCACGCTGCTGCCCTGTCCGTGGAGGTTGAAGTTTCCAGTCGACATGAAACCTGTCTCTGTGCAAACTCCGGATCCTGCTGGGAATCCAAGAGTAGTAGAGCAGTCGTAACTTCCCGCTGTCGGAATAGTCGAAGTACCCCTGTATTCACCCGTAGCGTCTAACGCGTTAACTGGGTATCCGGTGGCGTTGACGACATTCGAGAAAGTCATCATTCCAAAGTCTTGCGCTACGCCGGTTACTAGATTTTCATGCTCGTGCGAAACTTCAGTGAATGTGCCTGCTACCTGTGACGATCCATATACTCCCCCGAGTTCTCCAGCAATGACTACGTTGTTCCAGTCGATCGTGGCTTGATTGTATGGAGTAATCACCAGTAGAGTTGCGAAGTTGTCTGCTGATCCAAAGACTATTGGCATGCCGAATGGGTTGAGATAAGCCGATTCGAATAGCATTGGGACTGTCATGGTTTGAGTTGGTGCTGATTGCTCATCAGGAGCATTGTGCGATGATGGAGTTGTTACTGCAACCTGGACTGTTGCTATGCCTACGAAGAATGCCGGAACTTCGCTGGTGTCACCAGTTGGGCATGATCCATCAGTATTCGGAGTATCATAGTTAGGCAGACATACTGCCGCGACAGTGCTTACTATCCTGGCCTTGCCTGAGACATATAGTGTACCACTGCCGTCTGCTAGGGCTGCCGTCAGTCGGAAGTTTGCATTGCCGCTTGCTGATGTGCCGTCGATTGTCGCTTCGAGGCGATACTGGAGAAGCACTGGTTGTGTCGGATCTACTGTGAATCCTGCCACTGTAGCAGAGACAACTTTTCCTGTCTGTTGAATGCTGTAGCGCTGAATTCCTGCATTGATCACAGCACCGCCAATCTGCAACGATAGTGCCTGTGACGCAGATGGTCCGTCGGAACCTCTATCCGAGTGTGCTGTGCCTGGTGTTGCTGCATATGTTGCTACGAGTCCTCCGCTCGATAGAAGCAGAAAGACTGCCAGCAATGTGACTGCTACCGTAATTGTTGTCTTCATTTTTGAGTTCGTTTCCTGGTGAAGGGAATGATAGTGCGTTCCATAAATAAGTGATCTAGCCGTTTTGCATAATTTCTAGGAAGTAACATGTGGATTAGCCTCAAGCGCGTATCGCAAACCGATACATTGGCAGATCGGAATCAATCACTCTTGCAGCTGCCGCATCATAATCACGATAAGGCAGAAGTAACGTGGCGTGATGCTTCGTTAGAGCATCATGAAATCCTACCACGCGAGTATTTCAACACCTCGTGGAGTGAACGCTACTCTGTGATACTTTTTGCTGTGGTCGACTCCTCTCAGCTTTCTGACCATGAACCTCGTCCTGAGCTCCATGCTATCAGACAGGAAGGGTTCGAGAACAAAGACACCGTCTGCGACAAATTCTTCAACACTGTTGCTCAGCAGATCCATGTTTTGCGATTTGCTGACAGTCATCATAGTTGTGACTCCTTCTCTCTTTAGGGTCTTGTAAATTAGATGAGTGAGAAATCTGTAGTCGAACTTGTCCTTCGCACCAGTCAGAAACGCGGTCAAAGAATCGATGATCAGTCTCTTGCCGTGGATTTTGTCCAGAGCTGCGAGTATCAGATCAATATTTGCCCCCAATCCGTCGCTTTCGAGTATTTCCAGGTCCAGAAGTTTGAGCTTGTTCTCCTTTTCATGCATCATCAAGTTCATGCCAAACTTGGACATGTTTCGCCTCAAGCTTTCTGAATCCTCTTCGAATGTGACGAAGACTGCTGGTTCATCAAGCATCTTGATCGTGTTGCAGACATACTGCGCTGCAAATGTTGTCTTTCCACAACCGACGCCTCCAGCCAGAATTATGAAGTCCCCTCTTTGAAGTCCACCCTGAATCAGAGGATCTAGTCCAGGGATGAAAGTTGGAATCCTCTCTGCTGATTTTGATGACTGCGCCATTGGGTCATTGACCGTCCTGAATATCTCATTTTGTGGAATCAAAGTGTCCTTGATCGGCGAATTTTGCAGATTTAACGGTACATGCCGAACGGACAGCAAGACAAAGGCGCTATTCTGGAAAATGGCAAATTCGAGCTTTGCGCAGGATTTTATCGGTGTTTCCCGCCTTTGGGCCTCTAGCATGGCATTGTGGGTTGCTCATGTCACGTGTTTCGTGCTCTGGACGTTTCTGCCTGACTGAAATTCCTTTTAACGCGTGGAGTCTGGAAAGACAACGTTATTCGAATTCTCGCGAAGGTAATCTTCCCAAAGATGCAGTTTGACAGATACACTAAACTCGCGTCATACGCAAAGAAGTACAAAGCGCTAGTGTCTGTCATGGTCGTGAGCGTCGTAGTGCTCACGATTCTACGAGTCTACGTTCCCATCCTGCTCGGTGACGCCGTCACAGAAATCGTAGCCAGGAATTCTGCGCTAACGATCTTGACCATATCTCTCGAGATAATTGGAATATCTGCTCTCTCATCTGTATTTCAGTTCGCTCTTGGATATGGTGGCCAGGTTCTTGGGCAAAAGATTGTGTACGATATCAGAAACGAGATTTTCGTTTCAATACAAAATCAGTCATTCAGTTTCCACGACAAGAATGAAACCGGACAGCTCATGGCAAGAGCAACTGGAGACGTCGAAGCTGTAAGGCGCCTTCTAGCGTTTGGTTCATCTCAGATACTTGGGAACATCTTCATCATGGGAGGAGTGCTAGTCTCGATCTTCATCTTAAACATCGAGGCTGGTTTGGTCGTAGCTCTCGTATTTCCGATTGTGTTTTATGTGGCGTGGCGCTACAGCCAGAGTCAGGCTCCGCACTGGAGACTCGCAAGGCGGCACTACGGCGACATCAATTCAGCTTTACAGCAAAACATCTCTGGTCTCAAGATAGTAAGAGCATTCTCCGCTGAACAAGTGGAAGTCAACAAATTCGAGAAGAGCAACGTCGAGTACAGGGACGACCTGATCAACGCCGCAAGCATCAGGGCGTTCTACACGCCACTTTTGACACTCATAGTCACGATCGCGGTTGGTGTGGTGTACCTCGTGCTTGGAAACCAAGTGTTAGGCGGAGCGGAGCAGATAGGCACTCTCTTTGCCGCGGCAACCCTGATAGCACTACTCGCCGGGCCGGTGAGATTCCTCGGTCAACTGATACTCTTCATTCAAAACGGGATGGTGGGGTTCGACCGCATCGCCGAGATTTTGGAGTCAAACGTGGAAATCAAGGATGCGCCTGATGCGAAGACGCTCGAACCAAGCAAGGTTGTAGGAAATATTCGCTTTGAAGGAGTGAAGTTTGGATATCGTAAGGACAGGTTGATACTGAAGGGAATCGATCTGGAGATCAAGCCTGGCGAAAGAATTGCGTTACTTGGATCTACAGGATCTGGCAAGACAACACTCGCAAATCTGGTTCCCAGATTCTACGATTCTACAGAGGGCGCAGTCCTCATAGACGGCTTGAATGTGAAAGAAGTAGCCCTGAAATCTCTTCGCTCGAACATTGGAATCGTAAGCCAAGACATCTTTCTTTTCTCTGCCACGATCGAAGACAACATCGCTTACGGCAAATCGGACGCTACTATAGAAGAGGTCACGGCCGCAGCAAGAGTTGCATGCGCCGATGAATTCATAGAGAGATTCCAGGAGAGGTACGACACGCTAGTCGGCGAAAGAGGAGTAACACTGTCTGGTGGACAGAAACAAAGGATAGCAATCGCAAGGACAATTATCACCAATCCGAAGATCCTCATACTCGACGACTCACTCTCAAGCGTGGATGTCGAAACTGAGTACGCTATTCAGGAAGGACTGAGAGCCGTCGTAGCAAACAGAACCACCATCATAATCACTCAGCGTCTTTCTACATTGAGCCTAGCAGACAGAATAGTCGTGTTTGACAAGGGCAGAATAGTAGAGCAGGGAAGGCACGAAGAGCTACTTGCTCTAAACGGATTTTACACTAGACTGTACAACGCGCAGTTTGCGCCTCAAAGCGTGGACATACCCCAGGTACTGCTCAACGCGACAATAACCGACGAAGAAGAACGTTCACCACAGACAAGAGGTAGAAAGTAAGTGGGATATGCAGGAAATTTCAGCGCCTCTGATCCAAGCGATAGGAAGAATAGAAAGTACAACGACAGGGTGCTGCTGACTCAGCTGCTCAGATACATCTTCAGGTACAAGCGCAGTCTAGTAACCGTCTTGGTCTCGCTTTTGGTCGCTTCTCTGGTTGGAGTGGTGGGCCCAGCGCTCTTGGGCTTTAGCGTCAACGATATCCTAGGGCACAACCCTTCGGGATTTGCCCTGATGATCGGAATTTACCTAGCAGTGTACATTGGCAACTACTTTTTTGATAATCGAAGAACCTATCACATGCAGGTCGCGGGTCAAAACGTAATTCGCGACATCAGAAGGGAAGCGTTTGAGAAGCTCCAAAATCTTTCGCCATCGTACTACTCCAAGCGCGAGACCGGGAGGATAATGTCATACCTGACTAACGATGTGGACGCACTATCTGATTTCTTGACCTTCCAGGTACCGCAGGTACTAGCAGGGTTTGTGGTTATCTTCTCGATGGTCTCGATTATGTTTGTCTTCAACGTGAGATTGACTCTTGTTTCGCTTGCAGTTGTACCCCTCCTCGTAACACTGACACTGGTTTTTCAATCGAGGATTCAGGAGAGTTTTGTCGAGACCAGGAAGAAAATAGCCGTCGTGACTTCGAGACTTCAAGAGGGAATCGTTGGAGTCAGAGTGACGCAATCACTTGTTAAGGAGGAAGAGGTGAGCAAGAACTTTGATGAAGTAAACTCCGAAAATCTTCAGGCAAACCTTCGCGCGAACAAGTTGACTTCTCTATTCAATGCGCTCGTGCAAGTAATCGAAGCCTTCGGGACAGCATTAGTACTTTGGTTTGGCGCAACTGAAGTTCTCTCCGGCGTGATAACCCTGGGAATCCTTGTAACATTTCTCATCTATATGAACAACTTCTTTGCTCCAATCATACAACTGACAACTGTTTACAATTCATACCAGTCGGCGATCACTGGCCTGGATCGAGTGCTCCAAGTTCTGAATACAGAGATTGTCGTTAAAGAGCCACAGACCACTCTTGAGCTTCAGGATCCAACAGAAGGCGGTTCCCAGATCGAATTTGAAAACGTGACCTTCTCGTATGACCCGGAGCAGATTGTCTTGAAGAATCTTAACCTGAAAATAGGGCGCGGCGAAGTAGTTGCGATTGTTGGACCGACTGGTGCAGGAAAATCGAGCATAATCAATCTACTTCTGAGGTTCTACGATCCGCAGGAAGGTTCTATTCGGGTCGATGGCGTTGACATCAGAAAGCTAAAGTTCTCGCAACTCAGGAAAAATATTGGTCTGATTCCCCAGGATCCTTTTCTTTTTTCCACCACAATCATGGAAAACATTCGTTACGCAAAGCCTGAAGCTACTGATGGCGAAGTGCTCGAGATTGCAAAGTTAGTGGGCGTGGACGAGTTTGTGTCTCGACTGCCAGAGGGTTACAATACAGTCGTAGCTGAAGGCGCCACGAACCTTTCCATGGGTCAGAAACAACTAATCTGCTTTGCAAGGGCCTTTCTCTCCGACCCTCGAATAGTCATAATGGATGAAGCAACTTCTGGGGTAGATCCTGTGACCGAGCTAGTACTTCAGAAGACTCTGGCGCAAATGGTGAAAGGCAGAACCGCCATTATAATCGCACACAGGTTATCCACAATAAGGCTCGCAGATAGAATTGTCGCACTGCAATCAGGTCAGGTGGTGGAGTCAGGCCCTTTCAATGAACTTGTTTCAAAGGAAGATAGCATTTTCGCCAGGATGTACACGATGCAGCGAAAGGGCCTCGACTTCAAGCGCGATTCTCCTTTTTAGGAGAAATTGTTCTGGTCTCAGTATGCGTAATCTTATATTATAATCAGTCTCTGAGAGAGACATGCAGCAATCTCTAGTCAAGAGATTCAGCTTCGCAGACACGTTCTCATCGCCAAATCTAGTCCGTCTAGCCCTGATGTCAGTACTTTTTACTATTATAGACACTATTCAATCATTTTACGCTCAAAAAGTCATCAACGTTTTTACAGAATTCAACTTTCTTCCCTCACTTTTCTACAAGCAAGGGGCTCTGGGCTACGCGCTTTATGCTCCAATAGAGTGTGTTGCGATGTTCGCAATGTTCTCATTGTTGTGGCTGTGGGCATCCTATGTCCTGTGGTTCCATCAGAGCGTTGTGTCCAAGATGAGCGTGTTCAATCGACAACAAAACTGATCGATGTACGAGTACGAATTTCGAAGAAAGTAGTTCTCGACAAAATTACAGAACTAGAAATTCATAAGGCCTTTTAACATGTGCCTTTGATCTCAACGGGAGGCCGCATGCTTTGATCTTAGTACCGCTCTCATCGGTACTTTACAGTGTGGCGCTGCTCTGTTTCATCGTCGCTGCCTACTACGGGTTCAAGCTTGTTCAGGTCACGCGCAGGTCAAGAAGGATGATAATTATCACTCAAGAAGGACCGAAATACGTCGTTGGCGGTCTAGTGGTGCTTGGGATTTCACAAGTTTTCAACCTTGCACAAATCGAAGCATACTCCGGTGTCCTTGGGGTAATCGCCCAGACCCTCCTCATGAGTTCCGCCTTCATGTTCGCAAAGGGATTTCAGTCCATATACCAAATATATCGAAACCAGAATGTGAGATCAGAAATTTACGCAACGCTCGGCGAATCGGATCGG
>JAKAPU010000117.1 GCA_021806865.1 archaeon
CACGCTCTCGATCAAAGGATATCTCGTCGGAACCAGCACCAGCGACCTTGCGACGCAGGCAATGACGCTCAAGGGCTACGCGAACCAGAGGAAAGTCGTATGGATTGACGCGAGCGATCAATACCAAGGCTACGTGGAGCTGTGCAGGATAACAGATCTTCAAGGCCCCGTTATCGATGCAAGCAAAGGCGTACTCATCGCAGATTTTACTATGAAATGTGCAGTGCTACTTCCTTGGGGCACAACCATCACAAATCCATACAACCAATCTGGAATCGTCCTGAGGGATTTGAACGGCGTGGGCAAGGAGTACATGCTCAACCCGCTGGAGTTCAACTGCAACTTTCAGCTCAACGAGCAGACAACGCCTCGCTCATTCTCCTGGGAATTCATACTGGACAACCAGAACGCATTCAGCGGAAGCCAGTCTATCATCACAGAGTGCGAAAGTACGATCAACTGGTCGTCGCACGATGGTAGTGGTGTGAGTTTCAGCAACGACACTACAATCTTCAAGCAAGGCACAGCCTCGCTTTTGTGCAGCGGCACTCCGACCTCGGGAGGAACGCTCGGCTTTGCCTACACAATGACAGCTATGGATCTTACGAATTTTGATTTCCTGCTTCTTTGGATTCGAGCTGACTACGGTGGAAATTCTAGCGGCTCTGCTGTCGTCTATTTGATGGACGCAAGCGGCTACTATCGCAGCTGGACGTACACCACAAACGCAAACCAGTGGTACCGGCTGGTCGTTCCGATCAGGAACCCAAAAACAATCAGCGGAACTCTGGACATAGCCGCCGTTACAGAAATTCTGATCCAAGTAACTGGAAGCACGAACACTAGCGATTGCTGGGTCGACGAGATCTCAGTCGACGTAGGCAATCCAGTGTATCTTGAGTGCATGATTCCTGACAATGTGATACGTAATGTATCTAACGCCTTCGCTATAGAAACATACGCTTGGAACGGATCCGCGTACTCTCTCATTAACGCAGAAGGAGCTTTCGGCGATGACGGCACGTCCGCTGTCTTTTACTATCTCGACGGCACGGCAGAGAACGCGATCTGGAACATCTTTGGTGCAGGCCTCTGGAGTCCAGCTGCGATGACGGCAAGCGGCAACAAGTGCGGCGGCGCGAGCGGAAGCAGCCTTCCAACAACCTTGGCTTACACTCCGATGTGGGGAACTAACAATCGCTTCGGGTTGGAAATCAGGATGCCCCCTGCCACAAGCGATTCGATCTCTGGAAACTACCCGTCAAACGATCTTTCAGGACCAATGGCAATCAGCAAAGTGAGAACCAAGATCGTCGTCTACTACGCCAATAACGACACTACATACGTTGGGATTTAGAAGATGACTCGGATTGACCTACAGAAAGAAAATAGAGAGGGACAAGCCGGTGGCGCTTGCTCCAAACGTGCACAAAAAGTTGAAGCTGATCTGTTTCGACCACGACTTCTTTCTTCACGATCTAGTAAACGCACTGCTGCAGGCTATACTTTCTGATGAAGAGAGGCTGGAAGAAGTAATTGCTGGTTTAGAGCCTTAACGGTGAAGGCGAAGTCATAGCTACCAATCTTGGTGTTCGGAGCTACTTCTTCTGATACGAATATGCTTAATAGAGAAGAATACATCTATACGTATAGATGCCGAAGCGAACAACCGTCGTTCTCGAAGACGATTCGTATAAGAAGCTCGTCGAGGAGAGCATCAAAAGGTACGGAACAGCGAGAGCCATCTCAAAAGTGATAGACTCATTGGTGGAAGAATCAGTAAAGCAACCAAGCAAGGACGACGACATACTGAAACTACTATACTCGAAGAAAGTTGCCAAGACCACCACTAAGGAATTCGAGAAAGAAAGGCGCAAACTCTCTGCAAGGTTAGAAAGCAGATCTTGATCGTAGACACTACTTACATCCTTCCTCTTTCGAGGATCGATGTGAACGCAGACCTGCTCAGAGCAATTTCTGAAAAGAGAGTGGCTGAAAACTTGACATTTGATGGTCTGACGATAAGTTCGATTTCAATTTTTGAACTGCAAGCAAAAGCGGCAAGACTTCGTGTCAAATCAGAATATGTCATGGACGCAATTTCCTCCATAACTAAACATTTCAGGGTCGAGCCATATTACTCTCCAGAAGTGATCAAAGCAAGCTTCAAACTCAGAGAAACGATTTCAGATTACATCGACTGTATAATAGTGGCAACAGCAATCGTACTTGGGGACAATTTGGTGTCGGAAGACTCGAAAATCCTACGCATGAAGGAAGTACTACTTGCTGAATTTGGAGTGAATGTGCTCAGTTACGATGATTTGGTAGATAGAAAATTGAAGTGAAACCAAACTCTACTTTTCCAAGAGATTCTTCGATTTTCTACGTATTCCAACAGTCTTCTTTCTTTCGCATTCGTGCGCGGAACGTATCTCAAAGATATCCCTTTTTGCACGATATTTCTTCAATCTCAGATTGAGCGTCTGCTATCGAATATTTCAGCATAACATTTCTCTTTCTGAGTTCGTCAAGGAATTTCCAAAGTGATACGCTGGCGATTTTTGCTGATTGAGCCAAAGATGTTTTTTCCTTGATGTATCGATCAACCGCTATGTCCATCTTTGCTTCGGCCAGTCCCTTGTTCAAAAGTTCTCTTAGAAGCGTTGATTGGTCTTCCCCCGTCAGCTCTTGCAGCTCTTTGAGTGACTTTCTAAGATGTTTAGGTATGACGAATGATATTCGTTCGCTCAAAGGTCCTCACCTCTTCGAATAAACTCTTGAATTACCTCTCCGCTTATCCAGCCTTGCGCGCCATAGTTCCTAACGTTTCGCACATAGTCTGATTTTGTGAGCGTGTTATTCGCCAGCAACTCTAAGATAACTCCAAGCGTCGTTGTCGTTTCAAGTCTATAAAGTTCAGCTGTTCTCCTGCCCTTTTGATCGTCGATGAACAATCTCTCACGTCGTTCGACAGCTAATGCAATGGCTTCTGACTCACCTTCTCCAACTATCTGAGAAAGTTCTCTAGCAAGCTTTGATGACCTTGACGAGAGCTTTGTAGTTCTCAACCATCCTTCACTTTCAGAGCCGCAGCAAGATCGGTGGAAGCTCTGAACAAGCTGCTGGACTCGGTCATGGAAAAATACGTCCGAGCATAGTGAAGTATCGCAGTCTCTCCGAGTAACTATAGAATCATGTAGATTGCAGTTTGGAAGTCTTGCAAGCTTCAAAAATGGGAATCAGAGAGGGTTCAAGAAACCCATCCTGACTCCAATTTGGGGGTGTAACTACGCGGGGATCGGCTGCGCTGCTGTTCTTAGGATGTACGCAAACTGTTCTGCATTCAGAATGGGAGTGACCTCGAAATCGAAGTACGGGCTGTATTTCATTGCTTCCAGTGCGAGATCCGACTCGTTTCCTTCGAATATTGCGATTCCTTTCATTCCGTCCGGAGTCGTTCGCCAGTCTTTCATTTTGCCCTGCTTCAAGGTCTGCTGAACAAATTGCAGTTGCGTCGTCATTTGCTTCAATTGAGCGTCTCTGTCTACAGGTATCCTCGAGTTAACTGCCTTCCATGTTACTAGATATGATGGCATGGCAAACTGGCATATGGTGACTTCTCATTAATCTATCATACTACGATTATCAGTACTGATAATATTTGCAATTACAATATTTTCAAGTTATTCTAAGGCAGAGATTTGCAGTGGCTAGTAACTCATGTGTTCGGCCGTAATCTCTCTTATTTTGTGCACTCCGTCCTTTCTTCAATCAATCGTCGGCGTCGTAATCTGTCGAATCAAACTATTCTAATCAATTTCCATCACGTAGAGCGGGCAGTTTACGCATTTCATCGATTCCATTTCTCTCTTGATCTGAATTTCGATCACGTTCGAGACGTTCCTGCCAAACTCATTTTTCATCGAAAACAGGAATGCCAGATACAGTTCCAGAACTTCCTTCGGAGAGGATGTGCAATTGCCCTCGAATCCAGCTTTTGAAGCAATTGTGAAGGCTAAGCTTTTTCCATCCCTTCCGAACATCTTTGTCATAGCTCTATCCAGACATATTGGAAACTCTGCTTGGAAGCATTGTTCCCGCTGCTCTGTGGTCTTGTTCTTCTGTCTCCTTCCGGTAATTGTCTCGTCGGGAACTTTATCATTTGAACGAGCACTATCGAAGAATCCCAAACGCACTCGCAAAGCTGATGTCTGCATCTTCGACAATTAAACAGTCTGGAGTACACATCTATATCGAACATCAAGTAACTCGCATGTGCCTCAAATTACAATCCTAATGGACCAAGCTCAATGGATAAATAGCTCTAAAGCAATTGTACGCATGATTTGCTAGTATCTGTGATTAGCTAGAAAGTCAAACAGAAGAGTCAGAATCGAGATATGGTCGCCAAGAATTTGAGACGAGCGATTTCAGCAGTAGTTGCGGTCGTGATCCTGATCGTCATCATAGCAGCCGCCGGTGTAGGCGCATACGTTGTTCTAGCTCCAAGCAATACGTCTAAAACTTCAAGCTCGACGCCTACCATGGTCTCTTCCAGTTTCACAACGACCACAACAACGTCCCAGTCCGTTACGACCACTTACACGACGAGCTCCACACAATCCACTACTAGCGATACCTCAACTCAGTCCTGCGCCACTACGTCAACCACTTCTCAATCCGCCAATACCACCCAGATCTCATTTGTTCCTAACCTCCTGAGCAATTTCACCCAGATGGCCATTCAAGAGGAGGAGTGGGTCAACGGCACAGTCTCGACCAATGTGAACGCTTCCTACTTGCTCGTCGGCCGACCACAGGTCAACGGAACGCAAGGATACGAAGTCAACTTCACCGACTATATCGTCACCTCGCAGATGAAAACCACCGAGTCTGGAACATTATGGTTTATGGCAAACGGAACCGCGTCTGAGCTGGTCATTGGTTCGAGTCAGCTTTCAGGCGCCTTTGCAGCGTCCGAGGGCGAACTCTTGATGGTTCCCTTTGCCACAGTATTTGAGATAGGAAGCATATTCAATGATACGAGCATTGCGCAGCTTCCACCGTCGGCTTACTCTATTCTTAATCAGACGATCGTCACACTAGGATCGGTTCAGGCAAACCAGACAGTCTACTCGCTCTCTCCCGACTATATTGCAAATCAGACAGCTGCGGAATCAGCGTGCAATCCTTCTTCATCAGGATTCAGTTTCACAAAATTCGTCGTCGGAATTTCCACTGTTCCAGGAATCAACTTCAAGATATTCACACTTTCCTACACTGATTTCAACTCGAACGCGTCGAACTACGCCGTGCTACTCAGGGTGACTTCACTCAACAAGACCTCGTGAGCTCATGGCCGGGAGTTTTCTGGCGATTAAAACGTCCAGTCATTCTCGTGCTCGAGTAGAACGTGTGAATCTAGAAACGATGCAGGCTTTTTCATGAAACCCCTCCGAAAAATACGCTCCAGAGGACACGGCAGCTTCTTTGTAGGTTAGTCCTAGAAATTGTTAGTGAAGTTCAAACGCCTTTTTCCAACGGTGTTCTCTTAAGTTCCCTTACAATCTCAAAATCCCTGTCGTCCGACACCATAGATTTGATACCCTTCACGATTGCAGAAGAACAGTGGACGGCATCGCGTGGTTTGATCTGGTATTTTTCCATGAGCCACTGGCACCTTGTAATTACTGCTTCGCTGACGTCAATGAATCTCAGATTTGGGAACTGGAGAAGTTTCTTTCCAGCCTGCAAGGAATCTGCTCTGCCTAGTGTTTTCAGAACGACCCATGTGACCTCGTCCCAAGTCAGAATTGACGTGTAAGCTGTCGTCTCTCCAGCCTCCACTTTCCTGAGAAGCCTTGCTGCGGGAGCTCCTCTCCCAGAATCGCCATGAATGAGAGGAAGGATGAAAACGTTAGAATCAAGATAGACCGGTTCGGCCAATACTCTCTTCCTCTATGATTTTCTTGATATCTACATGTTTCTTCAGTTTCTTTGAATATGTAGCCATGTAATAGTCGACGTAACTTTTGGTTTCGGGGGAGGCTCTCTTGATCACTACCTCGTCATCCTTCATATCTATCACGACTTCGGTGCCCGCCTTCATTCCGATCTTTTGCCTGATGTCGCTAGGTATTACAACTTGACCCTTCTGGCCCACTCTTGCCTTTGTCATACATCCAGTCATACGTATAACTGACTGTTATACTTTGCTAAGGTTCGTGATCTACATATCCTAGTTATAACTATCACTAGGACAAATACAACAAAAGCTTATGGAAAAGCGTGCCGGGATCATCAAACGTTACAACGCAAATCTCGAGAGAGATAGTTGATACTCGTGTGATAGGTACTTTCTATTCCATAGATGAGTCAGAGGATTCGCTGCACCTTGAAGAGTCTTCTTCAAACATTTCTCTGAGGTGACTGGTAATCCTTCGACCGTCTCCACATGACGTGCAGATAGAAGACCGCCCAGAAAGCAGTGACGACCAACATCAAGAAAGCAAGTTCATAGATTCCAAAGAACCTCACACCTGCAATTGAGATTGCGACGACGCCGTAGCCAACCGCTACAGGCGCCATAAGTTGCTTAACTCTTGTTGGAGTTTCTTTCCGGAATGCTATGAGTAGGGAGTCGATCCCCAATGCCCACAGCGTGATCCCCAGACCAATCAAAAACAAATCCGTCATCCTACCGGTTGAGAATGCACGAGTAGGGAATATTGCGAGAAAGCCATTTTCGATGGGGCCGTACCCCCTGTCGAGAAGCGCAAAAACAATCAGGTATGTCCCGAGTGCGAGAGAAGCAACGCCACCCAAGCCAAATAGAATGCGTCTAAAGTTCAATTGCTTTGCCTCACCGCGCCGCCATTCCTAGGGAGTGAGCCTCTCCTCAAAACACAACCCTCTGCAGAATAAACTGTTATGCGACCTCTTAAGTCAGGAATACAATTATCAATTCTGGTAATTGGCAAAAGCCTCTTTGGTAAACACACGTCCTTTGTTGGTTCCTTCTCAGAATCTCCCCCAATCAATGCTACTGCTCATAGTTAAGGCACTGATGCGTTTGCTTTCGCATCTGAGCCATAGTCATCGTCAGCAACAATTCGAAAGCGTAAGCTATTGCTCTAATCAATGGTTTATGCACCGAAATTATTTCTAATTGCTCTGATCATCAACGCTGATGATCGTGTTCTTCCTTTTCTGCAACCACTCGCATTGAAAACTTGCAGGAGGTGAAAGAGGTAACATGCAGGCTCAAATTCAGAAGGGAGAACTTCTTGGAGAGGTTCGCGGCAAGATCGTGACCACTACCGTCAAGGAGATCACACCATTTGAGATCATATTTGAACAGAACCAAGAAGGCGAGTTCACCGGATCCAGGTATTCTGCGCGTGACATGTCGACAACCGAGATTCGTCAGAGAATCGGCGGTACATACGACTGGGAAAACAAACACATTCAAAGAACAAAGGAGGGCGAAACTATCGTCATAAATGGTCATGGAACAGGAGAGATGACAGGTCCGACTACCTTCAAGGGCAATGGGGAAGGCCTGTTCATGACACAATCCCCGAAGCTTTCGTGGCTAAACATGATGAAGGGAAGAGTCGAATTCACGGGCGACGTTGCGACCGGCGAAATCCGCGGAAAGACCTACTCACTCTAAGGAAGGAGGGGAAACCCTCCCTCTCCCGAAATACTGAACACGTGCTGAATTCCTAACCAGTTTTGCTGGAGGCGAATTCATCGCTTGACATTTGGATGAGCTGCAAACCCTGAACCATTCCTTGGTTGCGGCTCGACTTTTTTACTACGGCCAGGCTGCTTTGAATCACCTGCTCAGGCGTCTCTTCTGCAGTAACGAGAGACACACCAATTCTTTCGAATACAGGCAATTGATAAATCCTTATTACTATTACTGTAATAATGCAGTAACATGCCAAAGCGAGGATGGACAGTAGTCACAGTTCACGCGAACATACACCAGAAGGTAGTCTCACTGTTGGATGGTGCCGACTGGAACGAACCAAGAACCCTTTCAGCTTTTGTCGAACAGGCGCTGATCAAAGAGATCGATCGAGTGGAAAAGCAGAGGAAACTCAAGACACAACCACCAGAAAAAAGTTGAAGGGAGAGCTAGCGTGGCTCCACCCCCATTTTATTGATGCATATAACTTTTCTGAAAATAAAAAAATTCTAAAATTTTAGAATTTTTTTTCTGAGTAGTTATATCCTCTTAATTGCTCTAACTCACTCAGATAAGTTTGCACAAGAGCCAGAAGAAAGCAAAACGTACAAAGCCCGATTCGCAACAGAGCAAAGTCATAACTGGATTGGTTAGTACTCTGGATCCATCTCTTAGTTACTACTCTACGATATCTCTCCTTGATCTCTGCTTGAGCAACGGCGTTGTACCCCTCTCGTTAGGCGCTGCTAGTTTTACAATTCCTGTATTGAACACTCTCTTTCTTTGGAAGAACCAAGATGGCCCCCGGGGGGGAGGGAGGGGGGGTGGGGGGGTGGGT
>JAKAPU010000118.1 GCA_021806865.1 archaeon
GAGATAGTGACGGTCTGATATGACAATGCGTTATGTGAAAGCATTTTTCGAGTTTTGGAATTTTTTTCGCATGAACGCAAAGAACAATAGTTCAATTGTTATCGGCGCCATTTAGAAGGACGACTGAGTAAGAATCGCGTATAGTAGAATGCAGCATCTGCTATACGATTGGAGGCACGGTCACTCTGATCTAGAAAATCAACATCTATCAAGCGAACAGGGATAATGTTAGAAACCTATTGCTGCGCCGTCTCCCCGCGGATCGGCTCCTCCAAGGAGTGTTCCGTGGTCACCAAACAGTATTGCCTGCGCATGCCCCGTCTGGGAAGAGAGCGTCTCAAAGAGCTCTAGAGAGAGACCCGCTCTTTCTGCAGTCCTGCGTGCTGCGCTCGTAAGCTTTTCCATTTCAGGTTCGAGAAACACCTTAGACGGTTGCTCGTATATCGTAAAAGGCACAACCCACCTTGGAGCATCGATTGCACTCTGTAGATCCATGTTGTAGTCTATGATTTTTGTCATGAGCTGGACGTGCACTTGCGGCTGGACATCGCCTCCCATGCAACCAAGAGAAAATTTGGTACTGCCCGAGTCTGTCTCGCCGAGAGAAGCGCAAAGCGTGTGGAAAGTTCTTTTTCCGGGCTTCAGAGCATTGTGATGCCTCTCATCCAAGGAAAAGTAGCAGCCTCTGTTGTGAAGCACGATGCCAGTACCCTTTGGCACCAGCCCAGAGCCGAATCCCATGTAATTGCTCTGGATAACAGAAAGACAGTCCCCTTCAGAATTTCCTACGGTGAAATAAGTGGTGTCGCCAGAGCCTCCAACCGGATTGGGCACGAGATTTGCAACTGTTCTACTCGATCTTGCTATCCTGGAAGCGAATTCCTTTGAAGTGAATTCTTTGGGCAACCCATGGAACGTGGGATCGGTGATGTGCTTAGCTCTTTCAGCGTACGACTTTAGGCAAGTATCGAGCAAGATCTCGAATAGCTCGGAAGAGTCAACGCCATATT
Organism: archaeon; assembly: GCA_021806865.1. The sequence continues at coordinate 1,011 of JAKAPU010000118.1, forward strand.
TTGAAATATCGTATTCTTCCAGCATGTTCAGCCACAGAAGCACGGTTGCCGCTTGGCTATTTGGGGCGGTCTCGTACACAGTAGTGCCCCTGTAGTCAGTTTTCAGAGGCTCAGACCAGGTGCTTGTATGTTTTGAAAAATCTCTGGAGGTGAAAACGCCACCTTGTTCCGAAATTCCTTTTATGATTCTTTCACAGAGTCTTCCAGAATAAAACGCTTGAGGTCCTCCTTCTGCGATCTCCCTCAGCGTCGAAGCGAGATCTCTTTGTCTGAACAACGTGCCGGGTGGTGGCGGTGAACCGTTTGGAAGAAACACCTCCGACCATCCAGAAAATTCTCCGAGAAAGGGAGCCGAGGCTCGAATCGAAGACGCATAATTAGATGTCAGAGGAACTCCGCTTTCTGCGTAGAATATCGCGGGCTCGAGCAGTTTCTTTAATTCGATTGTGCCAAATCTTGAATGCAGCTCTCCCCAGGCATGGACGATTCCAGGGACGGTGAGGGCTGCGAGAGGTCCGCGCTCGGGTATCTTATCAAACCCGTTTTCTTTTCGGTAAAACTCAATTGTCGCGTTCTCGGAAGCACGTCCGCTTCCGTTAAGGTAGAAAATCTTCCCGCCGAATTTCACGAGCGAAAAAAGATCTCCACCCAGACCACACATGTTGTTCTGGGTAACACAAAGCATAGCGCTGGTTGTAATAGCTGCGTCGACTACGGTGCCTCCTTCCGAGAGTATCTTTGCTCCCCAGAAAGAAGCTAGCTGATGAGAGCTTGCGACAAGGCTCTTTCTTGCCACTGTGGTTGCTCGGGTTGCCATCTCGACTCCTTTTAGCGAATCGAGTAACATCAACTTGTATATCTCATTAACTGATTTTCTAAACTCCTGTTTCGTTTTTGCGGATAGCTCCGTCGCTAGTCTGCAGTCAGAAACAATATCCATAGGAAAAGCCAATCAGTTCTTGGGTCTGCACCGGGAAATTGTTTTGCAATCCTAAGGTGACAATAGCAGAGATCGGTGAGACTTGTACCAATCCGCCGAATGATCTGATTACAACACCTGATCTAGTGCTCTTTTCATAGTCCCGATATCCGCTTTACATTGTAATTTCTGATTCCAATGGAGAATCACGTTGATTCCAGTGCAAGTGTGTGTAGGAAATATTAAATTCTCTCAAACACATGTTGTGATCTGCTGCTTTGCAAAATCAGACTCGGTATGCTCTAAATTATCGGACAGAGATTTACCGCATCAAACTTGGAGTTTAGAACTTTTGTCATGCAAAATTGGAGGTTGTGATTAGAGATTTCCTTCGAGCTCACATCAGTCAAAAGAAAAGTCGTAGAACTCTCCACTTACATGCCCATACCGTCTACTCGTTCGAAGGAATTTTGGACAAAGTGGAAGATCTCGCACATAAGGCAACTCTCGCAGTCTGGACACGCGACTCAGGAATACTTCCTACCCGAACCAGAGCGGACAAAAAGGGTACTCGATCACCTGTACCTGAAACTTTCCAAAGTCTCTCCGGGGAAATCTGATGATGTAAGCACAACAATCAGGTTTGCGTCAAATTCAGAATTTGAGTTGTCATCTCCGCTCTATCTTGGAGACATGTCCTTCGGGGCGCTGTCCGGAATACCAAACATCGCCATAGCTCAAGCGGCCGACGCAACAGGAATACTTGCTGGCACGGGAGAGGGTGGACTTCAAAAGGAGGTCGCAGACTGCAAAAACATCACGATCCAGTGGGCATCAGCTCGTTTTGGAGTGGATATTTCTGCTTTGACCAAGGGTCAAGCTGTTGTGATAAAAATAGGGCAGGGAGCGAAACCAGGAATAGGTGGCCACTTGCCCGGAGTGAAGGTCACTAGACCGATCTCCGAAACAAGAAGAATACCGATGGGCAAGGATGCCATCTCGCCGGCTCCGCACCACGACATTTACTCAATTGAGGATTTGGGGCAAAGAATACTCGCGCTAAAGGAGGCTACTCGCAAGCCAGTGTTTGTTAAGGTTGGTGCAACTAACTACATTCCCTATATCGCGTCGGGAATAGCAAGGATGGGAGCCGCTGGGATAATTATCGATGGGGCTGGTGCTGGAACTGGTGCTGCACCGTCGGTGGTGAAGAACAACGTCGGAGTGCCAATTGAGCTCGCTATTTCCTCCGTTGATTCGATTTTGAAACGCGAGGGATTACGCGATGGTTTCACAGTTATTGCCGCAGGTCGTGTCAGCTGTCCGGAGGACTCGTTAAAGCTTGTCGCTCTAGGAGCCGACATCACTAGCCTGGGAACTGCTGCCCTTCTATCATTGGGCTGCCTAATGGTCCACAAGTGCCATCTTGGATACTGCCCCGCGGTACTGACAAACAAGATCACGGAAAATCAGGCAAAGGTACTATCTCTGAACCAGTCTGTGATCTGGCTTACAAATCTAGTTAACGGCTGGACGGAGGAGATGAAGATATTGCTGGAGCTCATGGGCATTTCAAACGTCAAGGAACTTAGAGGGCGAAGAGAACTTCTTACGTTCGATGACACCCTCAGCTCCGAAACACTGGACATTTTGGGTCTCTCAGGAGCGAACGCCTCGGATCGACGCGAACCTGGTTCCGTGTCGAGTAACCCTTGGCCCTTCAGCCGTGTTAACATGTTGCGCGAAATGGCTGGAACTACAGGAAAGTCTCCAGGCGAGGCAGAGATTTCCAGCATGGGTTCCATTGCACCGCCTTTCGTAGATGTACCTTCAAGACTGACAGACTGGCTCGTCTCCGACGGAGCGCAGGTTACAAGACCATCAATCGATCCATACCGTGAAGAAATCGAAATTTTCTCGTACCTGCATTCCGGCAGGATGCGTCTGGCAGCGCCATTCTTTTTCACGCATCTTCCATCTTCCGTGCCTATTGAGGCAAAGAAAATATTCGCGAGGACGGCTATCTCGATGGGCTTGCTTTTCGACATCGGAGGAGAGGACCCGTCAAACTATTCCAAGTACTCAGAGAGGACGATTGGCTCCTCTGGCCGCGTCAGATGGATCGGTGTGGATGGGTTGCCGGGAAAAAGACCGGACGAGCGCTCAGCCCTAACCGACGATTCGCTTTTATTGAGAATACCATCTTCGAGCGAAGCATTGAACTGGGCAGAGATCCACATCACAGAGCACTCAAGGGCTCTTTCAGGTGTGATTATTGACGAAGATCATCCGCTGTCAAACATCCCTCTGGAAGTGTCCGTTTCATCATTGGATAGGATACTCAAGTCTGCAAAGATCAGATCCGAACTTGCTATTTTTGCAGAATCAGATTCGATAAGAGGCGCCGACGATGTGTTCAAGATTGTGGCGCTTGGCGCCGACTCTGTGGGTCTGGGCAGAGCCGCGCTGTTCGCCATCGGATTCGAGGAGGGGGACAAGGAGATCATATTCGACTCTGCGAAATCCACTGGGCATCTGGAAAATTTTGTAATCGCACTGGAAAAGGAAATCAAACTTCTCGCCGGGGCGGCGGGCGTGAGCAGTGTCGCTTCTTCTCTCGTTGGGAACAGGGAACTCTTACGTTCAGTTGACCTTGATCCGAAGACAAGATCCGAGCTTGGGGTAAAGCCGGCAGGGGGCGCATGATTTTGAGCACTTTCGAAGGAGAAAACTGGCAATACGATACACGCTATGGCCAGCCGATAAACAAGGATGGCTGCGGTGTGTTCGGGATATTGAGAAAGCCTGGCTCTCCAAAGATCTCAAACCTCGATGCTGTGACTGGTATCTCTTGCATAAAGTACCGGGGGAGCAGCCTCGGAGCGGGGTACGCATCCTTCGAATCAGGAGACAAAAATTCACCGTACAAGATCATGGCGTTTGTGAAGAATGGCGAAGTAGCCAAGCGCCTAGAACTCTCACTTACAAATGTCCTTGGAAGGCCGATCGAATCTAGCATAATTTTGCGGTGGGACGAAGCAAAGTTTGGAGTGTGGAGTGCGCGTTTTCCAAACTCTGGCAAGGACGAGCAACTGGAAAAGAAAATTGATGAAATCAACTCTACACTTCTTTCAAACCGAAACATCGACGGCCGTATCTTTTCATACGGAAAGCGCGTCAGTGTATACAAGGAAGTCGGCTATCCGATGGACGTCGCCCGTCTATATGGTCTTGATCGCGACGTCGAGAAGGCAGACATGTGGATCGCTCACACAAGGCAACCGACGAACTCTCCTGGCTCATCTCCGATCTGGTCTCATCCCTTTGCCTCCCTTGACTGCGCCATCGTGCACAACGGTGACATCAGTTCATTTGGAGCAAATGTCGAGCTGTTGAACGCCTGGGGCTACAAGAGCCACGTAGGGACTGACAGCGAGGTGATCGCGCGTCTCCTCTTCTACCTCGTAAGGATAGAGGGACTTTCTGTCAGGGAGGCAGCAACGGTACTCGTGAACCCGTTTGAAGACAATGCCCCGAGATCGCTCCAAAACCTGCTTTCGAGATACAGGGGCGCAAAACTGGATGGCCCCTTTGCAGTCGTTGCTGGGTACTCGGACGACGAAGATTCCTATCTCATTGCGCTGACCGACAGATCAAAGTTCCGCCCGATACTAATCGGTGAGGATGAAAACTGTTTTTACATTGCAAGTGAGGAAAACCAGATAAGAAACATTTCAAAGAACGCTGAAATCTGGACTCCAGAACCTGGCTCGTATTTCATAGCCTCTCTGAAGAAAGGATTGATCGAACCGGGTACTCACAGGGATGTCGCGACTCTTGGGTCGTGGAACCAGATCAAGCAGCCAATGAGCAAAGAGCAGCCGAGAGATGAGATGGATGCGACAGCGAAGGACTTTTCGGAGATAAACAAGTTCATTTCAAGTTCTCTCCAAGATGGGAAAGGTTCGGTAAGGATAACAAACGTAGCTGGCCAAAGATACATCGGCATTGGTCTTTCCACAAAGGGGAGGCAGTCGTTCAGGATCGAGCTACTAGGCTTTCCTGGCAACTGCCTAGCTAACCTCAACGACGGCGCCGAGATTGAGGTTTTTGGCAATGTCGGCGATGATCTTGCTGATACGATGCACTCGGGTTCTGCCGTCGTCCACGGAAGCGCAAGGGACGTCGTGGGCCAGGCGCTTCAAGGTGGCCGCATCTTCGTGCGCGGCTCGGTTGGCAACAGGGCGGCGATACAGATGAGGGAGTACCTCAACCACAGACCATTCCTCATTATCGGCGAGAGTGCGGACGATTATCTTGGTGAGTACATGGCCGGCGGCGTCGTGGTTGTTCTAAACATCTCCAATGAGAAGAGACCCGTAGGGCGATTCGTGGGAACTGGCATGGTGGGAGGTACGATCTACGTCAGAGGGAAACTAGACGAATCACAACTTGGATTGCCTCCAAAGAAATCTGATATTCTGAACTATCTCAATGCAGAAGTGCTGGACGGGGTGATCTCGAAAGAAACCTTTGAGAAGATAGCAGGACTAGATTTCCCGACCGAGCAAAAACTCATGGAGCTACTACCAATGCATGTTTTCAAGAGATTGAGAACTCTCTATTTCAGGAGCAAGTACACAAAGCCGATGTCCTCGGAGTACAGGAGGCTCAACCCAGCGGAGATAGTCGACCTCCAAAGCAAATTGGAGGAATTTTTTGCCGCATTCGGGCTCTCGGAAGCAAAGCTTGCAGATGTGCTCAATTCAGACTTTACGATTATAAGGACGACCGAAGAAGAAAAAGAGACGCCACTTCCGCCCCAAGAAGTTCCAGTAGAGGAGTGAAGATTGCCAGAAAAGACCGCAGATCTGTGGTGGCTGTTCTCAAGGCAGACCGTGAGTGTCACGCAGAAAGAGAGCGTCCTCAACGCCGCCATACTTATGCAGAAACGCAACTTCAGGCACCTCCCCGTGATCACAGACGAAGGGAGGATAACTGGCCTAGTTTCCGCGCAAGACATCATGGACTCGATTGCCCTAGTCCTGTACCCTGAGATATCTGCGAGCAAGGTCGCCGAATCACTTGACATTCCAGTCCACAGGATCATGGCACTTCACCCGATAGTTGTTGAAAAGGGCGATGGACTCTCTGAAGTCGTGAAGAAGCTCTGCACCAACAACATCGGCGCGCTTCCAGTCGTTGATGAGATGGGCAGAGTCCAGGGAATTATCACTCTGAGGGACATCGTCAGCCTCATCGGAACCGGCTCCGAACCCATGGGCATGCACGTTGGCGAGATAATGACGAAGAACGTGTACACCATAGACCCTGAGGCAACACTGCTTGATGCCGCAGTTATGATGTCAGAGCGCAGAGTCAGGCGTCTGCCTATTCTTTCCAAAAACGGAGAGCTCTCTGGCATGCTTTCAAACAAAGACATATTGAGACAGCTTGCGAAGCACTCTGTGCAAAGTGTAGAAGGGACCAAGTTCAATACCAGAATCTCAGAGCTAATGACACGCGAAGTAATCACCGTTGATGAGGAAGACGACGTTCGCACCGCAGCCTCGAGGATGATGATTTTTGGAATCGGTGGTCTTGGGATTCCGGGTTCGGGCACGCCGATTGCAGGTCTTGTGACAGAAAGAGACATTGTCCGTAAGCTCGTAGAACAGAAGTCGGTTAGCTTCCTTGTTCAGTCGATGAAGTTCGAACTAGAAGCAGAGAACGCGTACGCCAAGTGACAGTCAACAATAATACCTGCGCTTTCCAAAGCTAGCTCTGGTCCAGATGAAGAGATCTTCTCTGTACGCCAGTCTGGATGAAAAGGAAAGGCAACGACTCAAGGATTTGGGTCTGGAGGAATGCAAATCTGCCTCCGCTTGTTACGACATCATCTCGAAGATGAGAATGCGCCACCTCGACCAGACAAAGATGATGCTCACTAGAATAGCACAAAGCTCCGATTTATTCTCGGAAGAAATTCAGCGAGGGATTGTGCAGAATAATCTGGAAGTGTTTGCAAAAGCAGTGAGCATGCTTCTTTTTGAAGAATGAAACGAAGGGGCCTATGAAGAGAGAGTCTCTTCGGAAAGACATAATTAATTGCCAGAGCCCAATTATCTGATCTGTACCACGGTGTTCCATAGAAATGCCAAGGGCAATTGTCCTAGTTAATGCAGACGTGGGCAAAGAATCAGAAGTCTACGCTTCCATAAAGCAGATTCCCGAGGTCGTCGAAGCGTATACTAGCTACGGCACCTACGACATTATAGCCATTGTCAATGCCGAGTCAAACGAAAGGCTGAAGGGAATCATAACCTCGAAGATCAGATCTATATCTTCAATTCGCTCGACGCTGAGCATGCCAGTCGTGGACTGATCGCACTGGCGATTTTCGTGGCAGAGACGAACGCCAACATACTGCATCTAACTGATGCAGATTTCTACTCGACGATCAAGAGCGAAGGTTTGCTACTTACCGATTTTTGGGCCGCGTGGTGTGGACCGTGCAGACAGATGGC
>JAKAPU010000119.1 GCA_021806865.1 archaeon
AATGATTTTTCCCGTGGGGTCTACCGCAATGTTCGTGATCAGAATTATATAGCCCAGGTCAGGGTTTATTGTACTTTCATATTTGCCCTTGAGAATGTCCCGGGCGACTTCGTCCAACTTGGCGCCGAACTTTGCTGGAGGGACGCGAATAACGTCCTCAAGTTCGGAGATCTGAAACATAATAACAAAACCTTCCTAATTTTCCCGTTTTTTAGTAGTTAAATATGTTGCTCTAGCAAATTCCTGTCTGAACGGTCGATTATTGCGAATTGTCAAGTATGAGATTCCTCTAGATTCCATTTCGGAGAGCAATTCACCATCTAATGTTGCAACCAACGCTGATCCGGCATGCTTATGCCCAAAATCTAGCAGAGCGACGTCAGCATCTGTCTTTGCTCCTGAGCTTTCTTGAAGCACTCGCACCGTCTTGTTTTCTATGGCGCGGATGGCATTTCTGGCATATCTGGCAGTTTTCTGATTTGAACTGCGGGAAAGTCCAGCGAGTTCGCGCCTAACAGAAGGCAGAGTGACAAGGTCGTACTCCGAGCTTTCCAAAAGCTGGTGGAGCTTGGGAATGGGCTCATTTGTGACTTTCATCAAGAAATCAGTGTCGCAGACTAGCAGAGTCATTGCAAGCTTCAGTCTTTAGCAAATCAGCGTACTGCACCGGAACCTATTAGCCGCCACCGGTCTCCGATTCTTCTGCTGATAGCAACACGACTTCCCTTTGCGGCACAAACTGGCTTCTTTAGCTTACAGTCGATGATAGCCTCTCGGGAGGAAGTGACAGTTCCGACTGTAACTCCTGTACCGACATTAAGCCTCAAGATTTCGCTCATTCGGATCTTTTCCACCTTCACGAGATCCTGCGTTCCTACCGCCGTATCGAACAACTTGACATCAAGCGAAAGCGATTCGAAAACTGGCGGCAGCTGGTTTGGTTTGCCCAAAACAGATCCAACAAGCAGGTCGCTTCTTGTGAAGAAAGGATCTAGTTGGGTTCCAATCGCGATCAAACCACCAGGATGAACCTCCTTTGCCCGACCGGCTGACGTCATCAACGAAGCTATTTTTGTCACAATTGGTTCTGGCTTTAGCGTACCCTCTTCGATTATTCCAGGTTTAAGCTCGACTTCGTCTCCTTCGCTCAATCTACCTTGAAGGAGCGTACCCCCGAGTATTCCCCCGACAAGTCTGGATTCATCCATGCCGGGATGATTCACATCAAAGGACCTGAGAACCTGAAGCAGAGGCGGAGCATTCTCATCCCTCATTGGAGTTGGAATGTACTTTTGTACTGTCTCGATTAGCACATCTATATTCAATTTGTGCTGAGCAGAGATTGGAATTATTGGTGCTTCTGCAGCAACACTGCCTGCCACAAACGATTTTATCGCCTTGTAGTTCTCGGCAGCGTCTTGATCCGAGACAAGATCAACCTTGTTCTGAACAATAACAATGTTCTTTGTGCCCATCATCTGAAGGGCCAAGAGATGCTCCCTTGTCTGCGGCTGTGGAACTTTTTCATTTGCTGCAATTACCAGGATCGAACCGTCCATAACAGCTGCACCCGAGAGCATATTCGCCATGAGGCTCTCGTGACCCGGGCAGTCAACAAAACTGACCACGCGAAGTAGTTCTGCACTGCCTCCACACTTTTGGCAGTTGGGCTCGGTTGTGTAACAGTCTGGAGGAGGGCATCGGCTGCACTTGTAAAAGGCTGCATCAGCGTAACCCACTTTGATCGTAATTCCTCTACGAAGTTCTTCGCTGTGGGCGCTTGTCCATACACCAGTTATGGCTTGAACCAGGGTAGTCTTGCCGTGGTCCACGTGGCCCGAGGTCCCAATATTTACCTCTGGCTGGCGGGGGATTCTCTTTCCCACTTGAGTTTCAGTTTGAACTACGGTAGACATGACGGAGATAGAGCATTCAGCAGAATCGGAATATAAGTCCTTCCGAAAAGTGTCGTATGTGTCCGCAATGATCTCGTGGGTCGCTCAGATAGAAGACTCTGGGCTCAGACCGCCACTGCGTTGATCTGGTAGATTTCTTCCGTAATTGTATTGCCGCGAACTAGCTTGCGCTTTTTCTTTCCCTCGCCAGCGTCCTTACGAAAGCCCACGCCTTCAGTCATGAGTACGTACTTCTTGACCCCGCCGGAGACATCAGAGCGCATGGGGAAACCTGCTTTGTCGCTTCCGCCAGTAATCTTCAACTTGCCTTGGAGACCAAGCAGAGATCCATCAACTTCGTCGCCAATCTTCAATCCTACGAGAGTCTGCGCCTGCTGATCCTTCACTTCGACAGCCTGGCTCTTCCTCGTTTTTGGGTCAGCGACAACAACCTTGAATGATGCCATTACAGAACTTCACTACAGTAAGATCAACCCGACGGCGCAGGCGCTAATAAGTATTGTTTAGGCTAGATCGGCTAAATTCTATCACTAGTATCCGTAAAGCGGCGTGCTCTTTCTTCTTACGGCTACTGTCTCCTTAAGCAGCGCAATGTCTTCCTCAGAAAGGCTGCTCAAGAACTTCGTGTTGATCGCTTTGATTTCATGATCTGAAGGCAAGGAGTAGAATATCTCACCCTCATTGATCTGGCGGCCGATTGTCGGTCCCATCATCGATACGGCGACTTGCTTTCCTCTGATTGCTTCCGAAATAGGCTTTCCCTCTTCTTGAATCTGGTGAATTGTTCCCACAGTCTTTCCCTCTGCATTCATTACGTTGCACTTTTGCCTCAACTTGCCCGCGACGATTTCCACACCGAACACTGCAGGATCATTCCTACGGAATGCGAATCCTTTGAGAAACTGAAATTTGCAAAGTGGCGTTAGTGCCTGCATACCCGCCCTTTGCTCTGCTTCCTGCTCCTGAGTTACCCATCCCAGATAACTGTCAATAAGGCTGTAGATAATTTGATCCGAAAAGACTTTGACTCCTGAATCCAACATCTCCTGCTCCGCGTCGGGAAGCGACTTTACACCAAAGGCGAGCACGACCCCCCGATACTTGTCGTTCTTCTTGACAGCAGAAGCTTCCACTACATCTCTTCTTGAAACAGGACCGAGATCAGCTCGTCTTATCGGAACTTCTCTTGCTTTCAGTATCTCGACTATTGCTTCCAACGAGCCGAGAGTGTCAGCTTTCAGAACCACTCCGTTCGCTTCAGAGATGATGATGACTTGCTTGACTTCAGATTCGACAGCGTTCTTGATCTGCTCAATCCTGTCGCTCTCCGCCGCCATTATGGGCGAGCCCGCCAGAACCCCCTCAAGGTCCGGAGTAACTATCTTGACACCCGCAGCTGCATTGATTGTATCCACAGCTACAAACTTGTCCCTAGGATCTCTCATTTCGTCAAGGGGCTTTGGAAGGAATATCGCCTTGATCTTAGTAACTATGGCGCCTTCCTTCTTTGCAAGCACCACATAATCTCCGGTCTTCAGCTCTCCCTCAAGTAGTATGATGTTAGCTGTCTCACCCAGGCCCGGCTCCTGTTTCACTTCCAGCACGATACCGCGCGCAAGCGCAGAGGCAGACACCGTCAATCTCCTTTGTAGATAGACTTGTGTCAATCCGACAAGTACTGCAATGAGTTCGGGAATCCCCTCGCCAGTTCTTGCACTCACAGGAACTATAGCGACTTCTTTTCTGAAGTCTTTGATCCTATATAGCGCTTCAGAGTTGAAGCCTTGCCGCGACAGAGCCCCTACGACAGTGTATATCTTTTCGTCCAGGATGTCGATCACCGATTTGTCCTGGCTCTTTATTGATTGGGTGATGAAATTTGAAGACCCCTTCCTCCAGCCGGAAATCGAATCAACTTTATTTAGGGCGATGACGAACGGAACTTTTCTGCGCTTCAGTATCTCCAGACTTTCGTAGGTCTGCTTCTCGAATCCCTTTTGCACGTCAACTACAAGAATCGATATGTCCGCAGCAGAACCTCCGCGTGATCTCAGGTTCGTGAAGACTTCGTGGCCTGGAGTATCAATGACTAGAAGACCAGGGACTTTGATCTCACCACCGCCCACCGTTTGTAACAGAGGCCCGCAGATTTGTTTCAGCGTCTCCGCAGGAAAGAAACTTGCACCAATGTGCTGAGTTATCCCGCCAACTTCTCTCGCCTGAACTCCGGTTCCCCTAATCTTGTCAAGAAGTGAAGTCTTACCAGAGTCAACGTGGCCAAGGACTACAACGACGGGCTGCCTCATCTCGACGTTCTGCGTCAAGAGATATCACAACTAACATTGGCCGTTTGAGAATAATGAGATTTCGGCGACAGCTGACTTCTCAAAGATCGGGAAAGAGTATCTTTGACTCACGAGAAAAGCTTTCTGTAGAATCGGAGGCATGAATTACGTTGTCGGTGTATCCTAGTCCGTAGTCGCCTCGTATCGTGCCACTTGCTGCTTCAAAACTCTTGGTTACGCCAATCATACGACGAACTACGTCAACCGCGTTGTCTGCTTCAAGTACGGCAGCAACGACTGGCCCCGACGTGATGAATTTCTCTAGATCTGGGAAAAATGGCTTCCCAACGTGTGGAGAGTAAAAATCCTTTGCGAGTGTTGTGTCGAATTTCAACAACTTCAAGCGTGTAAGCGAGAAGCCCTTTCTTTCAAACCGAGCAAGAATCTCTCCAACCAGTTTCCTTGAGACGCCGTCAGGCTTTATCACGATCAGTGTGCGTTCCAAACGACTACGCCTTGCCTTTGGAAACGGCTGCAGCTTCCGGTTTGGGACCTTTTACTTTGGTGGTTGCACGCGACCACTTTAGTTTCCTAGGATCCCTCTTTAGCTTTGAGGAATTTTTTCTGCACTTTGAAGAGCAGTACCAAAAAGTGGCGGCATCGTTTCTGACATACATTATGCCCATGCCTAGCGCAATGGACCTACCGCAGAATGAACATTTTTTACTGATGTATGACAATACAAGAAATCAGCTTCCTTTGTTTTACTTGATCTTCCTTGCTTCACGCTCAGTTTCTCTCAGCATGAGCACGTCGCCCATTCTAACAGGTCCTTTGACGTTGCGCGTCAATATTCGGCCTCGATCTTTACCTTCCAGAAGCTTGACGCGGACCTGAGTAATCTCGCCGGCCACACCAGTGCGACCGACGACTTGAATGATTTCAGCAGGAGTTACTCGCTCTTCTGCTTTGGTGCTCAAGTATATTCAACCCCGTAACAAGAACCGACCGGATCAACTGCTCGAAGGAGCTTTCAGTTTCGCAACAGCAGTAACGACCTGGTCAATCAGAGGCTGTGCATCTCCAGACTCGATGATGCACGCCGAAGCAGCGCCAACTTCTATGCCCAAAGCTGGTCCCATGCTAGCCCTCGTCGGTACGAATACGAAGGGCACACTTCTTTCGTCACAAATTATTGGAAGATGTGCAACGACCTCTGGCGGCTCAACATCCTCGGCAATAATGACGAGTTTTGCAATCCCTCTTTCGATTGCCTTCGTAGTTTCGTTGGTACCTTTCCTTATCTTACCCGTTTGCTTTGCCTGTCTGAGTGCTTCGTAGGCAGCTTCTGAAATTTCCTTTGGAGTCTCGAACTTTACAAAATATGGTTTTGCCATTTCAAACCAACCTCACATGAGAATTAGCTTGAAGAGTGCACACTTGGTGTGGGTTCATCTCTTCATTCGCCCGAGATACCTGATTTTCGGGCCCTTTTATAAATTGTATCCTTGCGGAAGGAAGACGAGATCGGTTCACTTCGATTCTTGACCTAGTGCAACAAGTGCGCGTGAGCTACTTGTGCGAAAGTATGGCCACCCCTTTCGAATCCATTCTGCAGAAGCCAAATCGAACCAGTTGGAAGATCTCACCTGCTCCAATCTGCGAAGCAACTTCTTCAACTGCACCGTTAACGACCTGGAGGCTGTGTGGATTAAACACCCCGTCCAAAAGCAAAGGGCCGGGTACCAGAACCTTCAATGGCAGATGGTTTTTTTCCAACACCCACTGTATCCGAGGAACTCTCTCAATCTTCTGATCTCCCAAAAATCTGCAAATGATATTCTTGCCATCCAAAGATTCGACCTCTACGTTGTACGCCTCTATCAATCTCACCTTCGATCCGGCATCGAGTGGTTTCGCATCGCTGTCAGAGATCAAAAAGTTGCCATCCAGCGACACCGATCGGAAACCATAGTCTTTCTCAGGATGGAAGCGGAGCCGAACCTCTGTCTTCGGCGCATCTCTGACTATCAGTTTCACTGGATTTGAAACAAAGAAGTATCTCTTGGCCATGGGATCTAGTAACTTGCGATTGATACTTTCCAGCAGATCCCAGGTCGGCTCGGATTCAACTTTGCTGACTCCCATGCTGAGAATGAATTCCCTTATCGCATCCGGAAGTATACCACGCCTCTTGAGCCCTGCAATAGTAGGAAGACGTGGGTCGTCCCAGCCAGTGACGTGTCCTTCCTCTATCAGTTTCTTGAGGCTACGCTTTGAGACCGTCGTGTCGCGTAGCCCCAAGCGAGAAAACTCGATTATCTTGGGCTTGCGGAGTTTGAGAGAATCCAGCAGCGCAAAGTAAAGCTCGTCTCGGAGTTCGTACTCTTTGCTGCGCATAGCGTGTGTAACTCCATCGATGCTGTCCTCCACAGGTCCGTCGAAATCGTAGGTGGGCCAAATCAGATACCGTCCAGCCTTCAGTGGATGAGGCTCGACGACATGCCTGAATAGAACTGGATCCCTCATGGTCGTATTCAAGCTCTGCATGTCCCCGAGAAATCTGAGAACGGAGCTTCTCGTTTTGTCTCCTCCGTCGATCATCTGTTCCCACAGACCAAGGTTTTGTTCGATTGTCTGTGATCTATGTTCGCATGCCAAACCTGCGGAGCGATTTTGCCTCATCTTTTCCTGAAAGCAGTTGCACACGTATGCCTTCTGCCTCTTGATCAGGTTGCTTGCCTGTTCGTACAGTTTTTCCAGATCGTCTGAAGCATTCTTGACCAAATCCGGAGTTATCCCGAGCCAGTTCAGAGATTCCAGAAAAGCAGAATAGTATTCCTTCTTCTCCGCAGCGGGATTTGTGTCATCAAACCTGAGAATAAATTTCCCCTTGTAGCGACGGGAATAGTCATAGCCGATGATCGCAGCTTTTGCGTGTCCGATATGCATGTAACCATTCGGCTCGGGTGGAAACCGAGTAACAACTTCGCCTATCTTTGCATCCGGTAGTTCCGGCAGTTCAGCCGTCTTCTCTGATTCTGCCTTTGCTGCTTCTCGTTTTTTTGTCTGATGTCTTTCGAGCTCTCCGGGAAGCTCTGATTCCAAAGCGTGTGTCTGGGCTTCTCTTGTTAGATCGTTTACTTCCTTGAGCGCATTAGCCGCTATCCCCTTCACTCGCGCTGATTCTTTTCTCAAAGGAGCGTTTTCAGCAAGGATCCTACCAATTACAGCACCAAGCTCTGCCCGCCCCTCGTGCTCCAAAGCGTTGATTAGGGCGTATTTTCGCGCCAATCTTGAAATCTCGTCATCTGAAGTCGACATTTGTCTAAATCTCCATGCCGCATCTAAGTCCGCTCAGTAATCCCTGTTGGTCATGTATCTGAGGAGCGAGTGAGTTAGAGAGTAAACATCGGACCTCGCCACTCCCTCACTTGAGACGATCTCTTCAAACTTTGCCAACGCCCTGTTGGAATGTTCTTTGGCGAGTCTTCGGGCGTACTCGATCGAACCAGAGCCTTTCATCAGTCCGAAGATGAACTCCACGTCGCTCTTCGTTTTTTCCTGCCGCGGGCGAGACATTATGTCAAGTATTTTGGATTTTTCACTTTCACTTGCCATACCTAGCAAGTGAATGAGCATCAGGGTTCGTTTTCCTTCGAAAATGTCGCCCAGAATTTCTTTTCCATACTTTGATTCGTCTGCGGTCAAGTTGAGAATGTCATCGACTATCTGGAATGAGATACCTAGGCTCTCGCCAAACTCCACTATGTTTTTCAAGAGTCGAATCTCCGAGGTCTTGTCTCTTCGTTCGTTCACGTGTCCGGAGATTATCAAACCCAATCGTGCGGGCGTTATACAAGTGTACCAGGCGGCTTTCTTTGTGACCATCAACAAATAGTCGGATTCGGTAATCTCCCACTTTTTGTTGCGCGTCCAACCAAGTTCGATCTGCTGACCCTCAGTCGTCTCATCAATCATTGTGTTGAACTCTGAAAGTACGCGCAGAGTTGAATGCGGGCCGAGTAGCTGCTCGTTCCTCAATAACAAGCCCCACATCTTTCCGTGTAAAGCGTCCCCCGCGTTTATGGAAAGCTCGACTCCGTACTTCTTGTGAAGCGCTGGCGACCCGCGACGCAGATCAGATTCATCCTCAATATCATCGTGGATTAGTATCCAGTTCTGAAATAGCTCGAGGGCCGCAGACGTAATGAGTGCGTCCTCCCTTTTCCCACCGAAAAGCTCGGTCCAAA
>JAKAPU010000120.1 GCA_021806865.1 archaeon
ACCATTCTTGGAAGAAGATCCGGCTAGGGCAAGCTTCCCTGCCTCAAGGAACTTTTCCTTCCATCCGTAGAAAGCGTTTGGCGTCACGTTATGTTTTCTGCACAGCTCAGCCACGGAGATGTTGGTATTCAACGACTCCATGACGATGGCTATCTTCTGCTCGACTGACCATCTGCTGTTGTACGGCATTCTCTACTTGACTCCCCCTCTCTGTCCCAAGTATGAAGCTTGGGGTGTTCTCCCTGTATTGGGGACCGCGCCATTTTCACTCTTCTTCTGCCGATCCTTTTCTCATTTCCCATTGTTGCTGTACGTCTCCCCATTCCTCTCGCCATTTGCCCACTGGATGGGCAGTAGCGACTCCATAATTGACATGGAGTCGCGAGCGGAGAGCCAGCAGTGGAGCACGTCTACGAGTCAATCAACAGGACCGAGAGCGTGAATGATAAAATCCAGATGAGGCTGCAGCTCATGCGAGGTTACAAGAAAAGAGAATCAGCTTGGAATTCTCTGAAGCTCCTGATGATGCACTATCGTTTCAATCCATTCGAGTCGTGCAACGACAGTAAAAGGAATGGAAAATGCCCGCTCAACTTTGCTGGTGTCGATACATCCAAGCTGGATTGGATATCATATTCACAGAAGGATAGATCTGTGCTCAAGGCCCCTAAGTAAACAGTCTCAATTGCAATCATCGTCATCCAGATGAAGACGCTACTACTCTATGCCATTCTCGACAACCCAAAAGCGACGTGACGGAAAGTGTGCGTAACTCGGAACTACTGTCGCTCATATTTTGACGTTGTGAACAGTACTCCACTGGCACGCTATGTCATGCTGATATTTATTCGTCTTGCTCCCAAGAAGGGTGCTTCTGTTCGAGTCTTAGTAGCCTATCCTCAAGGGTCTTCGAAATGCCGCTCCGCATTCGCCCATTGGTCCCATCTTCTTCGGGTTGAGATATTCCGCTCCGTTAATGAACTGCTTTATCGACTTGGCTCTTCTGAATGAGAGAGCCAGAAACACGAGGTACATGGAGCAGAATACTATTTCGATTGGCGTCCTTTCTCTTTCAAATGTCAAAGATTGGAATCGAATCGAACAAAGCGGACCAATTGCTTTGCGATGGGGTTAAAGGCCGACCCCCATCAGACAGACGACATCTGAAAGCTATGTCTGCCGGGTGCTAAGGACTTGCGTGTTCCGTGATGAAAGGATGCTAAAGTAGCGCCACACAGGAGACTCCGAAACGCTTACGTGCCACATGCCAAAATTTCGCATGAGAATTATTCTTATGCAATACTCTAACCTCAGGGAATTCATAAAAGAGGTTGACGCGCTCGGCGAACTGAGAACCATCAAAGGATCTGAGGTTTCAGAGGTAGGCCCGATAGCTTCTCTAGCTAGGATGACTGGTAAGTGTCCTGCAGTTCTTTTTGATAATATTAAAGACTACCCAAGCGGCTTCAGAGTCTTCGCCAATAACATCAATACACCAAAACGAGTTGCTCTCGCCCTAGGAATCGACCCATCATTGCCACCAATGGAAATTCTGCGGTCTTGGAAGGAGAAAAGGAAATCAATTAACCCCGAGCCAATAACAAAAGTTTCAGATGCTCCTTTTACAGAGAATGTGGACACTAATGAAAGGGTAAACGTTCTGAAGTTCCCTGTTCCTCAATGGCATGAAATGGATGGCGGTCGTTACATTGGTTCCGGCTGCATTTCTATTGTGAGAGATCCGGACGAAGATTGGGTGAACTTGGGCATATATCGAGTGCAAGTTCACGACAACAAGACCTTGGTCATTCACTTCGATCATTTCAGACGCCACGGTCACCTTATCGCAAAGAAATATTGGGATAGAGGATTATCTTGCCCGATCGCCCTTGCATGCGGGGAGGACCCGGTTCTTTTTCTGGCCGCGAGTGAGAGTTCTCCTTGGGGAGTATCAGAGTTCGGCTTCGCGGGCTGGTTAAGGGGTCATAGTATCGAAGTTTTGGAAAGCAATTTGACTGGACTTCCGTTGCCAGTAAGTTCTGAAATCATGATTGAGGGAGAGATACCATCACCTAAACAATTAACCGAGCTTGAAGGGCCCTTTGGCGAAGCTACTGGTTACTATGCGGGTGAGCCCCGGCCTTCCCCAGTGATCAAACTAAAGAGAATAATGTACCGTAACGATCCAATACTCTCTGGCAATGCACCACTTAGGCCTCCATATCACACCACAGGCATTCCTCTAGACGCGGCACGTCTTTGGGAGGACCTTGAAAAGTCTGGGATAAAGAATGTGGCCAGTATCTGGAAACCAAGTAGGTGGATGACTGTAATATCAATGTGCCAGTCTGCACATGACGAAGCAAAAAGAGCAGGGGATATCGCTGTGAAAAGTCGTGGAGTTTATCTAGACAGATTCATTGTGGTTGTAGATGATGATATAGATCCTACTAACACCCACGATGTGCTTTGGGCGATGAGCACTCGCTGCGAACCATCTTCAGGCATTATAATTTATCCAAATCTAGATGGTAGTACTTTGGATCCTCTGGTCTCGCCAGAGAAATATGCCAAGGGTGATTTCACTCATTCAAAAGCAGTTATTGACGCATGCAAACCCTTTCAGTGGCGAGATAGATTCCCGCGGACAAACACGTTGACAAAAGACACAACAAAATCAATATCTGAACGGTGGCTTAAATTCCTTGAACCAACAGAAACAGAATTTCATTCTTAACGTAACGCTGCTACTGCAAGCTGCCGTATCAACCAACCTTGATTTCATAACATACAGTACGCCAGAGCAGAACAATCACGCAGAATCCTTCCACGGCAGACTCAAGAAGGAGTATGTGCGAACGCAAGAGTTTAACTCGTTGCTTGAGGCTGAGAAAGCAAATCTGAAGCCTTTAGAGACTACAACCAGAGCAGACCTCACTTGACTCTTGGATATCAGTCCGTATGAATTCCTTTCAAGATTGGGGGGTTAAGGGTAAATTAGGGAAAAAATGGAAAACAATATCACCAAAATGAGCCAAAGACGTATCTAAAAATGGGCTCATAGATCCGGTCGCTCCACAAAGCGAACAAGAAAAGAGCGTCTAGTCAGTATCATACACACCTAATGAAAGATTTTCCAATAATACTCAATCTATCGGCATCCTCTTGTTGTGCCAGTTGGTGGCTCGCTCATAGGCCCCAGCAATCTGAAGGAGCTTGGCTTCGTCGTAGTAAGCCGATGTTACCTGAAGACCGATCGGAAGATTGTTACTGGAGAAACCGCACGGGAGAGAAACAGTGGGATGTCCGGTCAGGTTGAAAGGAGAAGTGAGCCTTACGAATAGGCTTCCGTATGAGCTTCGCAAGTCCCTAACCCTCACCTTTCTTCCATCTATTGTCACAACATTTTTGCGGCAATCGGAAATCTTTGGAGCTGGTATTGGTATAACTGGAGTCACTATTGTATCCTCTTCATGCAGAGCATTTTCAAATTCCTCCGCGATCAATCGTCTCACACGAGTACCCTTGGCGTAGTATATTGACGGTTGCAAGAGCGCTTGGATCAGTAACCCAAGTATGTCTGGACTGTAATCTCTTGGTCTTGAGAGGAGGTATCCCTCGCGGCCCAGCACACCTTCTGAAGCATGAGCCATCCGGACAAGGCCAATATACTTAAGGTGTGGTATTACAATCTTACGCTCTAACATCCCGAGATTCTTGAAGACATCGACCGCATCCTCAATCGCGTGCTGGACTTCTTTGGAAGCAGTATCAAAGAAGAATTCTTTGAGAAGGGCTATCTTGAATCCCGTGATGCTTTTCCCGAGTAACGAAAGAAAGTTTGGGACGGGCTCACTAGTGTAGTGTCGCAAGCAGATGCGTGATTATAGTTCCTCACAAAAAGATCTATTTCTACTCCCCAGTCGCCTGTAACTCTCTCAGCCTTGCTACCTTCCTCAGTATCTCATCAGACTTGACAGTCCAGACGAATGGTCTCGGATTTTTCTGGTATGTTGCAACGAACTCGTTTATGGCATTGACGAGCTCATCCACTTCCAAA
Source organism: archaeon (assembly GCA_021806865.1). The sequence continues at coordinate 4,061 of JAKAPU010000120.1, forward strand.
CGAGTTTCTCCTTATCTGCTCCTTTGTCAGTATGCCGAGCCACGCTTCAATCATGTTCAGCCAAGAAGCTCCTGTTGGAGTGAAGTGGAACTGGAAGCGTGGGTGGCGCTTCATCCATCCTTCAACCTTGTGCGAGCTCAGATTATCAAGCACGACATGCACCTGAAGACCCTTTGGAACGTTCTCGTCGATTGCTCTGAGGAACGAGAGGAACTCTATGTGCCTGTGTCTCTTGTGGAACTGCGTTGTCACGACTGTTCCGTCAAGTACGTTTATCGCGGCGAAGAGATCTACAGTGCCGTTCCTCGTGTAGGTGTAAGACAGGCTCGCTGGCATTCCGGGGCGAAGAGGGAGCATCGTCTGGCTCCTGTCGAGAGCCTGTATCTCCGCCTTCTCGTCGAAGCATATGACGGCTGCCTTCTCAGGCGGATTCATGTACAGCCCAACTATATCCGTCACCTTCTCGTTGAACTCTGGATCTTTGCTGAGCTTGAAGCCTCTCTCCCTGTGGGGTTGTATCCTGTGAGCCTTCCACACCCTGTGGACTGCGCTGTGGGTGACGCCCAACTTCTTTGCGAGCGTACGAGTGCTCCAATGAGTAGCACCTTCCGGTTTCTCGTGCAATGTGGTATTGATTATCCTGTCCACAGTCTTCTGGGAGATGCTTCGCTTTCTGCCTGGTCGCGGTGCATCCTTGACTATCCCTTGTATGCCTTGCTTCGCGAAGCGATTTCTCCACTTTGTTACAACGTCCTTGTGAGCATGAAGTCTTTCTGCTACCGTCTTATTTTGCAATCCTTCCGCAGCCAGGAGTACTATCTTTGAGCGAAGTACCAGGCGGTGAGGCGTGGAACGGCCTCTTGACAGCTCGTAAGTTGGATTCTATCCGTGTCGCTGATCTTTATAGGAACAGCTACTCTCATAACGCCCTAAGACTGCTGGCGAATATTTAATCCTACATTTTTGTAAAACGATACACTAGATGATAGTGGGTCAAGATTATCGTATCCTGCTAATTTCGTTTAGTATAATCGCAGAGTCCTCGATTGTCTTCGCTAGAATCCCTACATGATCAGTCGTAGGAGCACTTGTGCCTGAAACGAGACCGTAGCGGCTGACTCTGCCAAACGTTGGTTTGAGCCCTACAATACCGCAGAATGCGGCTGGCATGCGCACTGAGCCGGCACTGTCATTTCCCAACGCTCCTGTACATAACGATGCTGCAACAGCTGCGGCAGAACCGCCACTTGAGCCTCCAGGAATGCACTCAGTTCCAAGGATTGTAAGTAGTCCCGAAGAATGGATTGTCGGTAGTTTCTCCCTTGGCCCATTCGTGCATATTTGTCCTTCCTATCAAAATGGCTCCTGCATCTTTCAGCCTCGCAACGCACGTAGCATCGTAGTTAGGCAGTAAGTTAAGAAGGATCTTTGTTTCTCGTGCTGTTCTCTCTCTTCGCAGCAATATTTTCCTTTACAGCTATCGGAATACCATGGAGAAGACTTCGGTATCTACTCTTAGAAAATTCTTTCTCTGCTTTCCTAGCTGCTTTCAATACTTTGTTTTCATAAACAGCGACGTAACATCTAATTCTTTTGTCTAACTCTGCTATTCTGGTAAGATAGTACTCTGCAAGCTCTACAGGAGAAAGCTCTTTTCTTCTGAAAAGTGTTGCGATCTGGTTGATAGTTAGGCGGTTGTATGCATTTGACTTTGTCATTTGGAGGATCTCTTTGCTGGCGGAAAGCTCATGGGAGCGGTGTTGGAGAGATCCAAAGAATCAAGAAGTCGCAGGTTATCGAGTCTTGCGGAATATGCTCGGATGATGTCGTTCTTCTCTTTTGCAGTAAGTTTCAGCTTCGGCATGAATCTTCCTAACAGATACAATACTTTGGAAGGACTTTCATCTTCTGTCAATTCGTTCAGGTCTTCCCCGATGCACTTCCACTACTACTATAGTAGTAAAGAGCCTACCAAAAATGGGCTGTGGGAGAGTGTTATGCACCCACTAATCAGCACTCGGCATCGTATGCCTCCATTTTCAATCCGATCTCTCCAATTCAGCTAGCTTTGTGTCCTTTAGGAAAAGAGCACCAATCAATGCTACTGCCGTCACTGCAGCGTACGCCGCTATGAGATAGGGCCAGGCTTTGACAATCCCACCAGACACACCAATGATTATGGGGTAAATCGCTGTGATGAGGACACCTCCGGTTATTAGATTTCCAATTTGCGCAGCTAGCCCTGCACCAGATGATCTAAACTTTGTGGGGAAGGACTCTGTATACAATGCGGGTAGTACCCCGAAAGTTAGATTCGGAACTGTATATATGACGATAAGCCCCAAAAGAATTAGAGAAGGAACCAAGGTGTTGATTAGCAGATAAAATGGATAAATGAAAACTATGGTGAGAATTGAGCTAGTTAATATGACATTTCTTTTCCCAATAACATCCCCCAGAATCCCTCCTAGCAGCATTGAGAGGGCAGAGACCATTGAGCCTACACCAGCGGCGAAAACTACGAATGCTACCGGTAGTTTGAACGCTTCTAGAAAAGCGAGTGTAAAAGGATAAATGAGAAGCGGTATCACTGTATAAACCCAGAAAGAAGGCAAATACAATATTGTCTTCCAGCGCACCTTAAGGGCAACAATAGCTGGATGCTTCTCAATTGCTCTGCTTTCGCGTAGAGCAGTAAACAATGGTGATTCCGCGACCTTGTACCTGATTACGATCCCAAATACTAGCACCACTGCTCCTGCTAGGTAAATTACCCTCCAGCCCCAATCTAGAAAAGCAACGTGAGGTAATGATGAACTCGCAATCGCGACGCTAAACGACCCAAATGCTCCCCCCAACGCGGCAGCGATACTCACAGGGCTAGTCCAGAACGCCCTCCACTTCGACTTCGCTGCGAACTCCGAAATCCAAGACGAAACTGGTCCCCACTCTCCGCCGATTCCAAATCCTTGAACCAATCGAAACACTATAAGGAGAATAGGAGCGAGGAATCCTATTGTAGCGTATGAGGGAAGAAGCGCGATGGCCGCTGTTCCAACTCCCATTGCCCCTAAAGTCCAGAGCAGAGCAGTTTTCCTGCCCACCTTATCTCCAAAGTTACCAAAGAGAAAGGCCGCAACCGGTCTTGACAGGCCCGTAACACCAAACGCGGCTATGGAAAATGGAAAAGCTAGGGCAGGTGAAACTCCACTGAAAAAGATCTCTGGCCAGACAATTGCTGAGAAGACTCCAGCAATAAGAAAATCAAAATACTCCATCATAGTTCCTAACAAAGAAGCAAGAGCTACTTTCGCTACTAGCGATCTCCGGTATGCCATTGGTTTTCGGGCTGTGATTCTAGTTGCTAATAAGCAGTGATGGTGTCTGAATTTGCTACAGACAGCTATTAGATGGACTGGATCGCAAAGGAGAAATCAACTACGGTTAAGCAGCGCCTTCGAACGATCGAATAGGCGCATTGAAAAATTGGTGATCGCCACAAATCGCAAACCAGAAAATGGTTCATTTGCGCAAGACTCGTTTGAGAGAACACTGAAATCCTTGATTTCATAATATACAAGAAGCATTTTCAGCTTTGCACCAGGATTCTTCCACTCCATGTAGGCTTCTTCCACTGCTTGGTAACAAGAAGGTAATCTGCTATGTCATACAATTCAAAGAGAGAAAGAAGCCTAGAATAGAGTAAGAATCTGAACTGAAATTGCAGAATGGTTTACTCGCACATTTATGTCGGCCGGGACAATTCTGAAACGTATGTTTGATCTCCTTACTGACTCGCTCCAAAACGCTTAAGGAACCGCATCTAGTCGGCTCAATGATACCAATGACACGATGGCCCAAGAGACGCGGAAAGAGACGAGGGATAACAAGAACCACCGCAGGAATAGCCGCAATCATTGTCGTATTACTTGCAGTGGCTACTTATTCAGCCATCAATTTCGGAAAGAGTGCATCACCAACTTCTACCACAACTTCTTTGCAAACTGCGAATCTTACAGTTGGAATCCTCCCAACTGCTGACACCGTTCCGTTCTTAGTTGCAATCCAGAACGGCTATTTTGCACAACAGGGAATAAACATCACGCTTAAATTTATGAGCGGAGGGCCAACCGTGGCTCCAGCTGTAGCCCAAGGTTCAATCCAAATTGGGGCAGCAAATCCAATTGCAATCATGGCTGCGGACGAACAGGGTTTTGATTTCAAGTATATCGCACCGAGCGATGTCACCTCATATCCAAACGGCACTCAGACCACAACATACGTTCCCGGCGTTTCGACCCACATACTGGGCGTTT
>JAKAPU010000121.1 GCA_021806865.1 archaeon
TGGTTCATTTGAGCAAAAGTCTGAATCTTCGATGAGCCGCATTTGTCTACTTAGTTGTCAGAGTCGAGCGACTATCAGAGTATGAATCTGATTTCAATCTGTCCCGTGGGATATTTTACCACGTAGAGCATTCTACAGTGAGTAGTTTGGTCAGCTCCAAACTCGTGTATTCGAGTGGCATACTCCTTTGTGCGAGCAACGGATAAAACATATGCTTCTATCCCCCGATAAACATGAGAACAGTCCGCGTAGGAGACGCCGCGGTATCTCTGATTAACCTAGGAGATTTAGGTTTCAGACTCAAAGATGTAGAAAATGTACCTGAGAGTGAATGGAGGCCCAAGTATGCGGATGTATTTGAAAACTCACACCCGTACCCGAGCCAGAGCGTTTTCATTTCGCTACCCAAGCTCTCGGTGCTAGTTGATGCAGGTGATTACTCTCTGTTCGCAACACCAGACTCCCCATACACGATTCCTGGTTACAAGCCTCCTCCGAATCTAGTCGAGCAGCTCTCAGAGATTAGCATTTCAAAGAAGGATGTTGATTATGTCGTGATCACGCACGCACACTACGACCACTATGCGGGAGTCACGGTGAAGAATGGATCAGAGTACGTTCCAACTTTTCCAAACGCAATATATTTCCTAGGAAGAGAAGATTTCGAGAACCCAGAGACTCAGAAATTGCTACAGGATCCAAACTCTGATGACAGCCACACTTTCGGCGTGCTCTGGAAGGCAAAGAGACTTGAGCTGGTCGAAAAGAACCGCAGGCTTTCGGATGAGATAGAAATGCTTGCTTCTCCCGGCGAGAGTCCCGGGCACAAGATAGTCAGGTTGCATTCAGGTGGGGAGACACTTTACTGCCTTGGGGATCTTTTCCACCACGCCTGCGAGGTTGAGCACCCATCCTGGATGGCGAGTTGGGATGACTCGAAGACTAATCTTGAGAGCAGGCAAGAGCTGTTGAGCAATGCTCTAAAGGACAACGCTTTACTTGCTCCTGCCCACATGCCTTTGGGGAAGGTGGAAAAGACATCTTCTGGGTTCAGGTTTGTTGAGACTTAGCTGAGAATAATTCGATGCAAGTTAAAGATTGATAGGCCTTGATTCGCTATGTTGAGGTTCCATTAGGTCTTTAATTCACTAGTTTCTGCTCCTATTACGAACTCGGATTGTCAAGTTTTGACAGGGTTGCGGGCATCTATGATGCAACACGTAGACTGCCAATGGAACAAATAAACTCCATCATTGATTCGATAACTCTCACGCTGGGAAATTGCAGGACGATCATAGACGCTGGGATCGGAACGGGGCGCTTCGCTCTTCCTCTTTTCCAAAGAGGATATTCTATTGTCGGAGTGGATCTTTCGCGAAAAATGATGTCGATAGCTCGGAAAAAAGGCCTTGTTGATCTGTTTCTAGCAGACATCCAGGGTAGTATTCCTTTCAAAGAGAATGCATTCGACTCAGCTTTGGTCGTACATGTTCTTCATCTAGTTGACGATTGGAGATCGGTCTTGCACGAAGCTGCGCGAGTTTCAAAGATGTTCGTTGTTACTGTTTTCAACGAAACAGAAGGCATCGACCCCGTTGACCGCTACGTCGCGTTGAGACGTGAATTTCTCTTTCCATTGGGACATGACAGGAATGAATGGAGGTCTGCTCTCAAGTTGGCAAGTGTGAAGCAGGTCTACGAAGAGAAGGAAGAAACTAGTGGCGAAGATATCGTCCTCTACCTAGAAAATAGAAATACGTCAGCTACATGGGAAGTTCCCGAAGGTATCCATTCAAAAATCATCGAGCAGATGAGAGCCGAACTCCAAGGGAAGCGCTTCCGCAGAAATGTAATCACCGAGGTTGCCATTTGGAAGTCAAAGGAGATCCTAGAAGTCTACTGAGCTACAGTCCTCTTTATCAAACAGAGACTGCAGAAGAGTAGTTCATTAACTCAGTTGAAGGTATTGAGTGGATAAAGTGGCTGGCAATTCTGGACGTCACATTTTGAGCAATCGAAATTTCCTTGACTATTTTGCAATGAATGTCACGTCTCGAACCGGAGGCGCCGTCGCAAGTGTTGCCGTCATATGGTTTGTTTTCGCCGTCACTCAGTCTGCATTAGATGTGACTATCGTCGATGTCGCCCAGGCGGTCTCCACCGTCGCGATCACTCTTCCATCTGGTGTATGGGTTGAAAGTCGGCCGAACTGACCATGGAACTGGGCTTTGCCAAATGTATAAGATTTGGTTTTACCTTCCGATCATTAGAACAGTTCTAAGATCTCTTCGATAGTTAGTCCGACTTCATTAAGGATAGCTTTCAACGTACCCTTCGCAATTTCTTTGTGGTACGGAACGGTGACCCGTCTGTGTGGAGGATCTTTCTGTCTTAGGATAACGTGGCTGCCAGTCTGATGATCAACCAAATAACCGATCTTTCCTAGTGCTTTGATAATTTGTTTGCCTGAGACCACCGGAAGTTTAGGCACTGACTTCCACTGTCTCTTCTTGTATTGGAGGTGGTATCGGCTCTTTGTGCTTCTTCAGGCTCGCAATGTAGCCATCAATGGCATCTTTGATGTTTGCGACAGCCTCTTTCCGCGTCTTTCCTTGTGAAATGCAACCTGGAAGAGATGGGCATGTAGCCACGTACATGCCGTCTTCGTCTTGGTTGATCAACACTCGATATTTCATGCACTAGAACTGGCAACACGAAGATATTTAATTCTTCATCCGACGCGCATACCTCAAAAGTCGATACTGCTACTGAGTTCTTGAGCAAACCATTATTCTGCTCATGCTTTGTGCACTGTCCGAGGCTCAAAAGACGACTTGCCAGAATTGTCTTTCGGATCAGTACTGTTTCACCTCTTCCGTAGAGCTTGATAAGGGAACGATTGCGATTGCATCGATACATTTTTCGAATTTCGAAAAGCAGTATACTTTCATTCCCCTACCTGTTTAAGTAGGTATACAATTTACACCCACAACGGTGTGCAGCCGTTTCGATTGCCTTCCGGTTAGTGAATAGTTGTTGGCGAAAAACAGATCGGATTCAGTAGTATTGATGGTTGGAACTGCAAAGGGAGCTTTCCTTTTTACTTCAAAGGATGGCCGTAGATCGTGGAAAGCCCCGCAACAAAATTTCAAGGGAACACCCGTATTTCATGTTGCGTATGATCCCCGCAACAAGATGTTTTTGGCAGGCATCAACAACTTCCAGTGGGGCCCGACAATAGTCAGGAGCTATGATTCTGGAAAAACTTGGAAAAGGTCTGAAAACCAACCAAAATTCCCAAGAGAAGGAGGCCTTTCTGTCAAGAACATCTGGCACATCGAGCCAAGTACTGATGAAGAGCCTGAAACTATCTACGCCGGAGTTGACCCTGCGGTACTCTTCAAGAGCGAGGACAAGGGGAAAACATGGAAAATAAACTATGCTCTTCTGAACCACGAAACACGCGAAAAGTGGACTCCCGGATTTGGTGGACTCTGCCTACACACGATTCTGATTGATCCGAAAGATCCAAAGAAGATGCATATCGCGATCTCTGCTGTCGGGACAATGTTCACCGAGGACGGAGGTGACACTTGGAAGTTCCAAAACAAGAATGTGAGAGCTGACTTTTTGCCTAACAAGTATCCAGCCTATGGCCAGTGCACCCATAAGATAGTCAGGCATCCTGAGATGAGAAACGTACTCTATCAGCAAAACCACTGTGGCCAGTACAGGAGCGACAACAACGGAGAGGACTGGGTCGAGATTCAAAACAACCTACCCTCAGAATTTGGTTTTCCAATTGCAGTTGACGCGAACGATCCAAAACGTGTGTATGTGTCTCCTCTTGAAGGAGCAGAGAACAGAATATCGCCGAAGGGCCGCTTCGCGATCTGGGCTTCAGATAATTCGGGGAAGGAGTGGCATGAGCTGAACAAGGGTCTTCCCAAGCCTCCTTCGTACTTCACAGTCTTGAGAGAAGGAATGACTGCAGACAGAGAGGATCCGTGCGGTGTGTACATCGGAACTACGACGGGGCAGCTCTTCTACAGCAGAAACCAGGGGAAGGAGTGGAGCAAGATAACTGATCAGCTTCCGCCAATTCTCTCAGTCTCGGTTTCAGCTGTCTAGTTAGGGAGAAGAGGGCTCAACATGACTACGAACCTCGAAAATCTGCAGCTCTTCATTTGAAGAGAACCGTCTCAAATTCGTCTCTGAATAAGATTCGATGTATGAGCTTGGACCTACGTACGAGTTGATATCCGAGTACTTTTCTTGATTCTCGGTTTTCGAGATCGCATAACCGGCTGAAACAGTGCGATGGGGTTGCCTTCCGGGTCAGCCGCTATGACGGACCAGCCGAAGCCTGGCACTTCCTGCTTTTCTACCATTATTTTTCCTCCAGCCTTTTTGAGAGCCTCCGCAGTTTCATCGACGGAGTTCACACCAATGTAATTTCGCGGCCTTTCATCAGGCCCTATTTTCTTATACATTCCGCCACCAATGCTCTTTCCTTGAGGTCCTGTGCTAATCAGCCAGTAATCCATGCCCGGCATTGATGCATTCTTGAACTTCCATCCAAAGACCTGGCCGTAGAACTTGCTCATCTTTTCAAAATCATCAACAGGTATCTCAAAGTGTACAATGGTTCTTACTACCATGTCACATGCGCATTGTTTTGATTGCTTTTGTGTTATTTATGTCTAAAGCACTTTTTCTAGGCTTCAAATCCTCTTGCTGGTTAAGGGCAGCCTAGAAACTTGATCCGAGCAGCTTATCTATGATCAAATTAGTTTACTGGAGTTCGAGTGCGTTGAGATACAAGGAGTTTGCAAAGACAGGCTTCAAACTGTCTGCAATCGGGATGGGAACGTATTACGACCCAATGTGGATAATGCTTGCAATGTTGTTTGGTATTCAGAGGGGGAGAGAGTCAAAGCTCAAGGCTTTAGAAGCGGGACAGGACTCTGGTATCAATTTTATCGACACGGCAGAGATTTACAGGTCGGAGACCATCGTCGCCGATGCAATCGCCGGCCGAAAGCGAGATGACATTTTTGTCGCATCAAAGGTCTGGAGCAACCATCTGAAACCAGAAGCCCTCGCAAAGGCTTGCAAGAAGAGCCTTGAACGACTGCATACGCCCTACATAGATCTTTACCAGATACACTTCCCAAGCTCGCGAGTGCCAATCAAGGAGACCATGGGCACGATGGAAGATCTTCTGGAGAAGGGAATGATCCGCTCGATTGGGATAAGCAACTTCTCCTATGCTCAGCTCGTGGAAGCTGTCGAGGCAATGAAGAAACACGAAATTTCCTCGGTACAGCTGAACTACAATCTGGCTCACCGTGATGTGGAAAAGGAGATCCTGCCATACTGCGAAAAGGAGAAAATCGCTCTAATTGCATATTATCCTTTGGGCCACGGGAAGCTTGCACGTGATACTCGTGGGATAAAAGAAGTTGTTTCAAATCGTGCTGGCAAGATTTCCCCTCCGCAGGTTGCGCTTGGCTGGCTGACAACGCGAAGTGATTGTGTCTATCCTATTCCACGAGCGTCGACCATAGATCATGTGAAAGAAGATGCTCTAGCGGGAGACATTGTTCTCTCCCACGAGGAAATGGAAATCCTTGACAAACACTATCCAAGGTAGAGTCCAGAATAGAAAACTCGGATGAATTGAGTTCAAGTAGGTTTGCTCACCCGGGTGTCATGAGGAGTAATCATGGACAAGCCTTCGTCCAACTTCTAGTGGTAGAAGAATGAGAGTCGACTGTGCTTCTTGATCATCCCTACATTTGTTATTTCCGACTATTTCAGCATGCCAACATTTTGAATCCGAACACGCTTCAGAGTGGAAGTTGATTCTCAAGTTTGAGAATCGTCGGTCTCGTTTAAGAATTTGGCAAGGCCACAGCTTGAACTGATTGTGCGGATTGCAGATGAACGACTGGAGAGCATATTTCAAAAGAGCGAATACGTATCGACTGCGTGAGAGAAATACTAAACCTGAGTAAGAAATAGGGCGATCAAGATAATGTCGTGCGGCAAGACACTGGCTAGCTATGAATTCTGTGACGCATTGCTGGTGAGGACATTCCAATTAGGTCTGAGTTGAGAACATTGTCGATACCACTCGTTGAGCCATCCGAGCGAGAAGTTATTCGGAAAATTAGGCGTCGTGTACTAACCGTGGAGGAGGTCAAAGAGTGCAAAGAAGTACGAATGGCTTTCACAAGGAAGAAACCGTATGTGTACCTGCATGTCTGGCTCAAGGGAAATCCCGGATACGAAGGCATACACAAGATCTGCTCAACCATCGAGAGGGAAGTCCGGCGTTTGATTCCAAATGCGAGGGTGGCAATTCGATCTGAACCGTATGAAATCGGAACTACTCAGATTTGGTCTCTTGTTAAGAAAATTGTAGAAGGAGAGCCCGGCTCGAGAGGAGCGCACAATATCCATGTTCAGAATCTTAAGGGAAAAGTTGGCGTTGACTTCCATCTTGAAGTGAGCGCAGGATTGACCGTCAAGCAAGCTCATGAGATTTCAACACGCATCGAGAAAAAGATCAAGGCAGAGGATCCGAACATTTCCGAAGTTGTGATTCACGAAGAATCTGTTCACGAACTGGTTTCAAGCGAACGATTAGGCCACGGTACCGAAGTGAGATGGTACGTGGAGCACGTAGTGAAGAGATTTCCCGACCTAAAACTGGTTCGACCACCAACGATCAGACAGATGGCGGATCATCTGCATGTGATAATTAGGGCAGCCTTCAGTCCCGGAACAAGCATCGAGAAGGCCAATGAGATCACCTCAAGACTTGATGCAGCCATCCGGGACGGGTATCCAGCAATTGCCAGAGTGGATATCACACAGGAACCTCTTGGATGAGGGTTTCCTTCAAGCTAGCACAAGAGCAATTGGGTGTCTCCCAACATGGTCAAAGTGCAAGGAAAAGCATCTCCCACAAAAGTTTCCGGCGTGTCCACTCTGAAGTATTCCTCACCTCCTCTATCCGAAGTCTTTCGGGAGTTTGGTACAAGTGACCAGGGCCTGTCTGATGACGAAGCGAAAAGGCGGTTAGCAATCTATGGTCCAAACGAGCTACCAAGGGAGCGACTCAGCTGGTTTAGTATCCTTCAGAATCAATTCAGAAATCCTATGTTCTTGATTCTCCTTGTCGTTGCCTTTGTATCAGGTTTTTTGGGTCAGCCTGAGCAAGCAGCAGTCATACTCGTGATCATGGGACTCAGTGTAATCCTAGGTTTCTACAACGAGTTTCGTGCGCAAAGACTCGTCGAAGAGCTCCAAAAGAGTGTGTCAATCAAAGTTGTTGTAACAAGGAATGGAAAGCGCTGCGAAGTTGATTCCACCGCTGTTGTTCCCGGCGACATTCTAGACGTGTACATTGGCGACATAATCGCAGCCGATACAAGAATCATCGACTCTAAGGAATTGGAGATCAACGAAGCAGTATTGACCGGTGAGTCGTTCCCAGTTGAGAAGAACGCCAAACCTCTCGAAGTTGAACCGCTGAGCGCAAGCCAATCCAGTAACCTCATGTTCATGGGCACCATTGTTACGAGGGGAAGCGCAAATGGAATCGTTCTGTCAACCGGAAAGAGCACTGTCTTTGGTTCGATCGCCAAGACTCTTGCACATGTCCGCCCAGAAACTGAGTTCCAGCGGGGCACGAAAAGGTACGGCACTCTCCTACTTTACTTGACCTTCTTTCTCGCAATCGGGATTTTTGGCTTCAACGCTCTGGTAGGGCACCCTCTACTAAACTCGCTGCTCTTTGCCCTTGTTGTTGCCATTGGGATTGTTCCAGAGCTGATGCCAGGGATAGTGACGATTGCTCTTTCGAGAGGGGCACACAAGATGGCAAAGGAACAGGTAATAGTCAAGCGTCTCGCTTCGATGGAGAACCTTGGAAACATAGAGGTGCTATGTACTGATAAGACCGGTACGCTGACCGAGGGGAAAATAATTCTCTCGCAAATCTTGAGCCCTGACCTTAAACCCGGAGTAAAGACGCTGCCACTTGCGCTGGTGTGTAATACGGCTATCGTTGGTAGAATTGTGGCAGGAAACCCGATGGATGCTGCCATTTGGGAGTATGCAATTCAACACAACCTCGAAGACTCGGCATCACGTTACAAGAAAGTGGATGAGATTCCCTTCGATTATGATCGACGTATAATGTCTGTCATCGCACGCAGTGGTAACGAACTATTTCTAATCACAAAGGGCGCACCAGAATCTGTCTTCCACCGATGCACCAATGTCGAGTGGGAAAACGAGATAAAACCATTAGATTCCGAACTCGCAAACCGAATCGAATCAGAGGTCGCCAACTTCTCA
>JAKAPU010000122.1:0-6060 GCA_021806865.1 archaeon
CTCTATTTCAACGACAAACAGCCAAGTTTCGATCATCTCGGATACTTCGATCCACAACGCCGGGAACGGAATCTACGTCTCTAGCCCAATCGGTGCATCGATCTCTTCTGTCTCTGCAATCAACAACGGCAAAAATGGAATAGTTGTCGCAAACAACACTCCGGGTCAGCCTCTCGGGATTGCCTTGAGCGCGGCAGCAAACAACACGGAAAACGGAATCGTGGTCGAAAACGCGTACAAGCCGAGCGTGACCTACAGTGGCACCGCGGGAAACGGCGAGGACGGAATCAAGGTGTACAACTCTCTCAACGCAAGCGTGGACTTTAACATTGTAACAAATTCCAAGGTAGGGATTGAAGTCACCGGCCTGAAAGCGAGTTACGGGACTGCTGCCATCGAGGCAAACAGCATTTACAACGACGGAACAGGCATACTCGTAAATGGTTTAGGGCAGGTTGTCACAGATCCAACGAGCGCTTCTGTGGCACTCGTCGAGGGCAACGCCGTGTTGAATAGCTCTGTTGGGCTCTCAGCGATCAACCAGTCGGTGGTGGAAGCCGCGCTTAACACATTTGGCTTGAACAGCGTAGGTCTATCATTTCAGAATTCTCTGCCACTCGTGATATCCAACCTGATCGCTGAAAACGTAAACCAGGGGGTGAGCATAGTGGGAGGATTCTCGAGCAACGAGACTTGCGATGTAACCTTCGTAAACCAGACCCGCTTCTCTTACGACTCCTGCATTGCCGGAAACTTGTTTGCCTCTACTGGATCAGGAGACGGACTTGTCGCCACGGGCCTGAACAACAGCCTGATCTACGGCAACTCTGCTCTCTTCAACGGTGGCAGAGGATACGCGCTGGAGAACGTTACAGAGTCTACAATTCGGTTCAATTTTGCTGCGGATAACTCAAAGGACGGATTTTCGATTACAGACTCTTCTCAAAACGTCGTGGCTCAAAACGAATTCATGCTTAACCAAAACGGCCTTGCAATCTACGGAGGCAAGGGAGATCAAATATCAAAGAACAACGTAACGCTGAACAGCTTCAGCGGAATATTGGTACAAGGATCAACTGAAGAGACTGTCACTTCAAACTTGGCGGCTAACAACACTTACGCAGGCGTGAGAGGCAGCACTTCCGCCGGTGGAATCAGTCTTGTGGGATCGAGCGGAAACTCGATTACGAAGAACGTGGTACAAAATAACACCGGATCTACTTCGGTCGGGTACGGAATTGTCCTCGAAAATGGCTCTGATTACAATTACTTGTTCCAGAACAACGTGACTAACAACGAAGCAGGAATTGGACTCTCTAACTCTATCTCAAATCTTGTTACGAGGAACGTAGTTCAAAACAACAGGTATGGCATCTACTACACCTACGCTGTGAACAATTCAGTCGCATTGAATACTCTTTCCGCAAATACCCAAGACGTGTATCCAGACCAGCCGTCAGTAGTATTTACCTCGCCAACAGGCAATCCCACAGTCGATGGCACTGTGAGGCTTTCGTGGCAAACAAGCGGCCAAGCAATAGTCTACGAAACGATAAGCGTCGATGGGAGTCCCACTATCGTAAGTGGAACAGCCTACGACTGGAACACGGCCCCGCTAGCTGACGGCGCGCACACGGTTACAATACTTGTGGAGAACTCGGGCGGATTCACAGCTACTGCAAGCATCAAGATCTCAACAGACAACCAGCTTCTAAACAACAGGACGATCACAGTAAACCTCGTGGGACCCGGCGGACTGGTCATCGGGAACACTCTGATTCACCTCTCCAATTCAAGCATGACGCTGAACGGAACGACGGATTCCAGTGGATCTGTTTCATTTCGCAGGTTGCACGTCGGAAGCTACTTCGCCACGTACGGCGTGAACTCTTCTGTGTACACGGCAACCATAGTTCTGTCTCGGAGTAACAACGTCAACCCCTCCGTCGTGCTTTTCGTGCCCGTGATCTCGACGACCTTTTCGGCGTTCACTACAAACGGTCAGAGCATCTTACTCGCGATGAAGGGAAATGTCACATCCGCGGAGATGAAGAATGCAGTCATGAGCAATGCCAACGGACTTTACTCTCTGTCCTTCACTGCTTCTGTCGTAAACGAAAGCGCCGGAAGCTCGACGATTACAGTTCCAAAATCTCTTGTGCCGGCAGGCCTAGTTCCATCGATTACGATGGACGGGTCCAAGCAGACCACATCGTACACGCAGGACAAAAGTAACTACTACGTGACTTTCTTCGCGCCCCAGGGCACGCACAGCCTCAACATAACCTTCTCCTCTCCACTGCTTTTGCATGCAAAGTACATTGTTGTAATCGTGGCGGTGATAGCAGCGCTGCTCATTGCATTCATACTCACAACAAGGAGGAGAAGAACTCCTCCATTCATGCGTTGATCATTCGAGTTGGACTATTCGGGGATGACTCTTTCGTTGAATTTGTGTAACTATTGCTTGTTTCGGTCTTGTTTTCTTGACCGCAAGATAGGCAAGTTTGCGCGTTTTGAAGGTGCCAATCAATCGGCCTTCTGCGACAACTGCATACTCAT
The DNA here is from genome assembly GCA_021806865.1 of archaeon. The sequence continues at coordinate 2,563 of JAKAPU010000122.1, forward strand.
GCAGATGTTTTGCAATGAGTTCGGATTCAATTTTTTCGTACATTGCGTTGTTCCTCAGTCGCTCCTCTTCAAGAATGGTCAAATCCTCTGCTAACACGCTTTTGTCAGATAACTCTACCCAAAGCCTCAAGGCTTCGTTGACAGCTTCCCCGACGGTCTTGCCCTTCAGTGAAGCGATCGCTCTTGCCCGCCGGTAAATCTGCTCGTCCACCTTCTTGACGGCAATCGTGCTAACGGTGGACAAGCTGGTATAGTTGGATGAAGCCAGCTTGTTAAACGACTTTCGAGGATCGAGTTTGCTTAGAAAATTTGAAAGAGATACTAACTAACCCTGTGATAAAAAGAGGAACACAAGTACCCCGTTCGTTGCACGTTTCTTTTGGGGGATTCAAGAAGTTTATACCGACTATGACCTCAGGACTCATGAAGTATAGCACAAAGCGCAGGATTGCCTGAGTACACATCTGTAAATGAGTGTGAAGCTAAATCAAACAGACAGCTTGTTGCGGCCAGATTTGACCTCATTTCGCCTATCCTCTGAAATCTCTATAGCTACCTGACGCATTTCTTTTCCGCCAGTTCCAAATGCCTCTTCCATAGACATGGATGGCTCAAGCACAATCCTTTCATCCTCCTCTTTTATCATCACTGTTCGCGAAATTTTGAGCTTTCGTCTGAGCGACGCGGGAATGACGACCTGCCCCTTTGGCGAAACCCGTGCCAGCTTTTGCATGCGTGTTTTGATGTGCTAGATAGATGTAAAGTATTACGCTTTAAGAACGACATGCTTGATTTGCATGTCATACAAGCAGATGAGGTAGAAGAATTGGCACTGAGATTCTGGAAAATACGAAGTCAGACTATCGTTTCGTACTTGTCTTACTCAATCAAGTCCAAAATGCCAAGGAATACTACAACTTTCAGAGACGGACATGATGAGTTCGATGGCGATGGTGCAGTCGATTCGCTCCAGCTGGAGTTCTCCTAGGCGTTGATATCTTTGATACTCTTGTATTTGATCTCCTTGATTGATTTGAACTCAGGATCATCGGTTATTACATAGTCGCTTCTCGAGTCAAGAGCGGTGGCAGCAATTAGACAATCTCCCCAAGGGATCTTTTCCTGATACTTGTGTCGAATTACGGCAGCTTTCTTGGAGATTGTTGTGTTCAGATCTTCGATCTCAAGCCCGGAATCGGCTATTTCATTGAACCTGCGTTCTGCTTCGGAAGCGCCTATTCTTTTTGCCGCTTGAGCGTAGAACTCTGCAAGAACTATTGTGGGAACTATGCCACAATTCCCTTGGAGTCTTGCTCTTCGAAGAATCTCTCTTGTACTTTTGAGAACTTCAACTTCATTCGTGAAGTAATGGCGCATGAAGAACGTTGTATCAAAAGTCACACGTAGCGCTACCAAGAAGAAATCTCGACCAGCTCTCTTACCTGAAAGATTTCTTTCTAGACTCGAGCACTTCCCTTATCATCTCGTCAGAATCAGCAAATTTCGCCAGTGCTCCGCCAGAATCAACAATATCACGAACCGGTCTAATCAGTATACTTTGCCCGGAGGCCTCGAATTCCAATGATTTTCCTGCTTCGATATGAAACTGCTTTCGGAGTCGTGACGGAACAGTGACCTGCCCCTTTTTTGTGACTCGTGAGCGCATCTGCGCAGTCGTCATACTATTGCCTATGTATTACCAAAGTAAAAGTCTTACGTTAGTACCATGCGTCTTGTCTCATTTTGACATTATCGTCTGCTTGTAACTCAGTGGCTTACAATGTTGTCAAGTGGAACACTTAAGATCTCTGAACGTAGAAGGAAGGATTACGCGGTTATCTTCATTTGAACGATTTCATGCTCCTAGTCACAAAGAAAAAGTTGCGAAAGATAGCAAAGGAACGAATGAAGAAAGAGGGAATCGACGGATGGATCATCTTCACGAGAGAGGCAAACGAAGATCCTCTTTCAGACGAGCTTGGACTGGGAGCGGTGACTTGGAGGTCTGCTGGCATAATCACTCCTGACGGTAACTACGCTATAGTGGGAAGCTTTGACGTAAAGCAGACCGAGCGCTCGGGGATCTACGATGAGGTGCACGGCTACGGCTCCGAAGGACCAGTGGAAGAACTGAGAAAATTCTCAAGGAAACTTGGCTTAAAGACTGTGGCAATCAACGAATCACAGGATTTCCCACTCGCCGACGGATTGTCTGCTGGAATGAAGAAATTTCTCAAAAAATGCATTCAGCCGGAAAAGCTGGTGTCCTCAGAAGACCTTGTCATCGACCTGAGGGGTAGATTGCTCCCAGAGGAAGTCGTCAAGGTCAAAAGAGCAGTGCAGAAAACAGAGGAGATACTCGAAGACGCCCAGCACCACGCCATAAAGGAAGGCGCGTTGGATAAGGAAATTTTCGAGTACGTGCAGAATGAGACCAGAGAAATGGGCGCAGGCTTTTCCTGGCCTGAGTCAATGGATCCTTCTTTGAACGTCGGAACGACTCCAGCCCAGCACTCAGCGTACGACAACCTGCGATTAAAGAGAGGACAGATGTTCAGAATAGACTTTGGAATCAAGCTCGACGGCTACTGCTCAGATCTTCAGAGAGTGTACTTTGTCGGGCCAGTCCCAAAGAAAATGGCTGAAAGTTTCTCAGTAGCAAGAGAGGCAAATGGCGCAGCAATTCGCGCGCTAAACCCGAACGTCACCGGTTACGATGTGGACAAGGCCGGACGAGATGTCGTGTTACGAAATGGATTCAAAGATTTCGCTCACGGATTGGGTCACACAATTGCGCGCACTGCTCACGAAATCGGACCTACCCTCGCTCCGCGCTGGAGAAACAGGTATGGTCATGCAATGGATAAGAAAATAGGAAAGAATATCGCCTTCACGATCGAGCCAACTATCTTTTCCGAGTTTGGAGCAATCAACATCGAGCAGGATGTACTAGTGGATGACAGTGGCAGGGTCGTCGAGCTATCCAAGCCGATGACCGAGCCAATAATCGTCTAGCAAATCACTTTGCAAGCACCCAGCTGTCAGCCCCGCAACGGGCGCACTTTTCACCCAAGCCGGTAGGTTTGTTCGGCTCCTTGCTCAGAATCGCAAAGTACTTGTCGGTGGTCGTGGCAAGTGGAAGAATGTGCTTGCAATTTGTGCATTCAGCAAAGTGAAACAGATTTGTTGCGGGTTGGGAAGACATTTTCTTTCGAGACTCAGGTATGCTCAAGGATGTATATGAGCATATTAGCTGAAAGGCATCATGAGTGCAACTAGCGTAAGCAAACTTTTTCCAAGTGTGTTATCAGAGCCATTTTGAGTTGGTTGAGCTAATACCGGGAGTTCATCAAATAGACGGCGTTAACGCCAATAGCTACGTTGTCGTTGAGAAGGACGGCTCGCTAACACTAATTGACACAGGTATGGCCAAAGACGGAAAAAAGATTCTGAATTATATCACGACCAAAATGCGAAGAAACGCATCAGACGTCAAGA
>JAKAPU010000122.1:6070-8315 GCA_021806865.1 archaeon
CTCACTGTCACTTCGACCATGTGAGAGGGGCAAGCGAATTGAAGAAAGCCACTGGATCTAAACTTGTCATTCACCAAGCGGAGGCGGATTATCTTTCAGGATCGAAGAAAGCGCTACGGCCCAAGGGAGCAATCGGTGTGCTCTTTTCGTTATTTTCACCATTTTTCAAATTCACGCCAGTTGAAGCGGATAAGCGATTGAGCGATAATGACAGGATAGGAAGTCTGACAATTGTGCATACACCGGGACACACCCCAGGCAGCATCTCGCTTTACAACGGAGAAAGGAAGCTAATGTTCGTCGGCGACACTGTACGGTATTTGAAAGGAGAGATCCGCGGCACTCCAAAAGCACTATCATCGGATTTCAAGCAGGCTATCCAATCAATCCAAAAGATCTCAAACTTCGATTTCGAAGTTATGCTCAGTGGCCATGGAGAACCGCTAAGGTCGAACGCCTCTGCTAGAGTCAAGGAGCTATACAGACAAACGGCTTCTTATGCTTAGACAATTACTGGCTGTCAAGAGTCCAATTCATGAAGTCACAAACTAGCATCTTTTAAATTCTCGAGACTACGTAAGGATGACCGAATTGCTGGGCGCCGGCACAGAAGACGAGAAATCTATCATCTCGACTCAAAAGATATTCCCGTTAAGCAAGTATTTCGAACTCCAAGGAGAATCGCTCAGGGACACAGAGAGATTCTGGGCGAGAGTGGCTATTGACGAACTTTTCTGGTTCAAAACTTGGGACAGGGTTTTGGACTGGCAGGCGCCTTTCGCGCGATGGTTCGTCGGCGGCAGGCTCAACGCATCGTACAACTGCGTTGACAGACACATTTCAAATGGAAACAGGAACAAGGTCGCATACTACTGGGAAGGAGAGAACGGAGAACGCAGAGTTCTCTCGTATCAAGATTTGTATCTGGAAGTAAACAGATTTGCTAGCGCCCTAAAGAAACTGGGGATAACAAGCAAGGATTGTGTCACAATATACCTGCCGATGGTTCCAGAGCTCCCCGTTGCGATGCTTGCCTGCGCCAGGCTTGGAGCTACCTTCACCGTTGTATTTTCTGGATTTAGCAGTCAATCACTGACGGACAGGATTAAGGACTCTGGATCCTCACTTGTAATCACCGCCGATGGCGGGTATCGCAGAGGTAAGATAATACATCTCAAAGAGATCGTCGACCAAGCACTCGAGACCAGCCCCAGCGTGAAGAAAGTCATCGTTTACAAGCGCACCGGCGAAGCGGTGAAGATGGTGAAGGACAGGGACGTATGGTGGAGTGATATAGCCGCATCGGGCAGTGAAGTAATCGAACCGGAACATCTCGAGGCAAACCATCCGCTCTATTTGCTCTACAGCTCCGGCACCACCGGCAAGCCGAAAGCAATCGTGCACGGGACTGGCGGTTACATGACGTATGTGACAGCGACAACAAAGTGGGTGTTTGATCCAAAGCCGAGCGACGTATACTGGTGCGCGGCTGACATTGGTTGGGTTACAGGCCATAGCTACATTGTGTTCGGTCCTCTCTCACTCGGACTGACCTCTGTTCTGTACGAAGGCGCTCTCGATTATCCAAAGAACGACAGGCTCTGGGAAATGATCGAAAGATACAGGGTAAACATCCTGTACACTTCCCCTACTGCTCTTCGTGGATTGATGAGGTACGGAGACGAGCCCCCTTCCAAGCACAACCTGAGTTCGTTGAACGTTCTAGGGACAGTAGGAGAGCCAATCAATCCGCACGTCTGGCTCTGGTATTTCAACAAGATAGGCGGCGGTCGCTGTCCGGTCGTTGATACGTGGTGGCAAACAGAAACTGGTGGCATAATGATATCTGCTTCACCGAGGTTGGGGCTGGTGCCGCTCAAGCCTGGTTCTGCTACATACCCTCTGCCAGGGATCGACGCGGATGTCGTAAGAGACGACGGCTCGCAGGCAAAGTCTGGCGAGAAGGGGTACATTGTCGTGAAAAAGCCGTGGCCCGGCATGCTTCTGACTCTGCACGGAGATGATGCCAGGTACAAGCAGGTTTACTGGTCCAAGTTCCACGGCTCGTACTATCCAGGAGACTATTGTGTAAAGGACGAAGAAGGTTACTTCTGGTTACTAGGGCGGGCTGACGAAGTACTGAAAGTAGCAGGTCACAGACTGGGCACTATTGAGATAGAGGATGCGCTTGTCTCGCACCCCGCTGTGGCAGAGTCTGCGGTAACGGGAAAGCAAGATGAAGTGA
>JAKAPU010000123.1 GCA_021806865.1 archaeon
ACCCCAAGGCATCTGTGCGAACACCACGCGTGTGCGGTTGAGTTTGGTTTTCTGAAAGACGAGCTTGACACAGAGCGTGTTGAAGAGGCGCTGATGGCTTACTCTCTAGGCAAAGTGGTTGAAGACTGCAAAACTGAACTCGAACTGTTGGGAGCGAAGCGGGAAAAGCCCCAGACTCCGTTCCCGGAAGTGAGGTTTCCAGAAGTCTACGACATTCTGAAAGAATACGGAAAGGTAGTACCATTCGGCGAAGAACCAGACAGAGAAGGAGAGGCCATTCTTGCGAAACACGTCAAGGAGAAGACGAAAAGCGACTTTTTCTTCATGAACAGGTTCCCATTCAATGTGAAACCATTCTACGTTGCTCGTGTTGACGAAGACCCACAGTGGGCGAGAAGCGTCGACATGATCTACAGAGGAATGGAGCTTTCCTCTGGAGGGCAGCGCGAACATCGCTACAGCAAGTTAATGGAGCAAGTGAAGATCAAAGGACTGAATGAAAAGGAGCTGTCATGGTTTACTGACAATTTCAAGTATGGAGTGCCTCCCCACGGAGGTTTCGCAGTGGGGATAGAACGCACGGTCATGCAGATGCTCGGTGTAGAAAATATTCGCGAAGTGTGCCTTTTCCCAAGAACACCAGAAAGATTGAGGCCGTAGTGACCTCGAATCATCCCTGTCTAGAGCGCCTTAAAGTTCTCAGCCCAGTTCGCGTACGCTCGAAGCATTTCTTGCGAAACGCTCGGCCTTCTCAGTCTCAGGATTTCCTTGAAATCATCGACATCTATTGGGCGAGGTTGGATTTCTTTATTGTCAGCGCCTGCCGCGTCAAAGAGTTCCGAGACAACTCTCAACTGGACAGATTGACAGATATCGCGCATGTCTGATCCCGAGTAACCTTCGGTCAGCTTTGCCAGATCGTCGAGCTTCAAAGATACGTCAATCTTTAGCGGAGCCGTGTACTGTTTCAGCATTTGAGTTCTAGCCCTAATGTCGGGCAGCGGCACGTAGATTCTCTTCTGGAATCGTCTCAAGAACGGCCAGTCAAGCGCCCAGGGCTTGTTGGTTGCACCTATTACGTAAAGGTGCAAGTTCTTGCCCTTGTCAGCGATTCCGTCCATTTCCTTCAGGAATTGATTCCGCACTCGGACCTCGCCTCCCACTTCGTTTGTTCTCGAACCGAGTATTGAGTCGAGTTCGTCAATGAAAACAATCACAGACTTTGCTTCTTTCTCGAGAAGTTTGCGAGCAGAGTTGAACAGTTTTGCAACATTCTTCTCGCCTTCACCGAGCCACTTTGACATTATCGATGCTGCATCAACTGTGATGAAGTAGCTGTCTATTTCCGACGCTGTCGCTGCTGCGAGGAGCGTCTTTCCACAACCGGGCGGACCGTACATGAGCATTCCGCGTGGCCATCCCAGTGGAAAGAGATCTGGTCTTTGCACTGGAAAAATTATCGATTCCCGGAGAGCCTTCTTTGCGTCTTCCAACCCAACGACTTCGTCCCACTTGATGGTGGGCTTTTCCTTCATAATCAAGTCGTTGTAGTTCGCTTTTAGCTGAGGAACTACCTGTGGTGAGCCCTTGTCGGCATCAGGTTGAACCACAGAGCGAGGTTGTTCCACCGATGGGCGGGGTCCACCAGATTTGACTGGCGGTGTGAACGTGAAGCCGGCTGAAGAGTCCTCCTCAGGTGGCGGCTCGATTCCATGTGCCGCCTGAAGCGCCTTCACCCTTTCCTGGTATAGCTGCGCCCGTTGTAAGTACATACTGTTCAGTTTATAGTCTGGGTAGAGCTGCGCCAGCTGTACCAGTGTTTGAATTGCATTTTGATAGTTCTTGATTGCCATACCTCTTGCACCCTGCGAATCGAATCTGATTGCTTCAGACGCGTATCGCTGGGCTGCACCTTCGAGAACCTTGGCTGGACTTTCGCTCATGATCTTTTGCTCACCAATTGCATAGAGTGAATAGTATTCCGAACTATGCCATACCGCAGGACGGTGGAACTTCTTGTCATTTCGATTTTCGCTCTTTTTGTGGAGGTTCTTCCATACAGAAATTCATGTCCCCGGGCCGCTGGGCACACGCTTCACTGTATGAGAAGATGTTGCGTTGAATTTCTTTTCCGCTAGCACTTTGATGTATGCTTGTTCAACAAGATCGACTGGTAGATTTAGTTGAGCTGACGCATCGACTACGTCTATTTTGGACCCGCCGGACGATTTGATATAGTTCTTGACAGCGTGTTCCGGATCCTCGGGAATCTCATCGAATGAAGAATAGAGTACTGGTTTGAACTCCTCCGATTCGAGGCCTTCACTTTCGTCGTCTGTTGCAAGCAAAGCAACCCTTTTTGTTTTCTCGAAGATAGATTCTCCATTTGTTTCGCCTTGCTGGATTGACTTTGGAAGTTCCGAGAGATCAGAAGTTCTCTCGTTAATCAACTGCTGAGCCTTGCTGAAAATTTCACCAGGGGTGTCAGCAAGAGAGATAGTTACGTTTGGAGATAGCATACCGAGTTCCGAAAGAATGTTCTTGAGTGATTCGTTGATTTCTGAAGAAGCATGCTCGATGTTCGGCGCAATTTCTGAAACTGACTTGCCTATCTTCTTGACTGCTTCGAAAGCATTGGACAACACGTGCATGATGTCTCCGACATCTCTTATTGTCTCCAATCGGACGTTTATGTGAAGGAGTGCCAACTCAGAAGCGTTCACCACTCGTGTTATCTTCTGTAATTCCACATGCTCAGCAGCAAGTATCCGAGCGCGCATTTCGTCGTTCTTCTCAATTGCACGGACAGTGAGATCAAACATCCCTTTCCTTCTTTCTTCCAAGCGATAGCGCAATTGTTCCAAATCTCGCCTTTGGGTTTCCACCTGTCTTATGGCCTGTGAGATCTTCTCTTTGATTCCCTTGTCATCGGTTTCAGGAGTGAAAACGCCCAAAGAGGATCAGCCTCAAATGATCGAAAATGGCGTGATCGTGTTTGTTTGGGCTGTGGTCATTCGTCGATCTCTCTCGATTTCTTCAATAACTATTGGTTGCGTTTCAGTCATACTCAAAAACAAGTCGGACAAGTGCAATAGCATTGCACTTCTCTGGCTTCGAGCAAACGCATCTTTGGCAGACGCAATTATCCCTTAATGGAGTTAAGTAAAAAGAAGAGAATGACTGTGCCGCATTGGCACAGTGCCTCTCATTTCTATTCTTCTGATTTTAGGAGAAACCAGCCGCCTCGGTTCCCGCGGGAACTGAGGATGGCAGGTCAGGGAATTTGTCGCGCATCTTCTGCTCGGCAACTGCGCCTGCTTCAGCCAAGATCTTGTCGGCCTCTTCGTTGGCAGACTCGAAATTGATGACGCCTGCGCCCAGCTGTCCAGCGTCGACTAGAATACTGCTGAGCAGTCCGGAAATTTCTCCGATTTCGTGTTCGGCCTCTGGAATCACGCTCACCAATCCTGATCGGACGTTTCGGATGACTCCCATAGCAGGCGATAGAGTGACAACAATGTCGCCGAGTTCCTGCACAGTGTTGAGTCTGAGTGTGATCTGTTCCAACGCCAATTTCGCTTGAGTAACCATCTTGTTCATCTTGCGAACTTCGGATAACTCATTCGCAAGGATGTTAGCATGCTGTGTATCATGCTTCTGGATTGCGGCAACGACTTTGTTAAAGATCGAGGCATCTCTTTCTCTAAGTTTTGCCGAAGTCGCATCTAGTTTCGCGATCTGTACTTGAATCTGTCTTCCAGCCTGCTCAAGTCGTGGTTTGAGTGGTCCTGGAGCACGCACGGATTCCTTTACTCGAGTGCCGAAGCCCTCGGTAGGGGATTTCTGCCATCTTGACGAGAACTGTGACATTAGGTTTTAGCACCAAACGAATACTTCTGGTATCGAACGATAACAGTCTAGGTGAATTAGCGTTCACTTTACGCTAAAAATAATCAACTAGTTTTGACCAATGAATCCGACGTCAATGAGAACCTATTGCATAACTTCTAAATATGAAGAAATCGATTTTCTTTTTGGGGTCTAGATTGCCTGGTGGGTATCAAATTCGGCAACTTTGGCACGCGCTTTCCTGAATTTGTCAATCTGGAAAACACCAATAGACCTCTTAGAACGTGTGTATCAACCTATTTGGAAGTTTGCAGATTTGACTGATCCCGCATTTAGCAACCCCGTAGCAGCTTCTGACAATTCGCTGGACAGTAGCTACGATCCCAAGAAGATAGAGGCATCAATACGGGACACTTGGGAGAGGATCGGCCTCAGAAGACTGTTGGAGCAAAAATTTCAGGGAAAGAAGAAGGAAGGCTACGTGGAAGGGCCACCTACGCTCAATGGTGAGCCGCACATGGGTCATCTCCGCGGCAGGGTAATGAAAGACCTTTGGTACAGGTTCGAGACGCTCCGCAGAAGAAATATTGATTTTCGTGGTGGCTGGGATTGCCAAGGCTTGCCCGTTGAACTTCAGGCTGAGAAAGAATTAGGGCTGACCGGGGACAAGACAAACAATCTCAAAAGGATTGGCGAGGAGAAACTTGTCGAAACTTGCAAATCAATGGTTTTGAAGTATCACGACGTATGGCGCAAATCTGATGAGCTTCTGGGACTATTGATAAATGACGAAAAGGCGTACTGGACTTTTCGAGACTCCTACATCGAGCGTGAATGGCAGATTCTCAGGTCAGCCTGGAACAATGGCATACTTTCTGAAGGGTACAGAGTCACACCATTCTGTCCTCACTGTCAGACTTCGCTTTCTTCCGCTGAGGTCGCTCTGGGCGGTTATCAGAATCTCGAAGATCCCTCAATGTACTTCAAAATGAAGGTCCCCGATGAAGGAGTGTACCTCGTCCTATGGACGACCATGCCATTTACAGTCGTCACGGATGAACTAGTCGGTGCAAAACCCGAAGCAGAGTATTGCTACGTCAGAGTGAAAGAACCTTCCGAAGAAACCTGGATAGTCGGTGCTGACCGACTGGAGGCTCTGATGAAGGAGCTTCACGTCCAGAGTTTCGAAGTGACGCGGAAAGTGAAAGGCAAGCAGCTTGAGGGGCTCAGATATGTCCATCCCTTGGCAGACTCCATCCCACGCCAGAAAGAGATTGAAGCACAGAACGAGAAAGTCCACGCGGTCGTAGCAGAAGAATTTGTTGATACAACAACAGGTTCTGGACTTGTCCATATGTCTCCTGCAAACGGCGAGGATGATTTTGAGGTGTCACAAAGACGTGGCATCCCCGTGTTCAACCCTATCGACAGCCAGGCAATCTTCACATCTGAGGCTGGAATATTCTCTGGACTTTTTGTGCGCGACGCAGATGCGAAAGTCTCTGAGTCCCTCAAAGAAGTAGGCGCACTGCTGCGTTTGGGTCGACTAAAGCATGAGTACCCAGTGTGTTGGAGGTCTGGTCACAGACTCGTGTGGCTCGCACGTCGCGAGTACTTTTACTTTGTTGACAGGTTGAAAGACAAAGCTGTTGACGCTGCTTCAAACACAGAGTATTACTACGAACAACCCAAAAACAGATTCATCGAAATTATCAAGGAAAAGAGGCCATGGTGCATTTCAAGAGAACGGGTTTGGGGCTCTCCGCTTCCGATATGGAAGTGTGCCTCATGCAACGAGAAACTGGCTCTCTTCTCTAGAAAGGAGATCGTAGATAGGGCAAAGATCCTACCCGACGGTCCACAATTCGAGCTTCACCGACCCTGGATCGATCGGATCGTCATCCTATGTCCGAAGTGCAATTTGGAGATGCAAAGAGAACCGTTCGTACTGGATACGTGGCACAATAGCGGTGCCGCACCGTACGCGTCACTAAGCAATGAAGAGCACGAGAGTTACCTTCCACTTCCCTTTCTGACAGAAGGGATAGATCAAACTCGTGGTTGGGCGTACACACTATTGATCGAAAATATCATACTGAAGATGAAGAGCGATTCACCATTTGCATCGTTTCTGTTTCAGGGTCACGTCCTAGATGAAAAAGGAGAGAAACTTAGCAAGAGCAAGGGGAACTACATCCCAGTTCCTCAGCTACTGGATAGATTTTCAGTGGACCTCATTCGTCTTTATCTCATGTGGAAGGCAAGCCCGATCGACTCAATCAATTTCAGCCCATCTGAAATGGTTACACGGCCCTACCAGATACTGAACACGCTATACCACATGCATGTATTCTATCTCCAGAATTCCTCGTTTGACGGCTTCAAGTTCTCAAGAGAGGCGAGGAAAATTATTGAAGGGCATAGAAACTCATTGAAGAAACAAGACAGTTGGCTACTGTCAAAGCTTGAGCTGCTGCTCGACACTTGCACAGTAGCTTACACTCAAGCAAAATACCACGAGGCAGCTAGAGCTATTGAGCACTTTCTGATCGACGACCTGAGCCAGACGTACATTCCCATCATCCGCAGCGAAATGTGGGAGGAAAACGAACAAACCAAGATAAGACGCGAGGTTATCTATTCTGTTCTCGCGACGGTCCTCGAATACTGCGATTTGCTTCTCCACCCAATTTCTCCGTACTTGACTGAACATCTGGCAAGAAAGACATTCGGCATAGATTCCTTGTTGTTGAATAACTGGCCAGAGGCCAAGCCCGCATTCAGAAACGAGCGGTTGGAGGTTGAATTTGACCTTCTAACGAGGATAGTCTCCCTCACGAACTCCGCACGCATGAAAGGTAAAGTTAAGCGAAGGTGGCCACTCAGAGTCGCGTTCTACCTTGTGTCCGAAGACGAGAAGGATCTTGTCACGAGCAATATGGACATCCTCTTGGAGCAAACAAATCTCTCGAGAATTGAAATTGACTCTGATCCTTCCAGACTTCCAATAAGTGTTTCCGCAAAGCCAAATTTCCAGCTTGTGGCCCCGAGGGCAAAGGCCAGGATGAACGAGCTAACGTCGGCAATTGCGAAGGCAGATGCAGCTTGGCTTTTCAACGAAATCGCAAGAAATGGAAAAGTCAGACTACCAGGCATGCTAGACTTTGAGTTGACAGCACCCGATTTGATCTTCAGTTTTTCATCGACCGACCCGAAGTACGTGGCGGTTGAGAATTTCGGAACGGTAGTTGCTTTGGACACCTCGAGGGATGACGAGCTTGTGGCAAAGGGCCTGGTTAGGGATGTTGCACGCAATCTTCAAGCACTTCGAAAAGAAAAAGGATACAACCCAACCGAAATTCTACCAGCAGCCAAAATCGCCGGGGTTGGAGGGCAAATGAAAAGAATGCTCGATCTCCGAAAGGAAGAGATTGCATTTCTGGTTCGAGCAAAGAGTGTCGAAATTCTGGAAGAATTGACTGAAGAAAGCAAGAGCTGGTCGGTTGCCGATATCGACGGCGCCGAAATCAGAATTCACATAGCCTAGCGTATTCCGTGTCTATCAGATTTCACGCTTTTCCAAGGGCTCTGCGTCAAACCCCAGGGTTCTAAGATGATCGGCAAACTCTTCAGCAAAACCATGGACAGTGTAAACCTTCGAGGGGTTGCAATATTTGGCGAGATCGACCAGCTCGTTGAAATCGCAGTGATCGCTTAGGTCGAAAGCGTGATCTACACCCATTCTATACTTGTAGCTTTCGTCAACCGACCAACCGGTGAATGCTATCACCAGAGCCCGGTATTTGTCACGAAGTGACTTTATGAAACCAGATCTTCCTGATGCTGCCGGTGTTATCATTATCCACGGGCACTGTTCGAGTACTGGATTGCTTGGAGAATCGCACATCTTGAAATCCGGAATGTCGATTCCAAGATCGATGTGTGCTCTGTTCATGGCATACACGGATTCATGTAGGTAGACGGGAGCCCACTTGCGAAACAAGTACGTTATCATCTGGGCCTTGCCCAGTGGGTAGCCAGTCATGACTACAGGCCTACACTGGTCAAAGGCCTCTGAGACTAACCTGTTGACTTTGCGCACGATCTCTACTGTGTCACCAAACACGTAATGAGGACGTCCGTATGTAGTCTCCATTATCAGCGTATCACATTTCGTTCCCGGAGAACCTTTCAGGAAACCCCTATCGCGTCGAGAAAAATCGCCAGTGTAAAACACGCTGTCCTCAATCAAAATGGCTCTGGAACCCAAAATGTGACCCGCGTCAGTTACATAGATCCCATGAATCTCCTCCTCGGAAGATTTCAGATCGTATCCTCGAACCTTGGCAAGAGCCTCTGTTTCGCTGCTTGCGATGATTCTTGAACGCCCATCCGGAGAATGAACGTGATCCACGTGTGCATGC
>JAKAPU010000124.1 GCA_021806865.1 archaeon
TCAGAGTACACGTTCATGTTGAAGGAGTTGCTAACCGACTGCGCGCTTGCGAGAAATGGAACAACCAGAAGAAGCAGCATCACCACTGGAACCCAGGCTAGCTTTGTCATCTTCTGATTATCGTAGTACAGATTCAAAGCGTGTGGTAATATGATTTTTTAAGAAATTGAGATAACACTCGATAATCTGAAGCGTAAAGAGCCAACTTTCAGGGCCTCCAATTAGAAAGAATTATCATAACGAACTTCTTTCGCAAAGACTGTTGGCTATTGAGTAGCAGCAACTCCTCAAAACTGGATGCAACTGCGAACCAGCTTGTACTTGATATCAAAGCGCTCGTTCTGCTGTCGCAAAACGAAGAGCAACTGGCTCAGATTGTAAGCGAACGAATCGCAGGATTGCACGACGAGCACATAACTAAATTCATTTCAATGCTCAGTGTAAGGAAGGTGGGGCCTGGTCGGAGAGGCCCGTTCCTCATTGCCTTGGGCGAGCTTGTTCTGGCATCGTTTCTTTCGATCGCCGGACTTTCGCTGATCGCCCCGTCCCTTCTGGGATTCGGATCCTCCAGCCAGTTCCTAGAATATTTCCAGCAGCTGGTGCTCAAAATCTCCCCGAGTTCGATTTCAAACCCGATACTACCGGTGCTAGACTTTCTACTTGCGATTTCCCTGTTACTCGGAGCCTTTTACCTGTTGAGACAGTCCTCAAAGGATCTCAAGCAAGTCGGAATCTCTCTCTAATCAGGCATTTTTCAATCCAGTGGCACTAATGTCAGTACCGTTGCTCAGCTCTGCCTTCAGAGGATTTGCCTTCGTCTTCAAGGCAATGTCAGCGGTGATCGGGTTGGTAGTGCTGACGGCCGCTTTGATCTCGCTTGCAGGGCGGTTCACAGAAATTTCAGCGAGCCAAAGCCCAAACCTCGCCAACATTATCTTGGTCATCTCAATCCTCGCGATACTTATGACAGGCATAGCGCTCCTAACCGTACTGCCTAACTCAATGCGTATACGATTCTCAAGACGATCCCAACCGCAAAAGTCGGAGCAGGTCTATGGGTTTGTCACAGTACTGTCCATTGGGCTGGGAACGACGCTTGGATCGCCACTCTTCATACTCATACCTCAAAACATCGTCCAGTATGAGTTTGTCTCCATAGTTTCGCTCCTTCTTGCTACAGTGATCTCAATCGGCATGGCTAGAGTGTACGCTACGATGTACAAGACAGTGCGGCAGGAAAATTTGAGCGCAGTAGGCGGCCCATCATTCGTAGGAATAGCAGTGAGCAAGAAAAGTGTGAGATACTTCGTGGCTAGACTATCTTCGTTCATTTCCAACGCTTCACTAGCGGCCTACTCCGCCATTGCATTCGTAGTCTTTGCACTGACTTACATCCCTTCCATAATGGAGAGCTACTCAGTTTCGCCTGTCGTGACAAACGCGGTCCTCTATCTAGTTGTCGCCATGTTTGCAGTCTGGTTTCTGATCAACTCGGTTTTTGAAAAACGCTTTGTAAAATTGATTGGAGGCGCGCAAATCATGCTGACACTCGTCATGGTGCTCGTTTTGGTCTACCAGAGCGGACTGCTTGGTTCGCTTGGTGGATGGAACATGACCGGCATGCTGCAGTATGTTCCCGGTGCTCTCGGCCCAAACACATTCCTCGCAATAGCGATGAACACCGCTTTCCTTTACCTCCTTTTCTTTGGCTTTCAGGAAATTCAAGCTTTGGAACGCGACGCAAAGGAAGAGTCCTCGATTCCAATCCTCTCGCAGATCAAACGAGGGTACAAGATGAAGAAAGATAGCTACCTCAACCACGCTATGATTTTGAGCGTTGTAATTGCATCCGCAATAAACATACTCTACGCGCTCGCGGTCTTTTCCACCCACCCGAGCACATCGGCGATTATGCAAGCTCAGATACCGGCGATATATCTTGCCAATGTCCTCCTCGGAAGATCTCAAGAAGTGTTGATTGCAATCACATTCCTTATCGCAACCTTCACCACTTTTGTGCCAGCATTCCTCGCTGCTTCGAGACACCTCGGAGCGCTGGGAGAGGACGGATTCCTTCCCAGATCAATATCAAGAGTGGCCTGGATTTTCGTGTTTTTCCTCATCCCAATATTGGCGATAACTGGAGAGAATTTTCTTTCAAATATGACCGGCTTCATGTCTCTTATCAGGCTCGGGATAATAGCGCTCTCAGCCATATGGTTGAGGAAAGCAAGGAAGGCAATGGTCGAGAGGCAAGATGCTCTTCCACTTGTTATGGGGATAGCAAGTCTCGGAATAGGAGGTGCGATGTACTTCCTCAATGTCTCCGTCGCAGTCTATGGCGCGGTAGCAATTGTCGTCATATACCTGATGTACGACATTATTGAGCTCGGCTCGTTTGGAAGCCAGCTATACTTGTGTCTCTTCGATGCTTTCTGCTACATCGCGCTTTCACTTTACCCCACGTCGGCAAAGACTCAATTGACAATCTTCTCTGGGCTATACACGATCACTACTCCTGACCTCGAACTGCTCAAGATGATGTTAGGACTGACATCTCTGATGTTGCTGGCAAACATAGCCATTGATGCGCGTTTGAGCACCGGCAGAGTTCGCATCGGAAGATAGTCGAACTTTCGCTACCGTGGATCGCTCGGCACTATTGGATTTTCGCCCGAAAGATTTTAGGAGAACAAACATCGAATGGGACGCACTCCACGCCACTAGTGAATATCTTGACAGGTCTATTCGAATCGTTGTTTGCAGGGATTCCAGCGTCGGCTCTTCCTTTGGCTTACCTTGGATTGTTACTAATTGGTGCAAAACTCGGCGAGGAGGCGTTCAGAAGGCTTGGACTCATTCCATTCGTCGGCGCGATATTCGTTGGAACCCTCGTTGGCCCTGGAGCCTTCGGATTCATCAACGTAGTTCCTTCTACCTCTCTTTTCATAGGACTCGGGATAAATTTCCTGCTGTTCGTAAGCGGTGCAGTAGAGTTCGAGTCCACGAGATTTCGCTCGATACTCAGAAACAAGACTACTGTCCCACTTGCAGTGCTCCAATTTACAACGCGGTTCCTCGGAATAACAGCAATCTCATTTTTGCTATTCCGCGAGCCACTGCCGGCTATTGTAATCGGTATAGTCGCAGGCATGAGCAGCGCAGGACCGCTTTCTAGGCTGCTCACAGACACGGGTCTTGCAAAGACAGACGAAGGAACTGCAATTTTCTCGCAGGTTGTGATAATCGAAATAGCTGCTGTCGTACTCTTTTCGTTTGTCTATGACCTAGCAGGCAAAGCGATAACGGCTTTCTCAATAGCATCCGTCGCGTTAGAAGTTTCCCTCACCATCATCGGGATAATCATCTTCGGGCGCTATGTGTTTGTGCCGCTTCTTGAAAAAGTCGAGACCCACTTCCACGGAAGGGAAGCGGTTTTTGCAATCATTATGGCTTTCATTCTGCTTCTCGGATTCCTCGGAGAGATCACGGGTTTCAATTCTGCAATCGTCGCGCTTTTCCTTGGATTGCTTCTCCAGAATTTCTTCGCAGCAAGGCCAGTCCTCCTTGAGAAAGTGAGCGCATTCACTTACGGCTTTTTTGAGCCGCTGTTTTTTGTGGGACTAGGACTGTATTTTGTGAGAGTCACCCCCTATCTGTTGCTGGCTGGACTTGTGATTTTTGGGATGGCTTTAGGGCTTGATGCGATTGTGGGCGCGGTAACATCCAAGGCTTTCAAAGTCGGCACATGGAGAAACGCGTTTGGAACGTGTGTGAACGGAGGAGTTGATGCGGCGCTGCTCGTAACTGCTCTGACTGCAGGCACCGCCCTCATTGGCGGATTCTCTTACTCAGCGACCGCAATAGGAATTGCATTACTGTCTCTGGTCGCGCCACTTTTATTTCGATTGCGTACCCCGCTAGTCGAAGTCGACAAAGAATCTGGCACGCGAAAGATAGTCAAGCAGCAACTTGATACACTGACGGCGGGTGAGATTTGCCAGACTCTCCCCACTGTGAGTACGATTGAAACAGATCCTGTGAAGAAGGGCATGAAGCAGTGCCTCGATCTCGATGCGAGAGCGGCGGTGGTTTTGAATTCGAAAAACGAGCCAGTAGCGACGCTTCTTCTTCGCGATGTGTTGACGATGTCAAACCGCGAGATTTCACGACTCAAGGTGATCGAAGCGCCACTTGCAGAGGCGATCAAGGTCACAGAGTCCGAGCCTGCTCTGAAACTTGCCGGCATTTTCAAGGAAACAAACATTCCCATCATAGCCGTGGTGGACAAGGACGGCAAGCTGATCGGAACAATACTTGAGAGGGAAATACTCAGGCGCATGATGACCTCGTTAGAAGAATAGGTCAACTGGAACCTCTCTCGTTGCGAATTTCGAAGATCCCAGTACGGCATCATTTGGTTTAATAAGGAGGCCAATCGAAACTGGTAGTAAGGTCATCAGTGATGTCCTGCCAATATCTAAAGCCCGAAACGGGCCTAGCAAACGTTCTAGCGTAAGTTCTCCATCCAAAAGTATCCTTTCCTTCACAAGCAAATCCTCAGCAATCAGCAAAGAGTCTCGAATTTTCTCGGAGCAAGATAAACAATGAGCATAGTAATGAAGCCAACTGCCTCCAAGGACCAGGTCAACGATGTCATCCACAAGATCAAGACTGCTGGTCTCAAGGTCGACGTTTCCTCTGGCGAGTACCAGACTGTCATAGGAATCATCGGCGACGAAAAGAAGATCGATTTTGATCAGATAAGATCCATGCCAGGGGTCCACGACGCCCTAAGGATCCAGGTTCCATACAGGCTGATGAGCCGGAGCTACATTCCAAAGGATGTCGTGGTGAAAGTCAAGGGCATCGCGATAGGCGGTGACAATCCCCCGGTCTACTTTTCCGGGCCTTGTTCCATCGAAAGCTACGAGCAGCTGAACCGAATCGCGAAAGAGGTAAAGGATGCTGGAGCGCACATCTTGCGCGGAGGCGCGTTCAAGCCGAGAACTTCTGTCCACTCCTTCCAGGGTCTGGGCGTGGAAGGCTTGAAGCACTTACAGGCCGTCGGGAAAGACCTTGACATGCCCACAATCACCGAGATCAGGAGCGAGACGGACGTCGAAACAGTTGCCAAGTATTCCGATGTCCTGCAGATCGGGGCGAGGAACATGTTCAACCAGGATCTGATTGAAGCGGCCGCAAAAACCGGCAAGCCGATCTTCTTCAAGAGAGGGTTCGCAGCCCAGATCGATGAATACCTGAGTTTTGCCGAACGAATCGTGGCAAATAGAAACAGGAACATCATACTCTGCGAGAGAGGTATCATGCCCCTTGGCGGCTCGTTCAAACCACAGACACGCTTCACGCTAGACCTCAACGCTATTCCAGTACTCAGGAAGGAGACACCCTTCCCAGTGATCGGAGATCCGAGCCATGGAACAGGACGCAGAGATCTTGTACTTCCAATGGCGAGAGCTTCTATTGCTGCTGGTGCGCACGGATTGATGATCGAGGTGCACGACCGACCAGCTGAAGCTCTGAGCGACGGCGCACAGGCAGTTCTGCCTCATGAACTGAAGAAGATAATCCGCATCTGCGACACGATACACAAAACAATAAGCGAAAGTGAAAGCCCGTTTTCGAGCGACGTGTTGAATGGCAACGGACACGCTTAGCATCGGGTTTCAAAATCGCAAAAAATGCGAGATTCTCATCGAGGATGGGATCCTTCAGAGGATCCCTCAGCGGTTCTTCGCCGACGCTAGCTCCATATTCGTAATCACAGACGACATAGTGTCGAAGCTGTACGCGAGAAAATTCCAAGCTCGCCTGTCCAGAGTTGCAAACACTCATGTGGTTGAGTTTCCCCACGGCGAGAAGAGTAAGAGCCTTGAAAGTGCATCGAAAGTTGCCTCGAAGCTAAGCAAACTGGGCGCAGATAGAAAGAGCGTCGTTGTCGCGCTCGGCGGGGGAGTCGTCGGAGATCTTTCAGGTTTTGTTGCCTCGATTTTCAAAAGAGGCGTAAGATTCGTACAGGTACCCACAACTCTCCTTGCACAGGTGGACAGCAGCATCGGAGGCAAGACGGGTGTTGACACAGACTGGGGCAAGAACCAGCTCGGAACATTTTATCAGCCTTCCGCAGTGATCATTGATCCAACCACCCTAGATACTTTGCCGCAAAAAGAGTTGATCAACGGACTTGCAGAGATTGTAAAGTCAGCAATAATCTCTGATAGGAAAATGTTTGAGGTTCTGGAAAGGACAGATCTACACGCGGTCCAAAATCTCAAGCAGTTCATTTCAAACACTTGTAAGATTAAGGCTAGAGTTGTGGAAAAAGACGAGAACGAGAACAATCTTCGCTCGATCCTGAACTATGGCCACACAGTCGGCCACGCAATCGAGGCATCGGCAAATTTCAATATGAGCCACGGCGAGGCAGTAATACTGGGGATGAGCGCAGAAGGATGGATAGCACAAGAGCTTGGAATATTCAAAGAATACGAGCGTCAGGAAGAACTCCTGAATAGAATAAGGCCGCCAACAAGCACTAGGCTTGACTCAAAAAAGATCCTTGCTTTCGCAAGGCTTGACAAGAAAAACGTCAGGGGTGCGATCAGGATGAGCCTGCCCGAGCGAATCGGGAAGATGGCACTGACAAAGGATTGTCGTTTCACAATCCCGGTCAGAAATGATCTTTTCCTTTCCTCAATTGCTCAACTAAGTATGTAGAAATCAGACTTCGTTCAGCCTATCGCAGACCCTCTTGGATTGTTCAAAAAATTTCCTAAAACGAGGTTCGTTCTTCGTCAGAACATTGAATTGTCTTAACGATTCTATTGCATCATTGATGACCTTTCTGCTGTTCGGGTTTATTGATTGAATCTCAAAGTAAACACCTGGGCTTTCGCTTAGAACCTTTCTTGCGAGCTCAAGCATGTGGTCGTAACTCGGGCTGCCCAAGCCCTTTGGAATCTTCTTCTTGAGAAGAACGTCTGCAAACACGAGTGCGAGCGAATGTGGTAGCGAGAGCATCGGGCCCATCAATTCGTCGTGTTTCTTCCAGCTCATCTTGAAAACGCGGAAGTGGGGAAACAGACTTTTTACGAAATCAGAATCCAGCCGATTCACCTGGACTATATTGTTCACTGAAAAATGGTTAGCATTTGAGCCAAAGAGAGGATGTATCGAGTACAGCTTGATGCCTCTTGAAATTCCACTTTCATCCAGCAAGCCAGACCTTGCGATCCCATTTTTGACCGACGAAATCTCAACGACTCGGACTTTTTGCTTGTTTACCGCAAGCTCGGCAAGTTTCTCGATCCCTTTTGGTGTGGCACTGATGGGGACCGCCAGAATCACGAGGTCGGAGGTTGCAGCGTCAGAAATGCTCCTTGCTGTCTTGCAGCCGAGCGTCCTCGCTTTCTCGATTCCTCTGGAACGATTTTCATCGTAAAGGATCACATTCGCACCTAGCATATTGAAATATCGGGCAAACCATCCGCCCATCCTTCCAGCCCCAACAATTGAAACAGATCTGATCTTGCTTGACTTGAGAAATTCTTTGATCTGTTGCAAGTATGTATCCTTTCTCTGGGCAATTTTCGATGACTCGATGAGTTTCCACGCGATAGACTCTGCAAGGTCTTCCTCAAGCCCGATGCCTTTGGCGTGTTCCCTTACCGAATTTATCAACCGGGCTTCGACTTGCTTGTCTTCAACTGCTAGACCCTTGGTTCGCTTTGCTTCGGCTATCTTGAGTGAAAGCTTCTGCCTCGCTCTAATCAGCTCCAGTATCGAGTTAGTCAGTCCGCGCATTTCTTCTCGATATTCTTCGAGCTTCTTGCTTTCGGAGGACTTTGCCAACTAGAAGGAACGCAACTCTCACTTTAAGACGCGCGGAATGAACCCGCCTTTGATTGCAAGGTCGGCGAGAACGCAGGCCGTCATGGATTCCACAACGGGGACTCCACGCGGCACAACTGTTGGGTCGTGCCTTCCAGGTACCACGAGTTTTGTCTCCTTCATTGTAGAAAGGTCAAGCGTATCCTGAGAACTTGCTATTGAGGAGGCCGGCTTGAACGCCACGCGGAAGACAAGAGGCATTCCAATTGATAATCCACCTAGGACTCCTCCAGAGTTGTTTGTCTTTGTGACTATCCTGCCGTTCTCCATTTTCACATAAGCGTCGTTGTTCTCGCTGCCCTTTGTTTTTGTACCTGCAAAACCAGAGCCAAACTCTATCCCCTTCACTGCAGGA
>JAKAPU010000125.1 GCA_021806865.1 archaeon
GATGTTGTCGAGCAGCTCTGTTAGGTGGCTTATTCCTACCAGCTCCTTTCCTTCGAATGCAAGAAACAGTCGCCCGTCATCTATTACGTGGTCGAGCTCAGAAAGCACGTAATCTCTGGGTCCAACTGCACGCCTGCACAGGCGAGCTACCTTCGCATAGTCTGAACGCCTAGCTATCATTGAGGTGAGCATACGAGATCGAGTCGTTCACAAATACAGAAGTGTTCTTACTTGTTTTCCTTCCAGTGCCTTACATGGGGATTCCCGTCAACGTACTCGTTGGTAAGGCATCTTTCTAGCATGAATTCAAAGCAGAGATATCGTTCTCTCGGTTCGTAGGGACAGCCTTGAACTGCCGCCTTTCTCAACGCCGGATCCGTCACCTGTAAGGCCCTTCCGCTCAACATGAATTCGCCGCCTGATCCGTTTTGGTCGGTAACAAGGGAGTGCATCGCAAAACGCCCATCTCTTTTCAAATCATGAGCCTTTGGAGATGTTGTTTCCATGAATGCGAAAAGATGTCCAGAACTCACAAATGGTGTGAACGGATGGACTCGCGGATAGCCGTCGCTTCGAATTGTTCCGAGATACATCACTTTGCGTGCCAGTCTCTCGAGGCCAAACGCTGCCAGTTGTGGTTCCAGTTTTTCGAAATCCTTCCAGAAAAGCAAACGAGTGTCTCCGCAAAAAGCTCTTGCCTAGAACTTGCTAAAAGTAATTTCTCGATCGTAAAGTGACCAAAACGAAAGAAATTCAAGAAAGTTGAATCAGCTGGATGTATTAGTTTGGGCCGCCGGAACGGGTTCTGGTACAAGTGGTTTGAGTGCGCACAGCAATTGTCCTCTAAGATTCTCTAAAGGAATCATTTCATCGAATTATCACAAATCCCTCCTCGCTATTCTTAAATAATTACATGATCATTGCAGTGTTCAAGCAAGAAATGCCCGGCAAGCAATCTGGAGTCATTTCATTGGTTCCTTCCGCAAGACACACCTACGGGAGCGTGTTCTTTGGTGTGTTGAGCTTGCCGCTTAGAGTGGCTTAGGCCCAGCGTTAGTTTCTAGTCTAGAACTACGTTCGCTGGGGAAATCTGCAATGGAGTAATGAATAGCAAGTGACCAAACTATCTGGATCAAAAGCACTGATAAAAGCACTACAGAACGAAGGAGCAAACGTTCTGTTTGGAATGCCTGGGGGAGCAAACCTCCCTATCTACGACGAGTTATACAACTCTGAAATCAGGCACATACTAGTCAGGCACGAGCAGCTCGCCGCGCACATGGCCGACGGGTTTGCTCGCGTTTCGAGGAGGCCAGGAGTGTGCCTGGCCACTTCAGGTCCGGGAGCCACAAACTTGGTGACTGGCATCGCAACCGCTTACATGGATTCCATACCTATGGTCGCAATCACTGGCCAGGTAGCCACGTCCACCATCGGGAAGGATGCGTTCCAGGAGTGCGACATCATGGGCGTAGCTAGTCCTGTTACAAAGTACTCCTTCCAGCCTCTCGATCCAGCTCTCATCCCGGACATGGTGAAAAAGGCATTCCACATCGCCGCTACCGGCCGTCCTGGTCCTGTCCTAATAGACATCCCAAAGGACATCCAGACCGGCGAGGCAGAAATGGAGTTCAATAACAGCATCAACATCAGGGGATACAATCCAATTGTCGAACCAGATCCGGTCCAGATAGAAAGGGCGATCGACCTAATTCTGAATGCGGAGCGACCAATGATTCTCGCAGGAGGTGGCGTCGCTATCTCTGGAGCGTTCTCCGAGCTTCAAGCGCTCGCAGAGACGCTGATGTGTCCCGTTGCGACAACTTTCAAGGGCAAAGGAGTGTTCAACGAAACTCATCCTCTGGCTCTTGGCCCAATCGGGATGCACGGACACATAGAGGCAAACAGGTTGATTCTCGAGGCCGACGTCCTGCTAGCAATAGGAACTAGGTTCTCTGACAGATCCACGGGAAAGGTCAGCGACTTTGTGCCAAAGACCACAGTCATACACATCGATATCGACCCCTCTGAGATCAACAAGAACAAGAAAGCGGATCTTGGAATAGTTGGAGATGTTAGGGCATCACTACGAATGATGATCAATTCTGTGATGAAACGGGCTCAGCGCAAAGAAATCTCGACCTGGAGCAAGAGGTTTGGTGAAGTAAAGGAAAGCTGCAAGAACGAGTGGAAGATAGACATGAGCAAGGTTTCTGCTCTGAGCATACTCAAGAAGCTCAGGGAAGTACTTCCACGGGAAGCTCTGGTTGCTACCGAAGTCGGGCAGTGTCAGATGTGGGCTTCGCTTCACTTCGACGTAATCGAGCCCGGCACTTTTTACAGTTCAACAGGTCTCGGAACAATGGGATTCGGCTTTCCAGCTTCTATAGGGGCAAAAGTCGCTGCGCCAACCCGACCCGTCGTTGATATCGCCGGCGACGGAAGTTTCAACATGACGGAGGCAGCACTAGCAACTTCGGTCTTGGACAACATTCCAGTAATCGTAGTAATTCTCAACAACACGATGCTCGGAATGGTCGCCCAATGGCAGAGGTTGTTTTACCAGAGGCGCTACAACGGCGTCAAGCTCTATGGAATCCCTGACTATGTGCGTCTTGCCGAGGCGTACAGGGCACAGGGTCTGCGTGTCCAGTCAATCGACGATTTTGCAAAGGCTATTCGACTCGGACTAAAGAGCGAGGTCACAACTGTAATAGACGTGCCAATCTCTCCGGAAGAAGACGTATTCCCGTTCGTGGTTCCTGGAACCGCGCTAAAAGATATGGTGATCGCGTAATGACAACAACTCAGCCAACGCCGGCCACAAGCCAGATACCAACGCGCACGAGCGGCGAAGAAGTGATCCACGGCGAAGATAGGAGGCAGACTCATCAGATCGTCTATGCCATTGTGGAGAATCAGAGAGGAGTCCTTCACAGGATCTCGGGGATGTTTAGAGCAAAGGGTTTCAACATCACGAGCATCTCAATCGGAGAGACCTCTTCTCCCGATCTCGCAAGAATGACGATCATACCAAAGGGAGACGAAGCGTCGTTGCAATTGTTGGTAAAGCAGCTCCAGAAGATGATCGATGTCATTGAGGTCGGGACGATGTCTCACGCTGAAGCGGTTGCAAGGGAGCTTGCACTAGTCAAATTTGAGACTCACGACTACCGGAGCAGAAACGCCATACTCGATCTTTCAAACAGCCTTGGTGCAAAGGCTGTTGACATCGCTAGGGATTCGGTAGTCGTCGAATACACCGCTACTCCTGAAAGGATAGACTCGTTCGTTGAGGAAGCCTCAAAATCGGGAGTAGTCAAAGAGATTGTACGCACAGGTCTAACCGCGCTGAAGAGGGGGCTGCAGTAATTGTTAGTGCAGAAGAGAAGAATCAGAGTATTCGACACTACGCTCAGAGATGGCGAGCAAACGCCGGGAGTTTCTCTAACAACCGAAGAAAAGCTCGAGATTGCAAGGGCTCTGGACGAGCTCGGAGTCGACGTAATCGAGTCAGGGTTTCCAATAGTTTCGGAAGGCGAGTACAACTCTGTCAAAGCGATTAACAAACTGGGCCTGACTTCGCAGGTCGCCGCCCTGTCCAGAGTGGACAAGAGAGACGTGGATGCGCTAATCGATTGCGACATTTCATACGGGCACCTGTTCATCGCGACTTCAGACATCCACCTCCAGTACAAACTGAAGCTGACTCGAGATCAAGTTCTCGAGGCGGCGATACAGGGAATCGAGTACGCCAAGGCGCACGGAATAAAGGTGGAATTCTCCGCAGAGGACGCTACACGCACCGACAGAGGATTTCTTGCTCAAGTGCTCAAAGAAGTTGAAAACTTGGGCGTCGAGAGGATCGATGTGCCTGACACTGTTGGCACGATGACTCCTGAGAGGTACTCCGACCTAATCAAATTCATACGCTCGAACGTAAAGACACCGCTCAGCACGCACTGTCATGACGATTATGGAATGGCGGTAGCAAACAGCTTGGCGGGGATCATGGCGGGAGCAGACCAGTCACACGTAACAATCAATGGGCTGGGAGAACGCGCAGGAAACGCTTCGCTGGAAGAGTTCGTAATGGGCGCTACGAGGCTCTACGACCTCGAGACAGGAATTAAGACAAAGTTGCTCTATCAGACTTCGCGTCTTGTTGCAAAGGCTACCGGCGTTTTTGTCCAGCCAAACAAGGCTATAGTGGGAGAGAACGCATTCGGCCACGAATCGGGAATCCACACTCACGGAGTACTCAACCTCCCAGCAACGTATGAACCAATGGAGCCGGAGCTCGTGGGGGCAAGGCGCAGGATACAGGCTGGCAAGCACGCTGGTTCGCACGGGGTCTCTTCCCAGCTCAAGAACCTGGGGATAGAAGCCTCCAATGAAGAGATCAAGAAAATAGTCCAAAGGGTCAAGATCATCGGTGACCAGGGCAAGACTGTGACTGACGTGGACCTTGACAAGATCGCGCGAGAGGTGATAGGTCTTGAGAGGAGCAACCCGTTCCTCAAGATTACCGACCTTGCGGTGATAACCGGGATCAAGACCGTACCCACAGCCTCAGTACGCCTCATGATAGGCGACGACCAGTCAATGACTGTTGCCGAGACGGGAAACGGCCCGGTGGACGCGGCCCTGAAAGCGATTCAGAAGATAACAGACAGGTTTACCAAAGTCCGGCTGAAGGAATACAGGCTCGAAGCGATAAGCGGAGGAACAAACGCCGACGCCGAAGTCATAGTGAAGATCGAAGATGAGAACGGGAACATCAGTACTGCATCTTCTACCGGTCCAGACATCGTAATGGCCTCGGTCGATGCGGTAATAAGTGGAATAAACGAAGTTTTTCTGCGCAAGTCGAGAGCTCCAAAGCAGCCAGAGATATCAACGCCCTAAAGTGACGCACGATTGGGTCGAGCATACAGAGTTTCTTATATCGAAGGCGACGGAATCGGTCCTGAGATCTTCTCAGCCGCCCGCTCGGTGCTTGAGACTATCTCCGAGTGCTGCAGAATCAGTTTTGATTTCATTCCAACGCCTGCAGGAGACAAAGCTCTGAAGCAGTTCGGCCTCGCTCTTCCAAAAGACTCGCTGTCTGCGATTAGGGAATCGGATTTTTGCCTAAAGGCACCGGTTGGCGAGACTGCAAAGGATACGATAGTGTTTCTGAGGCAGGAACTGAACCTCTACGCAAACATTAGGCCAGCAAAGAACTATTCGTTCATTGAGAGCAAATTTTCCGGCGTCGACCTGGTCATAGTTAGGGAAAACACCGAGGATCTCTACACGGGGAGAGAATTCGAAGAGAACGATGGAAAAAAAGCCACGGCACTGAAGGTCGTGACAGAGAAGGCAAGCAAGAGGATCTCAAAGGTGGCATTCGAGTTAGCAGTATCTCGCGAAGCCGCGCGCTCTTCCGAGCAAAGAATCGCAAGACCAGCGAGCGTTGTCTGCGTGCAAAAGTCAAACGTTCTGCCGGTGACAGATGGCCTCTTCTTCAGGTCTTGTGCAATCGTAGCAAGGGACTTTCCTTCGGTCAAATTCTCACCGATGTACGTGGACACTGCTGCGATGAACCTTGTTCGCAGCCCAGAACTCTTCGACGTAATAGTCACGTCCAATATGTACGGGGACATTCTCTCAGACGAGGCCTCTCAGGTCGTTGGAGGACTGGGAATCGCTTCCTCGGCAAACCTCGGCGATGACTTTGGTCTCTTTGAGCCAGTCCATGGTTGCGCGCCGGATATCGCAGGGAAGGGAATAGCGAATCCGCTCTCGATGCTGCTCACTGTCAAGATGATGCTTGACTGGGTGAGCTCGAAGAGGGGAGATGCGAACTGCGCAAGGGCCTCTCGATTGCTGGAGAATGCAGTGTACAGAGTGACGAGTTCTAACATAAAGACCCCTGATATAGGAGGGAAATCGAGGACTATCGAGGTAGCGAGCGCAATTTCGGCCGAGATAAGGCGTAGCAAGGATGCGAACGAGAAATCTCGCTACGACGATGGGATGCTAAAGGAGGATGCACTTCTGAAATGGTAGTAGAATTGGAATCACAAACAACGCAAAAAACGGAAATTCAGAAAACAGACTTTGTATGGATGGACGGAAAGCTGGTCGGCTGGGATCAGGCAACAGTCCCAGTGATGACGCACGGACTCCACTACGGAACCGGCGTGTTCGAAGGCATACGAGGGTACGGAGTGGAGGACAATCTCCTAGTATTCAGGCTACGCGATCATTTTGATCGGCTAATTGCTTCTGCGAGGATCTGCGACATCGCAACAAAATATTCTGCTCAGGAACTGGAGGAGGCTTGCCTTGCAATGCTCAGGGCAAACAGGATGAAGGAAGACTGCTACATCCGGCCGATTACTTTCGTCGGATTTTCGGGCATCAACCTTGGCTTCATCAACTATCCAGTGAGCGCCGCAATAATCGCTTTTCCATTCAAGCACTACTTCAACAAAGTGGGACTAGACGTTTGTGTTTCTTCGTGGACGCGCCTATACGACGCGGTGACTCCACCAATGGCAAAGATTTGTGGAAACTATGTCAATTCCGTGTTTGCAAAAAGAGAAGCAGCTAAAAACGGATTTGACGAGGCCATAATGTTGAACTGCGATGGCAAGGTTTCCGAGGCAACAGGTGAGAACATATTCGTGATCAAAAAGGGAAAGATGTACACGCCGGGGCTCGGTGCTTCAATACTCGAAGGAATCACGCGAAGCACAGTGATCGAGATAGCTGAAAAATTAGGCATAGAGACAGTGGAAAGAGACGTGGCAAGATCAGAACTCTATACGGCGGACGAACTATTTCTCACGGGAACGGCCGCGGGAATCGCACCGGTGGTAAGCGTTGACAGAAAGCCAGTAGCAAACGGAGGCCTTGGCAAGATTACAAGAACGTTGAGCGAGGCATACTCTGCGCTCGTCCTCGGAAAGACCACTTATGGCCACGACGACTGGGTAACTAGGGTCTACTAGATTTGCGGTGAAAAAGTGAAAATGTCTGAAATTCAATCGAGTGGAATCGCCACAGCATACTACGACAAGGACGTGACTACCTCCGACGTAAGGAGAAAAGAGACTATAGCGGTGCTTGGGTACGGAATCCAGGGAAGGGCGCAAGCTAGCAACCTCAGGGATTCTGGTTTCAAGGTCATCGTGGGATTGAGAAAGGAAGGCAAGTCCTGGAACCTGGCAAAAGCCGACGGGCACAAGGTGATGGAGGTTGCGGAGGCTGCAAAGAACGCCGACATTATCCATGTATTAACGCCCGACATGGTTCAGGGCGAAGTGTACAAGGAAATCGAGCCGTACGTCACTAGGGGCAAGGCGCTGTCCTTCTCACACGGAGCCGCAATACACTGGGGATGGATCAAACCACCCTCCGATGTTGACGTTTTCATGGTTGCCCCGAAGGCCCCTGGTCAGCGAGTGCGCGAAGTCTACCTCCAGGGATTCGGAACTCCGTCGGTCGTGGCGGTTCATCAAGATGCGACAGGCCGAGCTTGGCAGAGGACTCTTGAATTTTCAAAGGGAATCGGCAGCACAAAGGCTGGTGTAATCAAGACTACATTCAAAGAAGAAACGGAGAGCGACTGGTTCGGTGAGCAGGTCGATCTCTGCGGTGGAGTTGACAGGCTGATCAGAAACGCGTTCGAAGTTCTTGTCGAAAATGGCTACCAGCCGGAGATCGCGTACTTTGAGTGCCTCCACGAGCTGAAGCTCATTGTTGACCTGATCCAGCGCTACGGCATATCTGGAATGTACAGGGGAGTCAGCGAGACCGCGAGATACGGTGGACTCACCGTTGGTGGAAACGTAATAAACGCTGAGACAAAGGAAAGGATGAGAACCGCCCTAAGAGACATCCAGTCAGGTGCTTTTGCAAGCCGCTGGCAGAACGCTTACCAAAACGAGAAGGCAAGGGCTTTTGAGAAGTACATGGACGAACTGGACTCCCACCAGATCGAGCAGGTAGGAAAGAGGCTTAGGCAGATGATGTGGCCAGACGATGCAAAGGCAGGCAAGGTCGTGAGCTGGTCGAAGCTCCAGACAAAGAAGGCACCTAAGAAACCTCAGAAGAAATCCAAACCAAAGAAATCCACGAGAAAGAAGTGAAAGTGCTGTAGGTTGACCGGCAACCAGCCTGCTCAAAAGCTCGCAAAGAAGCTTGAGATACTCGACTCCACGATGAGGGAGCGCACCTTCGGAGTCTC
>JAKAPU010000126.1 GCA_021806865.1 archaeon
ATCTGGGTGCTGCTCGCAGGGGTGGTATGGCCGCTCGTTTACTTTGCTTCTCTCGTAGTAGATTTTGAGACCAGACTTTGTCTCGGCTCAAATATCAATTGCTGGCCTTCGGTTTCTGATGCTTTTCAATACCTGATCCTGGGCAGCCAAGCTCAGGGCTGGACATTATGGACCTACACAGTTCCACTCCAGATCACACTTATGAGTGTGGCAGTGATTTTGAGCGCGGTAAACTTAGTCGCGGGTTGAACTCACCGCTGCGGCCTACGAGACCAAGTTAGCACCCTCGTTACGATTATCGTGGCTGCAAGCATCAACGTCATCAACGTCGAAAGAGCGGCCACAACAGGAAGGGCAGAAGCGGTCTGCTCGAAGATGTTGAGGATAAGTACAATGAGGAGAATGGTTGAGGCGTTCGACAGCAAGACAACCGCTCCAAGCTCCCTAAACGAATCCACCATGACGTAGATGAATGAATTGACAATACCGTTTCTGAGTAATGGTATTGTCACATGAGTGAACGTTCTGATCCATCCTGCTCCCAGAACGCTAGAGGCCTCCTCCATTTCATCTGCAACTTGAATCAACGACGTTGATATAATCCTGATCGAGTAAGGGAGCCAGATGATGACGAGTGAAAATAGCAGAATCCAGTTCGTACCATAAATATATCCCAGTCCCGGCAGGGTAAGAAACATCCATATCAATCCAATAGCATAAACTATGCCTGGAAAAGCTAAAGGAAGAGAAGCCAAATAATCGAGGATTCTCTTTCCGTGAGTTTTGCTCTTGATCAGTGTATACGACATTATTGTAGCAATCAGGGTTGTGAGGAGACCTGCTGCAAACGAAAGTTCGAAGCTATTGAAAACTGCGAGGCGAAAGTCCGGAACTTGGAAAGCCTTCACATAGTTCGCAAGAGTGAGGTGAGCAAACGGACTCGCCGCTCCACCTACTGTGTAAAAAGGTACTAGTGACATCATCACAATCATGCCAGCTGGAAGGATAAACGCAAAGACCAGAATTCCGAGGCAAATGGCGAGTCCCAACCATCTTCGTCTTCCAAGCCTGAAAAGGGTCGGCTGCGTAGCTTTTCCCGTGACCACAATGAATCTGAAGGAGTGACGAACCGAGTAGAGATAGAAACTGATCAGAATTAACGTAATTATAAGAAATATCAAGCTGTACGCCGAAGCGGAGCTAGTGTTGTGAAATATGTCAACCAAGTTGTAGACTTGGGTCGCGAAAGTGAATATTCCGCCTTGTTCGCCAAGTATGAACGGATAGTCGAAATTTTCAACTCCTGCGATGAACAAGAGAAGAAAGGCCGTGACTATAGCTGGTGTGATTATCGGGAGAGTAACGCGAAAGAGAGTCCTCAGTGCTCCAGCACCCCCTGCCCTAGAAGCTTCTTCCAATGATGGGTCGATCGACCTAAAGGCAGGTTCTATCATTAGATATGCGAGAGGAACACCACCTACGCCCCATGCAAAAATCATTCCGGCCATGGAGAAGATGTTGAACGGCGCGTTCGCGAGATTGAACGCTTTTTCCAGCGAGAGATTCACAATCCCGATAGTTGGGCTGAAAAGGAAGATCCACGCGAATCCTTTCACAAGAAGCGGAAGGGTCAGAGGCAGTATTGGGAGCAACCTAAGGAATTTCTTTCCAGGGACGTCTGTCCGTTCCATGAACCAAGCGTACGTCACGGCCAGTGCGACTCCTAGCGCAGCGCCACCACCTCCATACTCCAGTGTGTTAACTAGCAACGTAGGAGTGTTTTTCGCGGTTAGTGCTTGTATCAGAAACTTTAGCGTAAATTGCGTCGATTTGAAAACCGGAACAAAACTGCCGTACATCATAAAGGCGAGCGGCACAAGGAAGAAGAAGGCTATAACCAAAAAAATGATGAGAGGGAGCTTGCTCGCCAAGATGTCGTTACCCTTTGGTGAACAAGTCCCTTATTGTTTTCCCTCGTCATCTATTGTCCGAACACGGTTTGGTAGTAGCTAGCCCATCCGTTGGGGTCCGTATAGTAGGTTCCACCAACACCGCCTGCAGACAGTGAGGTGTTTGTTGGAATGTAGCTGCTGAAGTACTGCGAAGCAACGACGCCGAGATCAGGAGTCCTGCCTGTCAGAGCCATAGCGACTTGCCCTGCATACGACGAGAACCACTGAATGAGTAGCTCAGCAGTGTATGGGTGAGGAGCATCCTTTGCCATTGCTGTCATGACTGGAAGCGTGTATGTTGTGCTGAAGTATTTGATACCTATTGGCGCAGAAGGCGATCCACCGATGATATCGTTGAGGAGTCCGATGCCAATTTCTGCCTGTCCGGTCGAAACGTCTGTGTAGACATCTCCTCCACTTGCTGTGTAGAGCGGATGTAGTGCCTTGATGCTATTGAGCCAAGCTGTCCACGAGGCATTGTTGCCGTGGAAGTCAGTATAGTACAGCGACGCGAAAAGCGTTCCCGCTACGTTCAGGAGAGACGGGCTGTCGATAGCGAGTTTCCCGTTCGCCCACTGAGTTGAGTTGATTCCTTCGATCGTTGTTGGGAGCTGGGATGGCTTTACGAGATTCGTGTTGTACTCCAAGACGATTGGAAGACCGAATCCGTTGTGCCACATCATTTGTGGGTCAATGCTGGAGTAGTTCATCATTGATTCTACGTAGTCGTTGTATGGTTGAACTGCACCTGCAGCTTGAAGCTGAACGACTGGACCTAGAGTGTCGTAGAATACGTCAGCCTGCACGTGGCCTGCTTGGTACTCTGTGATGCCTCTAGTTGCAATATCACCAGGAGCCAGTGAAACGTAGTTCACTTTCATCCATGGGAATGATTGCATCAAGACTGCGTTCATTGTTGGCCAGTCGGATTGGTCCATCACACCGTAAACTGTGACAGATCCTCCTTCTGCCTTTGATAGATCAACGAGTGTCTGGTTGTAATTTGCTTTTCCACCAGACGTGACCGTTGATGTTGCTGTTGATGTAACCGTTGACGTAACTGTACCGCCTCCACTTACTGTTGTAGTTACGGTACTTCCACCACTGACAGTAGTAGTTGAGGTAACAATCTCCGCCCTCGGAAGAGTTACTGCGTATGCACCGATGCCTGCGATGATTAAGACGAGGATGACGACGATAGCTATAACGGCTTTGTTTGAGGCCATTGAGACCCGCGGTCGATTTTGCTTATAAGAACCTTGTGAACCTAAATGCAAAATCACATCAGTCGAACTAATTTCGTAATCATAATTTCAGACTTCTTTTCAGGTTCCACAGCTCAGGCCCAAAACAAAATACTTGCAGTTGCTTTTCGGAGCAATTCAGCTCAACGTAAAAATACACAAGCATTGTTCAATAGCTTGGTACGTGTACTTTCTTGAAAATCGTCGGGAAATCCACCCCAAGACTGGACGGTGTTGCCAAAGTCACTGGTGAAATGACGTACGTCTACGATATGCAAGTTGCCGGGATGCTCTATGGCAGAGTCCTTCGCAGCCCAATAGCTCACGGCCGTATTAAGAAACTGGACACCTCCAAAGCTGAGCAGATGGAGGGTGTCGTTTGTGTCATCACTGCAAAGGATACGCCGAGGAAAAAATTTAGCTTCGCTGGTGGAATCGTACCAGATCTTCCAGACAAGTTAATCCTTTGTGATGACAAGGTCAGATACATTGGCGACGAAGTTGCGGCAGTAGCCGCCGAGAGCCCCGAGATTGCCGAGCAGGCGCTACAGAACATCGAAGTGGAGTACGAGGAATTGCTTGGCGTATTCGATCCTGAAGAAGCTCTGAAAGAAACAGCCCCAAAGATACACGAAAATGGGAACCTTTCGTACTTCAAGGTGTTCAAAGTAGGCGATGTCGATCAGGCCTTTAAACAAAAAGATCTGATTTTCGTAAAGGAGAGGTTTGTAACGCAAAAGGCGGCGCACGTGTGCCTAGAACCAATGGGCTGTGTTGCCGACTGGACTTGCTCTACGGGAGAACTGGTGATCACATCAACCACCCAGGCGCCGCACACATTGAAGCAAGAGCTGGCTCGTACTCTGGACATCGATTCCTCAAAAATTCGGGTTCTCTATCCGGCGTCCGGTGGCGGCTTTGGGTCAAAACTTGTCATGAGCCCGATCGAACCGATTGCCGCTCTACTGTCAAAGAAGGCAAGGCGGCCCGTGAAGATAGTTAACACGCGCGAGGAGGAATTTACGGTTTCGAGGACCGACTATCCTTACGCAATGGATGTAACGATGGGCTTGACCAAAGAGGGTCGAATAGTTGGAATAGACACAAAGATCGTTGTTGACAATGGAGCGTACAACGACAAGGGCCCTGCGGTCCTTTCAAGATCCACTCTTGCTCTTGGATCCCACTACAACATTCCGAACATTCGAGCGACGAGCTATCTCGTGTACACGAACAAGCAGTATTGCACGGCATACAGAGGATTTGGAAAACCCCAAGCCGTCTTCGCGGTCGAATCCATTATAGAAATGGCCGCTGAGAAGATAGGCATGGACTCGATTGAGTTCAGGGAGCTGAACGCAACTCGCCCGGGCGAAAAGACTCCAACTGGTGTGCCAATATTTAACGATGGATTGGAACAGTGCGTCCACGAAGCAGCAAAGCGGATTGGCTGGGCCGATCGCAAAAAGTCCCCTGCTCACAGAGATCTGAACCAAAGATATCTGGAAGGTTATGGCTTTGCAGTTGACGCTGGAACCGCTGCCGGGAATAGGAAGTACGGCTATAACTCAAGTGATGCTTTCATAAAATTGTCAGAGGATGGCAGAGCTACTCTCATTTCGTCTGCAGTAGAGATCGGCACAGGGGCCGCAACAGCGCTTGCGCAAATAGTTGCAGAAGTCCTTGGACTAGAAGTTGCCGATGTCAATGTTGTCGGATACGACACTGCAATAACACCGTACGACCTCGGTGTATTTGGAAACAGGACGCTGTTCATCCATGGCAACGCGGCTGCCTCTGCGGCTGAGAACGCTAAAAAGGAAATTCTCAGTGTCGCCGCTGTGATGCTCGGCACGAATCAGGCTGATCTCGAAATCTCAGATGGTTTCGTCGTAAGCAAGAAAGATCAATCCAAGAGAGCACATGTGAGAGACGTCGCGAAGTATACAGTCTCAAAGATGGGAAGGACAATCTCTGCTAAGGGACAGTATGTGGATGATGAAGCTCCCTTGGCGCTGCAGGGGAAAGCGCCTATCGACCCGACTTATTCGTTTGCTGCACACTCTGTGAAGCTTCAAGTTGATACAGAAACAGGTGTCGTAAGGATTCTGAAATACGTAGCCGCCCACGACAGCGGTACCATAATCAATCCATTGACCGCGAAAGGTGTTGTCATAGGCGGAGTCGTACAAGGCATAGGATACACGCTAGTCGAGGATTTGATTATGGAAGAGGGACGAATCGTAAACTCGAACTTTCTCGACTACAAGATTCCAGCAATGGAGGAATCTCCTTCAGGTATTGAAGTGGTTTTTGTGAATGTTCCGGATCCACTCGGGCCCTTTGGCGCGAAAGGATTGGGTGAAAACGCTGTTTCTCCACCCGTGGCCGCGATTGCAAATGCACTCTATGATGCGCTTGGAATCAGGTTCACTCATCTTCCTATCACGCCCGTGAAGATACTAGAAGCTATTGAAGCAAAGAGACAAGCCTGACTATCGTCTCTCGATCTGACCTTGTATAGGCCGCCCGAGATGTGTGCATTTTTAGCCTAGTTTACCCGACGTTCAAACAGTACAAATTGCAAAGAACCGGTCAAAAGCCGCCAGTCAATCGGCGCGAAGTTACGATTACCGCAGTTTTGAACGGAAAGAGCGTATCGACTAGGATACCGAGCAATTACACCATTGCTGAATTCCTCCGAGAAAACCAGAATCTCACCGGTACCAAGCTCGGATGCAATCGGGCGGAATGCGGAGTCTGCACCGTATTGCTCGACAACGTTCCAGTATTTTCTTGCACCACCCTTGCTGCTGAGGCCAATGGAAGAAGTGTGGATACTGTAGAGGGTCTTGCAAATGACGGGATACTACACGCTTTGCAACAAGCCTTTGTTGAAAAGGACGCGCTGCAGTGTGGTTTCTGCACCCCAGGACTGTTGATGAGCCTCAAACCGCTGTTTGATGGTCACGAAAATCCTTCAATCGAACAAGTGAAAGAGGCAATCGCTGGTAACTACTGCAGGTGCGGGGCCTACCAGAATATCTTCCAAGCAGCCATGCAAGCAATCCAATACAATAGGAAGTAGGCAAAGTGCAATGAGCGCTTCAGAAGCTAGGCTACTGGTAAGCGGAGAGTCTCCGCCGAAACTTGGCAGAGAGTTTACCATTATCGGAAGGGATATCGACCGACTTGAGGGAGCGGACAAGGCAACCGGAACAGCGACGTATGCTGGGGACATGAAGTTCGAGGGAACGCTGCATGCCAAGATCCTCAGAAGCCCGCATGCCCACGCACGCATTCTCAAGATAGACACGAGCGATGCCGAAAGACTTCCAGGAGTTAGAGCAGTCATCTCAAAGAACAACTGCGAAGGATGGAACACCTATTGGTACACGATTCAGCAACCAGCATTTCCAGAAGAGGTCGGCTTTTACGGACAGGAAGTCGCTGCAGTCGCCGCGGAGACCATCGAGATTGCAAGGAAGGCTCTCGAGCTGATTCGCGTCGAATACAAAGTGCTCCCGGCTGTGTTTGACACAGAAGAAGCGATGAAACCAGGCGCACCAATTGTTCCTTCTCTAGATCAAGTGGATCAGTCCGTTTCCCGAGCTCCTCATGCGCGGCCCGTGGGAAACGTGTTCGAAGGAAAACCCCACATAATGAAACGCGGCGATGTTGAATCGGGCTTCAAAGAGGCAGATATAATCGTCGAAGGCAGTTTCGACACAAACTTCCAGTTTCACGCTGCGCTACAAACAAGATCTTGCATTTCTGTATGGGACGGCGAAACTCTGACTGTTTACGACTCATCCCAAGGACCTTGGCAGGTGAAGGATGACCTCTCAAGGTCTTTGAAGATACCAATTGACAAAGTGCGAGTGCAGGTAAAGTTCATGGGAGGAGGCTTTGGCTCAAAGGCAGGAGCACAGAGGTTCATACATTTTGCTAGTAAGCTTTCGATGATGACGAAGCGTCCAGTTAGACTGGAACTTACTCGCCCAGAGGAATTCTTAGCTCACCCGCATAGGCAAAGCTCCAAGTCTTGGATGAAGATCGGGGCAAAGAAGGACGGAAAGCTCTGTGCCATCCAAGCAAGAATCATTGTGAACTTGGGCATGGGAAGCACTTACGGCGCTCAGGGAGACAAGGCTATCGAACACGCGTTCGAGCTCTATGAATGCTCTAATGCATATGTAGAGCAGATCGGAGTGCATACAAACACTCCTCTCACAGGATACATGCGTTCTGTCATGCGAGTAATCGGTAATTTCCCACTCGAATCAATGATGGACGAGCTCGCATCAAAGCTTGGCATCGATCCTGCAGAATTCAGACTGAAGAACTATACAATTTACGGAGATCAGTCAGAGAAAATCAAGTACTCAGCAAAGAACCTGGACAGGTGCATTCGCAAGGCAGTTGAGGAGTCTGGTTGGAAGGAGAAGAGATTACGCTACAGGAAAGAAAACGGCGAGAGCAAGTCTTCCGTGAAACGAGGGATTGGCATGGCTTCGTACATCTACGAGGGCGTTGGGTTGCCTCCCTTCAGAGCCAACGCCAGAGTGCAGGTGGACAAATCAGGTGAAGCTACTGTGTTTTGTGGTTTCGTGGACATTGGTGGAGGCCAAACCACTATGGCAACGATGCTCGTTGCAGAAGAGCTTGGCATGGAACTCAAAGATGTTCGCGTCCACTGGGGCGACACAGATCAGACAGAATACTCACCAGGAACCCACGCGTCTAGGATGACAGCAGAGATGGGTCCAGCGATTTTGCAAGCTGCGTACAATGCCAGAAAGCAAGTGTTCCAACTAGCGTCAAAGAGACTAAGCGTACCTACAGAAGACTTGCGTTCTGCCCTTGGAAAAATCTACAGCAAATCAAGCCCTGAAAAGTCGACAACGTTCGCCGAGGTCTGCAAAGACATCAAATCCCCAAATGGAACTATCGAAGGAAAAG
>JAKAPU010000127.1 GCA_021806865.1 archaeon
TCGAAGCTTGCAGGGGGAAATACTGTTTCAAGGAAATGACATAACTAAGTTACAAGAAAAAGAGCTAGCGAGACTAAGACAAAAGAAAATCGCCCTTATTCCTCAGAACCCTATGACATCACTGGATCCGCTGTTCACAGTAAAACAGCAGATGTATGAGATTCTCGATCACGATCTCGACAAAGCAAAAAGAGAGAAAGAATGCAGTGATGTGCTCAGCAGAGTCGAGTTGAAACCTGAATCTGTATTGAATCGTAAGCCCTACCAGCTTTCTGGCGGAATGCTCCAGAGAGTTCTAATTGCTATGGCAATCATTAGAAAGCCCTCGCTGATTATTGCCGACGAAATAACAACGGCGCTGGATATTTTGACGCAGACGAAAGTGTTGTCATTGTTGCGTAGGATTCACAAAGAAGAGAGGCTCTCGATGATAGTTGTCACTCATGACATGAGGGTTGCTCAAAGTCTATGTGATAGCATATCAGTGATGTATGTTGGTAGAATAATCGAAAGTGCGCGCACATTTGATCTTCTGCATTCCCCCAAACATCCCTACACACAAGCTCTTTTAAAATCAATTCCAACAATCAACGGAAAGCCGTTGGAACCCATATCAGGGGTGGTACCGGGGATGGCAAACCTTCCCAGTGGTTGCAAGTTTAGGACGAGATGCCCATTCGAGTTCGATAGGTGCAAAGAATTCGAGCCTGGTTACACTAACGTTGAACAGACGAGTGTTGCTTGTCATCTATATTCAAGAGGGAACAATTCTTGAGTTTTCTTGAAATCAAAGATCTGCATGTGCGATATCATACGAAGAGTCTGTTTGGAAGGAGCGAAAGCTTCGATGCGCTAAAAGGTATCAATTTGCAGGTTCCCTCTGGATCCAGATTTGGAATAGTCGGAGAATCCGGCTCAGGCAAATCGACAATTGCAAGAGTGTTAGTTGGTCTTGTACAACCAAACGAGGGCGAGGTATTCTTTGAGGGGATGAAAATTCGCGGCCGTAATATGAAGTCAAGCGTACTGCCAACAAAGATTCAGGTAGTGTTTCAGGATCCATATGGCTCATTGGATCCTGGTCAGAAGATATTTGATGCACTCTATGAACCACTAAGAGTGAACAAGATTGCTTCTTCTAAGCTCGAGGCAAACAAGAGAATCTCCGAGCTTTTTCAGAAGATGGGCCTAGCTATCGATCTTTTGACGCGTTTTCCTCATGAACTCAGCGGGGGCCAAAGACAGCGGGTGTGCATCGCTAGGGCCGTCTTACTTCGACCCGCCTTACTCGTCTTGGATGAACCAACTTCCTCTCTGGATCTTTCTACACAGGCTCAAATTGCTGAACTCATAAAACACGTAGCATCAGACTACAACTTCACTTACATTTTCATTTCTCATAACTTGGAATTGGTTGGCTATATGTGTGATACAATCTGCGTCATGAGGAATGGCCAAGTTGTGGAAATTGGAGACAAGAATAGAATATTGAATAGCCCTGGAAGCACCTACACAAAAGAGCTTATAGAAGCGCTTTCACCGTTAACACAGGACTGATATCTTGGCTGCTGATCACATGAAAAGACAGGTGCTTCTTGCTAGTGATGTCGCAAACATTTGCAGGCCGATTACAGAATTATGAATTGCTAGACTCCATCCAAAGTTTCTGGAACCTGACTACGAAACCAAATGTTTCATTAGGGAAGCTAGAATAATGTTCTGTTGCGCCTACTACAGAATAACTCTCAACTGACTGCCGACACACACGTTTGTCCACCCCATCTAGGCGTGTTTGATCATTTCTTTATGTCAGCTGCCAGCCCGTGATTGATTCTGAGTACATTGTAGTCCGTACTATCGGCAAAATACAGAATGACCGATTCGATTGTCTTTGGCATTGAAGCAGATTGTGGTGTATGAGTCAACACTATGTGCACGATTTCCATAGGCATATTCTTGGACAGCATTAGACTCACACATCTGATTGTATGCTGCCCCAGTTCCCCAAGTTTCGTCTTGCGTTCCCCTGATTCAGTCGGTTCATATTCGACTAACTTGCTGGCGTCGTGCAAAACCGCTCCAGATATCAAGTAGTCCATATTAATCTGCACTTTGTGGAACTTACGCAGAATCTCGGCTGTGCTTACGCACAATTCAACAACTGTATTGACATGTTCCAACCCTGATACCCTAATGGAGGATACGATTGGTTGTTCCTCGAGTGTCTTCCACTTGCTTTCATGGAGAAGTTGCACAAAGACGGAAGAGGTATCAAACCGAATCTTGGTATCAGAAATCAAGTTCAGTAACGGGATGCTCTTTGAAAGCTCGTTTGCCGCATTCTGTAGGTCATCATCCATGATGTCGGAAAAGAATAATTTTAGGTATTAACGTTTTGGCGACATATGCAGCAATCTATGAAAGACCGCGATCAAGAATCTTATTGGCGATTTCCAGATTTCAATAGGGAAGGTAAATTTGAAACAAATGATATTGAGATAAGAGACATCACTCTTAGAGAAGGTGAGCAAACAGCCGATGTCGCATTCAATTCGGATGAAAAAATTCGAATTGCGATGTCTCTCTCAGACGCTGGTGTTCATCAAATTCAATGCGGCTACGCTTCTGAAGATTGTTCGATCGTTTCCGACCTGAAAAGCTTCGGTTGTAAATCGAAACTTGAAATCATGTGTGTTGGGTACTCTCCTAACTGGAAGGAACAAGTAGGCAAAGCCGTGGAATGCGGAGCTGATATTGTTCATTTCATCTTTCGGAGCGATGACCAGCACCTCAATGAGCTCGGATTGGACAGGAGGAGCGCAATACGCCGTGTGGAAGAGATTGTGGCCCATATGAAATCAATGGGGGCAAGAGAAATGTCGTTCGGTCCGAGCTTTGCGAGCAGGGCAAACAAGCAGTTTCTGATTGAATTTATCAATGCAACGATTTCAGGAGGAGTAAACCAGGTTGTAGTCTCCGACTCTACTGGAAGTATGAATCCCGAGGGCTTTGCTGCGCTAGTTAAGTACATAAAGAAAAACACGGGTGGCAAATTGGCAGTGCATTGTCACAATGACTTTGGTCTAGCTCTGTCCAATACTATTGCTGGGATCAAAGCTGGAGCTCAAATTGTCGAATCATCTATTGCAGGCTTGGGTGAACGAGCTGGAAATGTCGCTACAGAGGAGGTAGTGCTTGCAATGAAGTTTCTGTATGACTATGATCTTGGCATAGACCCCAGAAGAATAGCAGACGCCGCTCGGGCAGTGTTTTCAATCTCCAAAATGATGATTCCTCCTCTGAAGCCAATCATAGGCGCGAACACCTTTACACAAAAGCTGGATATACATGTCATGACTACGAGAACCAAACCGTGGCTGCATGAACCATTCGATCCTCAGATCACTGGAATGAACCACCGCCTAGTAATCGGTAAGAGATCTGGGCCTATTGCCGTCAGAGAGAAAGCAAAACAACTATCAATCAAACTGTCTGATGACAAAGTGGATGACATTGTGCATAAGGTGAATGCATTCTCTGATGTGCACAAGAGGGCACTCACTGACGAAGAATTCACCACTATCGTTGAAGCTAATTGAGCGAGAGCGAGTTCGAGTTGACCAAACTTGATGAGAACAGATTACGCTCCGCAATTGAAGAGCTATTGTCTAGATATTGCAGAGTTGTGGACTGTAAGGATTATGATAAACTTTCGGATGTTTTTGCTACAGACGTTAAGATTAGCGTAGTAATTCAAAACCTGGAGTTCCATGGAGTAGAACCATTCAAGGTGTTCTTGAACAAAACCAAACCGTTCTCAGAAGACAGAATGCATTCGGTTTCTAATCTATCG
This sequence comes from archaeon, assembly GCA_021806865.1. The sequence continues at coordinate 3,854 of JAKAPU010000127.1, forward strand.
ATGAGAGTCTCGGCTACGCAAGTCAGGGCATTTTCATATTGGAAATCAACTATGACATTCAAGAACGTGCCAATCGAAGAAGCTGGCTTCTACGAAATGACATGCGACGCCAGCATCAGACCGCTGAAGTTTGGCTCATTTACGATATTTCACAAGTATAGAGTAACATCAAATGTCAAGTCGTGGAAAGAGGTGGGTTTCCCAGGCACTCAACCTATGACAAGTGAAGACAAGGACATCTTCCAGCGTCTAAAGGATTGGTTCTAGGCGGCGGAACTCTTGATGAAATCAAGAACGAGTGAGTTGAAACTGGCAGGCGCTTCTAACTGTGTTACGTGCCCAAGCCCCTCCAGAGGGGCGAACTGTGCGTCAGGAATCTTGTCGGATATCAGTTTTGAGTCTGCAAAAGCGTAATCTTCAGTACCTGCAATGACGAGCGTTGGAATTCGGATTGAACTTAGCTTCTCAGTAATGTCGAGTTTTGATAATGCTTCATAGCATCTGCTCACCGAAGCAACAGATAGGTTTCTGGATCTTTCAACAAAGAGATTGAGAAAGTACTTTCCGGTATCGGTATGCAAGTAAGTGTTGGAGCACAGGCTCCTAACAGCATCTTCGTAGTATGAGATGCCTTCCTCTCTGAATCGCTTGACTCGCTGTATAATCATGGCGGAATTTCTTGTCGCTGAAAGAGTATCTGCTAAAACGAGTGCCTTCACTAGTGACGGGTTGAACATCGCTAGAAATTGCGCAGCAATTCCTCCAAGTGATAATCCAACAACAATTGATGCCTTCAAGTTGAGCTCGTAGAATAGTGATTCTAAGTCACGTCCATATTCGCTTATGTCGAATTCAAACGTTGGTTTGTCTGACAATCCAAAACATCTCTGGTCGAGTGCGATCACTCGGTAAAACTGCGCAAAGTATGGGATTTGATAGATCCATGCGAGTCGATCTAGTGGGGCTGGATGCACAAAGACTACTGTTTTCTCCGCTTCACTATTGTACTCTTCGTAAAACAGGGATAGACCGTTCGAAATGAATCTCGGCATATTGAAATGTTGAATGATAGCAGAATTTAAGCTATATTTCTGTAAATTACAATGGGAAGGTGTACAATTCGCACAGACTGAATGCCAGTTTGTTCCCGTGTAGTGTTTTGAGCAGCTGATGTTCTGGAGATGCTTTAATTGACTCTGATTCGCTATGCGAAATATGGACTTTGAAGAGGCAGAACTTCAGAAGACAATAAAAGAAGAAATCTCGAAACTTGTCTCCACCTTATCTCCTGGTTACTTTAGAAAGAAGGACACATCAAAGGAGTTTCCCAGAGAACTTTGGGATCTGCTAGCAAAGAATAGCTGGTTTGGTACTAACATCCCAGAAGAGTATGGAGGGGCAGGTCTGGGTCTGACTGAACTATCCTCTGTAATTCAAAGCGTCGCCGCTTCAGGGGCAGGCGTGACTGGTGGAAATTTGTTTACAGTGACTTCAGCTATGGTACCTCCCGCCATACAGAAATTCGGAACAGAGTCGATTAAGCGATCTTTCCTGCCCAGACTGGCCAGAGGAGAGCTAATTTGCGCAATCGGAATCACCGAGCCAGGTTCTGGTGTGAATACACTCGACATTGATACCTTTGCTGAGAAGAAAGCTGGAGAGTACATCGTAACAGGTCAAAAGATTTGGATCACTTTTGCACCAGTATCGGATCTAATGCTTCTGGTTGCAAGGACTACTAAGAAGCAAGAAACGAAGTCGAGAACTCATGGACTTTCTTTGTTTCTGCTCGATATGCATCAACCAAATGTGCGCATCAGTCCGATAGACGGGTTAGCTATGCGTCCGCTACTGTCCAGTGAAGTACGGTTAGCAGAGGTCAACATACCCGAGGAAAACCTCTTGGGCACTCTTGACAATGGCTGGCAGGCTTTGACCACACTCCTTAACAATGAGAGGGTTTCAGCTGCGTCGTTATGCTTAGGTACTGGCGATTACGTGTTGAGAAAGTCAGCAGAATATGCGAAGTCTAGGCGTGTCTTCGGGCGACCGATAGGTCAAAACCAAAGTCTGCAATTTCCCCTCGCCGACTCCTCAGCAAAACTGGAAACCGCAAGATTGATGCTCAATAAGGCGACTTGGCTTTATGACAACAATAAGGAATGCGCGACAGAGGCGAATATTGCAGCTTATATGAGCTCAAACGCTGCATTTGAAGCAGCAGATAGGGCAATTCAAGTTTTTGGAGGAATGGGATTCGCTGTGCAGACTGATATCGAAAGACACTGGAGAGATCTAAGACTATGGAAGACAGCCCCTTTGCCAGAACAAATGGTGTTGAGCTTTCTAGCACAACGTTTGCTAGGCTTACCTAGGTCTTACTAGACGTTTTGCTCTAATGCGCTTTGAGGATCTACTGCATCTCAGCTTGCAATGATCCTCTTGACTGCCGCAATGATTCTTATCTCGTCAGGTATCCATGCGCGTTCCATTGTAGGACTGAATGGCACAGGACTGGATGGTGCACAGACCCTCTCAATGGGCGCTTCGAGATCGTAGATGCATTTCTCAGCTATAATGGATGCCACTTCGGCTCCCCACCCTGCTGGCCTGGGATTTTCTTCCACGATGACCACTCGCCCAGTTTTCTTAACCGAACTGATAATCGCGTCGGTATCGAGCGGTACCAGAGTTCGAAGATCCAGGATCTCCGCGTCGATTTTTTCTGCCTCAAGAGCCTTTGCAGCATCGAGACTCTTATGGACCATCATCATAGTCGCTATCAAAGTAACGTCCGCCCCTCTTCTCTTGAAGTCTGCTACTCCAAGAGGTATCTCATAATCATTTGAAGGAACTTCTCCTTTGATAGGATAGCACAATTTGTGCTCAAGAAACAGCACAGGATTCCGACCTCTGATGGAACTCTTGAGAAGTCCCTTCGCATCGTACGGTGTCGAAGGAACAACTATCTGGATTCCCGGTGTCTGCATAAACCAAGATTCTATGTTCTGTGAGTGCTGTGCTCCGAAACCAATACCTGCTCCGGTGGCACTTCTTAGGACTACTGGTACGTCCGCTTGCCCTCCAGATAGGTATCTATACTTTGCAGCCAGGTTCGCAATTTGCTCCATGCACACTGCGCAAAAATCGGCAAACATAATTTCTACTATGGGTTTCAGACCGGTGACCGCTGCTCCAACTGCACAACCAACTATTGCAGACTCGGAGATTGGTGTGTCCCTCACTCTTTCTTTCCCAAATTCCTTGATGAGACCTTGTGTCACCTTAAATACTCCTCCTTCTTGTCCAACGTCTTCGCCCATGACCACAACTCGAGCATCTCGGAACATTTCTTCTCTCAGTCCCTCTCTGATAGCTGATCTGAAACTCATTTCTACCATATGCTGAACTCACTTCGAGTATACGTCAGTCGTAATTTCATCCATCGAAGGTTGTTGGCTGCTGAGAGCGAAATTCGCAGAATCATCGATCAAAGAATGCATCTCGGCGCGTATTTTTTCATCAGCCGATTCGGACAGGTAATTCTCCTTCATCAGAATCTTCCTGAAATGCTCAATTGGATCCCTCGACTCCCAGTGTCGGAGTTCTTCTACTGGACGGTACTTCGCAGAGTCGATTTCGGAGTGACCTCTTTTCCTGTAGGTCTTGCACTCTAGTAAGGTTGGTCCCTTCAGCTTTCTTGCGCGTTCTGCTGCAACTCGAACCTTTGAGTAAACATCGAGCACGTTGTTCCCATCGACAATCACGCCGGGAATGTCATATGATGTCGCTCTGATCGCCACATCCCGCACCGCGGTTGTTTTCTCCATCGGGGAATATTCGCCGTATAGATTGTTCTCACATATGAAAACCACAGGGAGTTTCCATACAGATGCCATGTTCAACGATTCGTGAAACATTCCGATGTTGCTTGCTCCTTCTCCAAAAAAGCTCACTGCGATTCGCCCTTCCTTCATGACCTCTGAAGTCAAAGCGGCACCTATAGCCACAGTTATGCCCTCTCCCACAATTGCGAACGAACCAAGTAAGCCTCTTTCCAGGTCTGTGAAGTGCATCGATCCCCCCTTGCCTTTGCACAACCCTTCAGATCTGCCCAATACTTCGGCCATGAGTTTTCTTAAATCCGATCCACGACTTATGAAAACACCATGCCCCCGATATGTGCAAGTGACATAATCGCTTACCGAAATTGCTGCCGCCGCACCAGAATAGATCGCTTCTTGACCAGTGCAAAGATGCACGGCGCCTGTAATGGGGTTGTTTTGAAAGAGCTCTTGC
>JAKAPU010000009.1 GCA_021806865.1 archaeon
CCTTGAGATTCCTAGATGATCTCATCCGAGAGTACGAAACTCAGCTTGCTAAACCACTGTCCCTAAACATTCCAAAAGCAGAAATTCAAAATCCCTTCATTCGACAGCAAAAACGCGACGATTCTGATTTGCTGAGAGTTCGAGCTGAAAACTCCGCCTTGAAGAAACTACTCGCACAATTATTGGCGCAAAACTGAATTAAACAAGCTTAATCATCAAGTCGATTTTAGAGTGCCTTTATGAAACGCTTCGACAAATGAGGAAAATGCCTTTGCCGCTCTTTCAAGCGTCTCTTTACTAGCAAAAACTGGCTTCTCAGGAGGCACTTTGTCTTCGTTCAAAATGCTCAGATCCTTTGCAGCGTGAATGATTCTATGACGATAATGAACGAATTCGCTTATTTCTGAGACGACTTTGGGATCAACGCTGCTGTCTACGTCAATGCCATAGCAACTCTTGTAAGCTCTTCGGACTTTCCTCATTTCTTGAAAGCTCATTTCCGCTCTTGCCGCCTGAAATGCAGCTTCCAATTTGCTCATTTTCGCTTCACTTGCCAAATCCTCGATAGCTTGCTTCCTACTTGCAGTATATTTTGCTGAAAACATTCTCTCACATAGGGCATCAAAATTCGAAGACCAACCTTCCTTCTCAAGCTCTATGAATCTCTTCTGAAGATAGACTTCCATGCTGCTTACCAGCATCGAGATACCCAGTTGCACTAGAGTCGTCTCCAACAAGAAATCTCCTTTCTTGCAGTTATCGATTAGTGTTTGAGTTCTAAGTATTCTGAAATCAAAAATCTCTTTGGCTGACGGTTCTACAATAGAAGTACTTCCTTTCTTGACGGTCAACATTCTGACGTCGACTCCCTCATCCCCAACAAGAACAAATGAACCGTCCGAAGCTTTGATCACCTTTTGAGGCATAGATTTACCGTTGGCAAACCTCAATCCTATTTTCTTTTCTGAATCTCCAACGTGCAATCGTAGTTCCTTCGGTGACCACACATTCGCCAAGAACAAACCGCTTGCATTGGCATAATCCGCTCCATCCAGACTAGCAACCCGCAGTCCAAATGTCTCCGAAATGTGAATCAAGTTCAAGTGAAACAATTCATCGCGTTCTAGAATCATATGGGAGTTCGACAATGGGAGATCAAAAACTGTAACTTTCTTCAGATTCTTGTCGAATAGATTTCCCATGCTTTTTATTCGAAATGTAATAGACCCCTCTTCTTCGGTTATCTTATTCCTAAATGTTTCCAGCGGAATCCCAAAAGGGTTGTATGGAACACTCCCAACAGTTTTAATGATATTTTTCAGATCAGGCTTGGAGTTGAACTTCACCCAGACATTAATAGCGCCAGAGTCTTCTTTACTAGACAAACCTCTGCTTCCCCGTCTATTCGTTCAACTTAATTGCCCTATAGACCGTTTCGATTCGAGTCTCGCATATGCTGCTCTTCGGCTTCGCGCCTTCGGGCGACAAAGATCTTTCCTTAGAAGAACAATATCCAACTTTGCAAGGTACTTCTTTCTTACACCGTCAGAAGCCAACCGAACCACTCCACTCTCTTCTCTTTCTTCAGTCGGTTTAGCATTCTTTTGATCCATTCCACATCTATTTCATCCACAGACCTCATGTTGCAAACTGCTTTGTAAGCATCCACCACAGAACGGCGCATCGCATAGCTCAGTCTATGTCTAAGATGACCATAACCGGAACTATAATGCCAATGCACAACAAAACGCTTTCCTGCACTTTACCGAACCTAGCTTCAAACCTCGCTCGCCAAAGCTAACTCATCTTATCGAGTTGATTTTGAGTGAGGAACAACTTCATTTTTCGGAATACATGCTCCTTTTCATCATAAACGACTTCAACAAGAGCGAAATGAACATGAGGATACCATCCTTCAAAAGGTTCCGAACTGTGCCAATAATGAGGAGAACCAACGCCACATAACGTGAAGCGATAATTCCCATCATCAATCTCTCCCAACACCTCTTTCAGTACCTCTCATGCCAGCTTTCTCAGTTCACTTACTATCATCTCTCATGCGATTTCGTCCTGTGCCTGGAACTGTGAACTCAACGGAAGCAAACTTGAGCTTTCCTTCCACTGCCCAAAACATACTTATAATTAGACGATTCCTCTTCGTTCAAAATGTCTCAGGAAGACGTTTCTGTCATCTTGTTGAAGAAATTGTCATTGGACAATCCTATCCCATACTACGCAATCTTGGAGGACGCGAAACTAAAGGAGAAACTAGGAAATGCCGAGAACATAAGCGCTCTTCTCTATCAACTGCTCGCTCAAGGTTACGCAGCGATGAATACCAAACTAAAGGAGAATGGTGAGGAAGAAATTACATTATCACTTACAGACCATGGAAACTACTTCATCAAATTCAAAACGAGTTCGCAGGAGAGTTAGTGTCATTGAGTGTTTGGGATAAACTCACAATATTCACGGCACAGCAACAGAATACATTTGATCTAACCGGAGGAAAACAGGTCACAATATCAAGAACCAAAAATGACGACTTACTACAGTCATTCGCAACAAGTGATTCGCTCTCTTCCAGATTCGTAGCGAGAGCAGCGGAGAGTGATATTCTTCGTACTCTGTTATTTCTTGGCGGTGACAAAGTTCCGCAATTGGACGGGAATTTCCCAATCGCGCAGATTTTCCCAATCGTTCTCAATCACAGCTACGACTTTCAAACGATGCTCTCTGGTCCCTACAAACCCAAGGTCGAAGAAGCATCTAAACAACGCGACGACTCCCGAAAATCACTATTGGACGCCCAACAGTCCTATAGCTTTGAAATGCTCTCATCGGTATTCTCTAATCCGGACACAGTAAGAGCTTTTACTAGAAACAGACTCGCCGAAGATCGCAAGAAAGCCTTGGAACAGGCTTTCCAAATGGATAAGGAAGAGAATCTGAAACGCATTGTAGCTTTTTTTTAACCTTTTTTCAAACCTAGCTCCAGAGATACAAAGACTTACAACAATCACGGAAAACGTTGCTCTCTACAACACCGGAATTACTAATGCAGAAGTATTGAAGACCAGAGTTAATCTCCCCGATGCTCGCCAACTTCTTTTCAACGAAATAGCAAATCTGGCACAGACTGATTCTGTCCTTATCTCCACTACTTCATTCTGCCTCGATTGTTACTTCTCTCACTCGAGAGCACCATTCCAAAGCAATCAAATGAACGTGCGTGCTATCCATCTGCCTGCTCGTTGTCCAAATTGTAATGGTGAGGGTGTTCTTCATCAACTGATCCTACAGTATCCGAGAGGGCTTCATCAGTTCATTCTTCCAGAAACAAACTGGCTACAAGAAGCCATCATTGGATATACTGTGGCAAAGCTTCCGAATGCAAAGAAAGTCTTCGTGCATAAAATGCTCCATCAGGTAAAGGACGGCAAGATATCTCAAGGAATCGAATCTGATGTTATTCTCCTCACACACGACGGACGATTCTTTCTTCTAGAAATAAGCACTCAAACGAACGCAGACAACCTTCTCAGAGATTTCATCAAGAAAAGAGAGAGATACAAAGCCATAGGCATACAATATGACGGCCTTGCATACATAACTGCTTGTCCAACGTTTGCAGGCTACCATACAATAGATGAAAAATCTCGCGTCTTTGGAGCTCACCACCTAGGCGATCTCAACCGATTTCTAACGCAAGAATTCAAGCTCTGAATCCATTCCTAACTCGAGAAGGCCTTATACCTATTGTTGCGACTCTTAAGCAGATGAAATCTAGTAACGATATACTCGCCATACTACTATTCGCCCAAGCTTCTCATCAGCACCACAACTTCCTGTGTGGTGGTACCCACTTTCACAGTGGAATCGCGCACGATTAGCTGAGCTTCACGAACTGTCCTTCGGACACTGGAGAGATCACAACTGCTGTTCCAAACGCGATTATCTCGTCCATGGATCCGCTCAACTCAGTCGAATCGAAAAGCACGCTGACAACAGCGTTCGCGCCCATGCTCTGCGCATGCTCCGCCAATCTGTCCAACGCCTGCTGCCTCGCTTGATGGGCCATCTCCGTGTATTCCTTGATCTCACCACCGGCGATAGTGCGCAGACCAGCAACAATGTTTCCGCCCAGACCCCTTGAGCGGACAGTGATCCCGTAAACAAGTCCGAACACTTTGTCAATTTTGTATCCTGGAACGTAATTTGAAGTAAACAGCATCGGCTTGCCGGATGTGGCTGGATTCTTCAACTGGGCCCTGCAATTCGGGCAAAAAGTAGCATTGTCATCAACCTGCTTGCCGCACTTTGGACAGAACATGGGATTCTTGGTTTAGTTTCTGGTTACTAAAAGGTTGCCAAGCCTAGCTCTTCTTTGCGCTTCGCTCGCCCTGGTACTGCCCCGAGTACTGAGAGCCAAAATTTTGGTCTGACTTTATTATTACGAGCTGACCTATCCTTGCAAACCTTTGCACGCGTGATGGCCTGTGGCACACCAGCATAACCTTTGGCTGTCCTGAATATCCCGGATCGAAAAGTGCAGTGCGCACATCCAGCCCGTTTCGTAGCAGTGTAGATCTAGGCAGGAGTATCCCTATCGCATCGCCTGGTATCGTGGTGATCTCGTTTAGCTCGACGAAATACGCACCAGTGCTTAGCTCATAGTGGCCGTCAACCAGAGGGACTTCCTCAAGTTTTGAGCTCTCGCCCTTTGCGACTCCTAGCGTGTACTTTGTTTTTGGGTAGGAGTGTATGCTACTTACCGTCACGTCGTATCCAGCTGGCTGCTTTTGCTCTCCCGAATCTGCACCGATGACCTGTCGTATCAAAGGGGCGATTTCTTCGCCAGACAAAATTTTTGGCAAGAACTAGCGCGCACGCTATCCGAGAAGAGCCAATAAGAGTCTTTGGAGAGCCTAGCGCTTGCGCTCTGATAGTATCTTGTACACTTCTGGGATCGCGTACGCATATCCGACGTGCGCGCAATCCTTCTTCTCGTCGTACATACACACGAGGTCTTTTCCGTGAACCTGAACCTCTACTATGCGTCCGATCTTGTTGTCCTTGATCATTATTGAGTTTCCCTCGAGGCCTATCTTTTGCATGAAAGGTGCCTGAAGAGAAAGGTTTTCGTCAGCCTCGATCGCCTCGATTATGAGATCGTTCACATACTTCGAGAAACTTCGAGCTACCGGACCTGCTTTGCTTTTCTGGGCATACCTTTGTTTTGCCTTGTCGTGGGCTTCTTGGGTGATTGTGATTACACTGAATCCTTCCTTAGGCATTTAGCATCCTTACTGTAATGTTACAGGACACCTTATAACCTTTGCGGAGATTCCCTCCTCGAGGGAAGCACGTCCTCACGGTGAAAGCCTTTTTGAAAGGAAGGAACTGACAGCCAGAGCATACTCTTTCGGCATGTGGTCCGGTAGGGGCACTGTTCCTCCCTCGATTACAAAGGTCTGGCTATTTTTGATTAATTTCGAGATCTTTGACATCACGGGGTAAGACCACCTGTCCTTTGTCCCAGAGATCAGGAGCGTCGGCTGGGAGATCCGGGCATACTTGTCCTCGAGCCGGTACTCATGAACCATCGCATGGCCATTAATCCTGTTTTCCCCAGCCAGTAGTGCGTCGATCATGAACCTTCGAAGCAGATCCGGACGATCTTCTGGATAGAACGACTTCCTCCTTCTCCACAACGAGAGCAGGTGGCTACCATCCACCTTCTCTTCATCTGCATCCATCAAAGGCCTATTCTTCTTCCTCACTTCCTCGTCCACGAAAGGGCAGCCGGAGAGTACCAGCCTCTTCACGCGGCTCGGGTGCGAGACAGCAACCTCGATGGCAATCACAGCCCCCGTGTGGTGACCGACGAGATGAGTTTGCCTGATATTCATCGTGTCGAGAAAGTCTATCACGCCTCTGGCACAGTCTTCGATCGTAATTACTTTCTTCGGTTTGTACGAATTACCAAAACCAATCGTATCCATTGCGATCGCCCTGAAATTCTTCGAGAGCAGCGGGAGGACTTCGAGGAACTCATCAGAAGATCTGGGTGTCTGGTGAAGTAGCAACACAGGCGCTCCCTTTCCAGACGTCATGTAGTGTATCTGGCCTTTGGGAGTATTCGCATACGCCTTGGCGGGAGCAATCATTTAGTCAGGAGCCAAGCAGCACTTCTAATTACTTTTTCTTCAGATACTGATTTGCTTCAATCCCCAAAACACAATCACAGTCTGCAGGCAAAAGATTGTAGAAAGGATCGGTGTTGGTTAGAAGCATTGACTGACCGGAATAGATTCAACGTTGTTGGACAAAACAATTGCAATATTCTACCATATAGAAACTAGCAAGGATGAACAATAGAGCTTAATTCACCGATGTTTATCAGATAAAACAGCCTATCCAAAATGACCAGATTCCGGGGAGACAAGAACGCATTCGGAGCTCCAGGCATAGACCCGAAATGGGCTCGAGGTAACAAGGACGGCGTAGGGACAGCATACTCTTCTGAAAGTGAAATCTGGTATAGCATATGGCACGGCACACTCACCGAGGTGTACTACCCGACAGTCGATCGACCGCAGATCAGAGATATGGAGTACCTGATTTCCGATGGCAAGAGTTTCTTTCATGAAGAAAAAAGACACTTGAATGTGAAAACTGAGCGTCTTTCTCACCATGACCTCGGTTACAGGATTAAAAATTCCGATCCGATGGGCAGATACACGATAACCAAGGAGATAATTTCAGACCCGCACCTTCCGTGCGTATTGCAGCGCACAAAACTAGAGGGCGATGAAAAGTTTCTTTCTACCATCCACCTCTACCTTCTTTGCGCCCCCCACCTTGATGGCGGCGGAGCGAACAACAATGGATACGTTGCAAATGTGTCAGGTCGCGACATTTTTCTCGCAGAGAAGAACGGTACCTGGCTAGCATTAGGCACAAGTGCCACTTTCGTCAAACTTTCTTGCGGCTACGTTGGAAAGAGCGACGGCTGGACGGACTTGCACAACGACTATACAATGGACTGGGAATTTGACACAGCGCTAAACGGAAACATAGCACTGACCGGAGAGATCGACGTAGGCAGGACGCGGGAGTTTACCGTCGGTCTTGCGCTGGGAAACAGCATGCAAAGCGCAATCACCGTTCTGTTTCAATCTCTAGGAGTACCATTTGAGGAGAACAAGTCTCGCTTTTTGGAGCAATGGGACCGTCCCTTTCCAAAGATATTACCTTTGGAGTGGACTTCTGGAGATCGTGGTAACATGTATCATGCGAGCTACAGTCTGTTACAAGCGCATGAGGACAAGATGTATCCTGGCGCCATCATCGCTTCGCTTTCAATCCCTTGGGGAGAGTCTAAGGGAGACGAAGACAAGGGAGGATACCACCTCGTCTGGACCAGAGACATGATAAACAGTGCAACTGCCCTTCTTGCTGCGAGGGACATCGAAACGCCTCTACGAGCCCTGATTTATCTGGCCACCATCCAGCAGGAAGATGGCGGATTTCCCCAGAATTCGTGGATTAACGGCAAGAGGTACTGGGGCGGAATACAGCTCGATGAAGTTGCATTTCCAATCATACTTGCTTGGAAGATGCATGAGGAAAAGGCGCTTAGCGATTTCGATCCATACGTAATGGTGCTTAGGGCAGCAAGGTATCTAGTTGTCAACGGACCCGCCACCCAACAAGAGAGATGGGAAGAAGCAAGCGGTTATTCACCATCCACTCTTGCTTCAAACATTGCAGCCCTAATCTGCGCAGCATGTTTTGCAAGAGATCGGGGAGATGTCGTAACAGCGCAGTTTTTGGAAGAGTATGCCGATTTTCTGGAATGTCATATTGAAAGATGGACCTGCACCACCAGAGGCACTCTTGTTCCCGGAATAAGCAAGCACTACATACGAATACTTCCGGTCAGCGTCAATGATCCGCAACCCGATGAAAACCCAGACACCGCTGTAATTTCTCTTGCAAACCAGCCACCTAGAACTCAAAACAGCTTTCCTGCGAAAGACATTGTGGATGCGGGCTTCCTTGAGCTTGTCAGATATGGCATAAGATCGCCTACCGATTCGACAATTACAGACTCGCTCAAAGTAGTAGACAGCGTACTGAAAGTCGAAACACCATATGGCCCCTGCTGGCACCGTTACAACCATGATGGGTACGGGCAGCGTGAGGATGGTGGCCCATACATCGGGTGGGGAAAGGGACGGGCTTGGCCCCTGCTCACCGGAGAGAGAGGACATTATGAGATAGCAGCAAAGAGAGGAGCAAAGTCGTACATCGATACGATGGAAAAGTTCGCTTCCGAAACAGGCCTCCTACCAGAGCAGGTTTGGGACGAAGAAGACAGACCAAAAATTCACATGTGTTTGGGGCGTCCGACAGGCTCTGCCACACCACTGATGTGGGCCCACGCCGAATACATCAAGCTTCTTCGTTCCCAGAGCGATGATCGGGTGTTCGACTTTATACCCGAGGTAGGCGCTCGCTACCTCTTGGACAGAACCCACTGCAAAAAGATAGAGGTGTGGAAATCCAACCGTCAGCCACGCTCAGTGGAAAGAGGAACAATTCTTAGGATCCAGGCACCCGCAGAATTTTTGCTTCACTGGTCTAGCGACAACTGGAAGACTATCAAAGACAATGTTTCAATAAATACGGCGCTGCAAATCGAATTCGTGGATATTTTCGTTGCAAAAGACCAAGTGGATCCTGTTCGTTTCACATTTTTCTGGAAGTCAGATGGCAGGTGGGATGGCAGGGACTATTCAATCGAAGTAAAGTAGAATTTTTCTGCTTTCGACAACTTTAAACTGCTTGGCCGACTTTCGACCTTACGGTCTCGAATTTTGAAAATCTCAAACATTGACATCTACCAGCTCGGAGAACCGTCTGCCGGGGGTGCGACCTGGGCGGGAAATTCCATAATTCTCAAACTCACAACTTCAAACGGCCTTGTAGGCTACGGCGAAGCAGTACCAACTCTGCGAGTCCAGCCCGTGATACAATCGCTCCTCGAAGTCGGCAGGGTATACAAGGACAAAGATCCGTTGAACGTTGAGTCAAACATGCACGAGTGGCATAAGCACGACTTTTACCTGCCAGTTTCTTTCGAGTCAACGACGGCGCTCAGTGCGTTTGACATAGCTTGCTGGGATCTGATCGGGAAACAGTTCGGTGCTCCTATTCACCAGCTCATCGGCGGAGCGTACAGGACGCGCGTGCGTGTATACGCAAATGGATGGTACGGCGACTGCGTGACTCCGGAGCAATTTGGCGAACGCGCAGAAAAGTATGCAAAGATGGGATACACTGGATTGAAGTTTGATCCCTTTGGCAACTATTACGACTATATCGACGAGAAGGGCCTTGATCTGGCTTACAGGCGCGTGAAGGCGGTCAAGGATTCCACCGCGGGCAAGGTGGAGCTACTGATTGAGCATCATGGAAGATTCAATCCCAACTCTGCTATCATGATTGCAAACAAGCTCCAGGATCTCGACCCGTTGTTCATGGAAGAGCCGATACACCCTGACAACCTTGAAGGCTACAAGAAGTACAGGGCCTCGACAAAGACGCGTGTCGCGCTCGGAGAGAGGTTGCTCACAAAGGAGCAAGTTGTCTACGTCTTGTCAAACAATCTCACAGACTTTTTGCAGGCAGACATCACGAACATAGGCGGAGTGACAGTCGCAAAGAAAGTCTGTGCAATAGCCGAGGCTTACGGCGTTGAAATGGCCTTCCACAACGCCTTCGGTCCGATACAGAACGCAGTAACTATGCAGGTCGACGCCGCCATCCCCAACTTTCTAATCCAAGAGTCCTTCTGGGACGCCTTTCCCGAGTGGAAGAGGCAGCTCGTGAAAAACCAAGGGAAGATAGAGTCTGGCCACGCACCGGTCCCAACTAGTCCAGGAATCGGGGTGGAGGTCGATGAGAAGGTCTTGGACGAGCATAAGGCCCAGGGTCAAGAATATTTCAACCCCGACGAGCCGGTCTGGGTAGTCAAAAACACTTGGAAGAGCTGAGACCGCCCTAATTCACTTGGCTGGGTCCTTCTTCCCCTCCTTTCTCTCAAACTCTTTTTCGGCGAACATCACGCCCTTGTGAAACACATATCCCAAGAAAGGACCGAATATAGTTCCAACTGCCGTAATGAGCGTGCCGATTGAAACAAACGCCATGATTGAAGCAAATATTTTTGACCAAAAATTCGGCGGCGCGCCAGGCGGCCCCTGGGCCGTTGCGACCATTGACATGAAGTAAAACGAATCTATCCAGCTCCAGCCAGTGAGCGTCTTCATCCCCGCAGTCCCCACAATCATAACTGATGCTACGGCAACCACCGCGACAAGCGTCCTTCGACTAAGAGGAGAAAGCGGGTGTTTGAGAAGACTGCGAGCCAAGCGATCACATTCCTCGAAGATTAAGGAGCTTGATATAAGACTTGAATCCTTTCTCTTATGCAGGCTGGAAGTGCCATCTCACTCCATATGGGAATAGATGACAAATTGAGTTTTGAGAAATGCGCGACCCGAGTATCTCAAGTAACAAACATTGAAACTCGACTCGGAACGACCTAAATGAAACTGTCCGGAGTCGAATCAGAGTACTGTAGTCGAGCAACATAGATTTCTGGTAGGACAAAGCTCAGTGAAAGCAGTTAAAGTCCTGCTAGGCTCCGATTGATGAACCGACCAAATGAGGCAGATGTGCCTCAACACATATTTTCACTTTGAAAATCGTTTCCTTCTTTAAATGCCCTGGAACGCCTGATTTGTGCTGCGCACATTTGCATGCAAAAGTAGGCAACTTTACGGACTCGGTTAATAATGGAGCATTTGAGAGTCATAAGTGAACTAAAATGAATAGATATGCGTTAGCAGGAACTTTCATAATTCTTTTTGTTGCTGGCCTTGGAATCGGTGTCGTATCAAGCGCATCGCTACCCACAAGCTCATCTCAATCAACTAGTGTGTCAACAACGACAACAACTGTAACGACGACAAACCAATCAGCCCCAAGTACACCCTACGTGCTGACCCTTGTCATAACAACAAACAACATCTACAACTCGACTGTAGGAGATCAGCCCGCGTACTACGTCATGGGAGCAAACGGTCTGGCATCCTCGGCAAACATCTCAGTGCCTGCTCACAGGTTGATTAAGCTCGTGATAGTAAACTACGATGATGGCGCGGCAAACCTCTCATCTCCGCAGTATGCCAACGTCTTAGGAACACAGAACAACGTCATAAATGTGGTCAATAACGATAATGTTAATTCCTCCCAGGGTGCCTCTGGCATCAACATTAACGGAGGAGAAACCGTGTCGAACGTGTCTTCGGACAACATAGCTCACACATTCACCGTTCCACAGCTCAACCTCAACATTCCAATTCCGCCTTCGTCGGTAGTTACGGCATACTTCACTTTGAACTCAACAGGCACCTTCACCTGGTTCTGCATGACAGTATGCGGCTTTGGTCCAACTGGAACGGAAGGCGCAATGTCGACTCCCGGATGGATGACTGGCTCAATAGTCGCAAGTTAGTCGATTCATCCTTGTCTGTGTAGGAACACGGTTCGTAGCGGGTGCAATAAAAGAAAAAAGGAAAGAAGTTACAATGAGCAAAGAAGAACCAAGTAAGGAAAGCCAACCGTCGCAGCCAGACGGATCACGTAGGGCGTTTCTCAAGGCAGCTGTTGTCGTCTCTGCAATCCTTGCCGTTGGCGGAGTTGCTTCAGTCGCAAAGGCCGTTTCCAACCCCTCATCTGGTGCCACCACCACAACTTCTGGGGGATTTCCCAGGGTCAAAATAGGAAGTGTGAGCGGCCTGCAAGTGAACACGCCTGTGTCCTTCAACTACCCGCTGGACAACGAGCCAAACATACTAGTTAAGTTAGGGCAAAAAGCTGAGGGCGGGGTCGGTCCCGACGGGGACATCGTTGCCTTCAGTCAGATCTGCCAGCACCTTGGCTGTGTCTACGGCTTTGACGCCGAAGGATCTTCTCCGGCGTGCAACTCTTCTTTCACGGCAAGTGGACCGGTCGGCTACTGCTGCTGTCACGGAAGCGTGTACGATTTTCTGAATGCAGGAAAAGTTATAGGCGGCCCGGCGCCAAGACCTGTTCCTCAGGTCACACTAGAGGTCGACTCCTCGGGCAACATATACGCCACTGGGATGTCTCCACCAACAATCTTCGGTCACCAGACGGGTTCGAATGACGTGAGTGCCGACCTCCAGGGCGGAACGCCGGTGTCCTAACTAGATGACCGACGAAAAAAGTAACAGCGGTCTCGCCCGTCTCGCAAAGTGGTTTGACGCAAGGCTCGGCCTTTCCTATCCGCTGCTCCGACCCGCACCACAGTACTCTATCAATCCTTTCTACTGGCTTGGAGCTTTGACAGTCGTCGCCTTTGTGATTCAGGGAGTTACCGGGATTATAATGATGCTCTACTATATCCCGAGTCCCACGCAGGCGTATACAACGACACAATTCATCTTCCAGAACGTGCCTTATGGCAGATTCCTCGAGACAATCCACCTCTACACAGCTTACGCGATGATAGTTCTTGCATTCATGCATATGATGCGAGGGTACTTCGTGTCGGTGTACAAAAAGCCCAGAGAGATCATGTGGGTCGTTGGCATGCTGATGGGTTTTGTCACATTGGGCTTTGGTTTTACTGGTTACTTGCTCCCATGGACCGTGGTGTCGAAATCAGCAACCGATGTTGGCATTGGAATGATCAATGCTCTTCCGCCTCAAGTGGCCTCCTTCCTGACTTTTCTGATAGTTGGCTCCGGCGGCGATGTAGCCGAGCTCTTGCGTTTCTATGACCTTCACGTTGTGCTCCTGCCAGCAGTTTTGCTTGTCCTGCTCGCAGTGAAGATGTATATGCTTGAAAGCCATGGAATATCAGAGCCTTCAACGGGACCCGAGACTTCCGAGAAGAAAAACAAACTGATTCCGATATTTCCCGACGTCACGATGTACCTAGTCGAACTTGCTATGCTCTTCGGAATAGGCATGCTTTTGATCTCGGCTTTCTTCCCGCTCAATCTTCCGCCGGAGTACTCACCGACTGCGGCCGCAAGCTTCACACCGCAACCAGACTGGTACTTTCTATGGATTTACCAAGTCCTCAAGATTTCCATCTTTGAAGGTGGAATGGGTCTTCCAATCGCGCTCACCGTGATCACCTTGATCATGGTGGTACTTGTGATACTACCCTTCTTGGACAGGAGTGAGAAAAGAAGAATCTCGAACAGACCTATCTTTGTCACGCTCGGTGCAATCTTTGTGACTGAGGTCACAGTCTTGGCTTATTGGGGACTGGAAACACCCGGCAAGATAATTCCGGTGGAGCAGGCCGTGCTGATACTCGGTGGAACTGCCTTGATTGTGGCGCTGGTGTCTGCAGCTTTGTTCAGACTACTTTCCCGCGGGACAAGGCAGCATCTCCCATCGGTAAGAACGGGCTTGCAAAGCTCTACCGCTCTGTTCACGGGGACGGTCTTTGCTGGTCTGGTTGCATTAGGCGCACTCTCCATCGGATCCGCGGTCAATGCAGCATCAGAGCTAGTGCTCCAGGGCTTGAAAGCCAACCTCGAACTCTACTTCGGCGCCTCGCTGCTTGGAATCGCTCTAACAGTCATAGCAACTTCATATCTGATTTACAGGCTTGATCTTGGTACAAAGTTGACAAAGCGGAAAGTGAAACTGTTTGAGATTGGATGGGAGGAGTGATGCCTATGGCAGATAAAACAGACTTTCAATACTTCGGGACGGTTCAGATCGTCGCTTTGATCCTGTTTCAGATTGCCGTCACTGTGTTCCTATGGAGACTCAATCCGGTGACGACCAATGGCACGGCGCTTTTTGCGATCTTCTTAAGCTCAGATCTGCTTGCCTTTGCTCTAACCTCCAACATCTATCGTCAGGCAAAACAGAGCGCGCAGCTCTCCATGAAGTGGCCCATAGTCGGATACCTGGTCCTCGCTGTGCTCATACTCGCAAGTATCTTCGCTGTCTGATGAAAAGACTAGAATCTGCTGGTCTGGCCGGGCATCGCACTACTAAATGTAGCCGGAGCCTAGGCCATTCTCAACCATGAGAATCGTCGCTCCTTGTTAAATACGCAGAGCGCAATTGTAACGACGAGCGATGATCTGTTTGAGCGAAAAAAGTGAGAATGTCCGGGAGATAATGTCGAGATCTCCATACACTCTAAGCCCGAAACGAAGAACGAGTGACGCACTCGACCTAATGATCGAAGCTGATATCGGCGCCGTTCCTGTGGTCGAGAAGGGGAAATTGGTTGGAATAATCACAGAAAGAGATATTGTGAAGGAGATCACAAAGAGCTTCGATTACCTGAACAGGCCTCTCGGCTCTACTGCAAGAAAGCATGTGATCACGGTGAAAATCGACACTCCGGTGTGGCAGGCCTTTGTACTCATGGTGAAGAACAACATCCGCCGCCTCCCGGTGATGAAGGGTTCCAAGATGGTCGGTATCGTCACCGAGAGGGATCTCTTCAAGTGGGCTGTCAAGGTAGCCTACGAGCCAAACATTCCAAAGGATCTCAAGAGGGTCCTTGAAAGAAGGAATTTCAAGAGCAGGAAGAGAGCTCTTGCGCTCGTCACGCACTAGGTGATAGGCTTGTCCCAGCTCAAGATCCCAGTCAACGAACCCGTGTCAAGCTACGTTCAGACTCCCCAGATGATCGACGAGAACGAGTCAGTGCAGAAAGCCGCTAAGGTGATGAAGTCTGCCTCAACCGGTTCGATACTTGTTTCAAGGAATGGAGAACCCACTGGCATACTGACCGAGTGGGACATACTAACTCGCGTAGTCTCGGAAGGCAAAGACGTTCAGACCACCCGTGTGAAGGACGTGATGTCTTCACCGCTCCAATTTATCCAGGCCGATACAAAGGTGGGCGAGGCAATCTCGCTAATGATTCAGAAAGGTTTTCGCAGGCTTGCGGTCAAGAGCGGAGACAAGATGTTAGGCATCATCTCTCTGCCCCAAGTAGTCGGGAACAAGAGAGAGAAGATTTCAACCGTCCCTTTACTTGAACCACCTCGGGGAGTTCACTGCCCGTACTGCGGATCGCTTCTCGAAAACAGGGATGCGCTCTCAAGGCATATAGATCAGGTCCACATCAGAGAAGAGATACTCCACGGTATTCGCGGTAAATGGTAACTGCACTTGTATGATTATCAGACCTGATAATCGTGCCCGCGTCTTATAACCGACGCACGCCTTTCGCTTCATGTGGTAAGCGAGAAGTTGGCAAAGTGTGAGAGATGCTCAGCCGAGATCGTCCCCGGAGCAAAGTACTGCATATCCTGCGGCGCGCGAGTAGGTGGCACCTACGAAGAGTTCTACATCAACTCTGAGAACTTGACAAACAAAGTCAGGCAGTTAATACACGAGGGAAACGTGTCAAGGATTATAGTCAAAGACGAGCACGATACGGTACTTCTGGATATGCCGGTGACCGTCGGCGTGGTCGGAGCGATTCTTGCGCCCTGGCTTGCAGCACTAGGAGTAATCGCAGCCCTTGTCACAAATTGCAAGCTAGTGGTTGAGAGAAGGTGAGAGCCACGGCACGACAGCAGGTAGTGACCTACCAGCGGTTCCACATAGACCATTACGAGGAACGTCAGTACTACGATTTGAAGTGCATCTGGTGTGGAAAGCCAGGCAGCAGGTCAACGTTGTGGCACGTCGAAGAGGGAAAACTCTGCGACGACTGCCTAACCAAATATACGAATGGATTTAGAAAGCTCCTCATTCCCATGTAAATTCGATGTTGCAATATGCCCTAATATCCTACACCTTTGTGGTTCCTTTCCTGACGAGATAGTAGAAGAAGTCCAACGAGAAGGCGTGTAAGCAAGTTCATCGTTCGACTTTCAACTTTCGCATCTTGCGCGGCTTCATTATCAGGTCCCATGGAGTGACCACTCCCTTTTCACAGACAAGGCAGTCTTCGGAGGCGTTTTCCATTGAAAGAGCAGCGGTCTTCAGGCTTGTCTTTGAATTGACCTTCTTCGGCTCCATTTTTTCCAAATCGCCTAATTTCGCATCGAGCATGGTCTCCGGCCTACCGAACGTTCGGTTAAGCCTCGCAGTGCTAAAGATGTACCCGATTACTCTCCTGTCCGTGACAAGCGAGTGTTGCCCCTCAATGAAGATTCGCCTGAAACGATGATCAAACATCTCTCTCAAAACCTCCTTTATTGTCGAGTCCCTGGGCATGGAAAAGATCGGAGAAGCAACATCCCCTACAGTAAGTTTTGATTCTATCAGTCTGTTCCCGTAGAGTGTGAGCAGGTCTCTCAGACTGGCAAAACCACCCTGCTTTGGCGAATTCACCCAAGCGAATCCAAATCTAGTTTCTTCGAACACATCAAGCAGGGAGTCTACGGATTCCTCGTGATCCAGTGTAGCGAGTTTGAGTGACGCGTTTTCACATGGCATTTCCAGGAATTTGCCATATTTTTTTGGATCTGTTTGGAGCAGAGTGGATAAGCACGAATACCCAAAGACAGCAAAGTGCTTTCGCTGTTTTGGTTTCAACCCTATTGGCAACGCGTCGATGTGATGAAAGCGAAGCAGTGAAACTGCCAGAAGCATCTGTGTGTCTGGTTCGAGTATCGGATATGTCCTCTTGAATATCCCCGGAAGTGCTTCCGATATCTTCATCAGATCAACGCCCGCTAAAACTTGAATCTCTATTAGACTTTCCTAGTCTTGATCATATTTATGTGCACACTTCATCTATCGATTAAGGAAAAGTTCTATCTAGTACTGAGTGCATACCTACGGTTGTGATCCAGCTTCAATTCAGGACGCCTGCGGAAAACTGGATTTCCCGCTTGTGCCAGAATGGCCTTGCCACAGTGAAAGTCCTCAGTTTGAAGGCGCAGACTGCAGCTGGCGAGATCACACATTTTGTTGACATATCATCTGAGCACGCGAGTGCCGAACAGCTTTCTGAAAACATCCTGAAATCCACCGACGTCGTGACTAGCGATGTGGCAAAGGTCGGCAACAGCCGGCTGATCGGATCGGTGACCAGTAGCAAGTGTACAGTTTGCCCCATGATCATAGATACCAATCTGGGCTACTTCATAGGGCCGGCCGTCTCTGAAAAAAATTCTCAGATGGTATACAAGCTCTTCATGAATGGAGAGGGCATCCCTTCTTTTTTGCAAGGATTGCACATGAAGGGCATTGACTACAAGATCGCAGACATCACAAAACTCGCCCCGAAAAAGACGCTCACAGTTAGACAGGAGCGTGTCCTCAAATCCGCCTTTGAGCTTGGCTACTATGACTATCCAAAAAGAGTTTCAACGGAAGAACTCTCAAAATCTCTTGGCATAGCGCCGAGCACCGTGGCCGAGATCCTGCGCAGGGCGGAAAGGCGGATCATCGGCAGTTACTTTGAGAACAGCTAAGTGCGCCTCATGGTAGACTCTTATGGAGTCTTCTAGCGCGAAAAATCCCTTACCTGTTCGGGTTAATGCGAATTAACTGGTAATTCACTTATGACTCACGTGTTGTGAGTTGCAAGTGCTGGATCAATCCAAGGCGATGGAAGTAATCCGGGCTTTTTCTGATGAGTACTCAAGGAAGATCATTCTTTCGGTTATCAGCAAGTCACTACCGGTTGAGGAGATCAGCAAGCAGCAAAACATTCCCATAAGCACATGCTATAGGCGGATTCACGAGCTCTCAAGTTTTGGCATAATTAAGGCGGAGAGGACAATCTTGCAGGAGGATGGAAAGAAATACATCTGCTACAAGAGCGCGTTCAAGAGCGCCTCCGTGCATCTCGAGTCCGGAGAACTGACAGTTGATCTTATCCCGAACAGGGATCCAACAGAGAAACTTCAGGACATCTGGTCGGCTGTAAAAACTGGAGAATCACCACTGAACAAGGTTTTCGTCCCTCTCGGAGACTGCGACCTTTGCAAGGCCCAGGGAGTTCCTTATAACATCATGAATGTCGGAGAATCGAAGGCCACGATCGCAGTCTGCCAGAAATGCGAAATGAAACTCGCAGAAAAGAAGATTGGTACAAAGCCGGTTGTGGTTTCTCGACCAGCTCCATAGCAGTACACTGTTAGCTCTGATAGTTTTGGCGCATTACTGGAAATCAAAAACTAGGGCAGTAATTGCACGTGAGTGATATGAGCAAGCGAGTTGAGTCTCTCTTTCCAATCAAGAAGATCTTAGCACCTATTGACGGATCTGAGAACGCGGCAAGAGCTGCAGAAGTCGCGATAAGAATCGCGAAAGAACAAGGGTCGGAACTGGAAGTACTTCATGTTGTCACAATATCTGGACTACTCGTTTCTGCCCCGGTCGGGGTTGGAACTCCCGCGGTCAGTTTAGAGGACTATTACGAAATCTCGGAGAAGGAGGGAAAGAAACTCGTAGAACGAGTAGTCCAGCAAGCGAAGAGAGCTGGGGTGGACGCACATGGAGAAGTGTTGCGATCTGTATCTTCCCCCGCTTACACGATAACAGAGAACGCAAAGGGCGAAAACGCTGATTTGATTGTGATAGGAACTCGCGGACTTGGAGGTTTCAAGAAACTTCTCTTGGGCAGCGTGTCGAGCGGCGTAGTGACCCATGCACACTGTGCGGTCCTAGTAATTCGCTAGTCCGCAGGTAACTGATTTTCAAGTTTGATGATCGTATCGACACCTTTTATTTGCAGTGATCAAGATACCTTTCAAACCAGAAGGATCGATTGAAATGAGTGAAACAGTCAAAGTCAGCGAATCAAAGACCATCGAGATCAATCAGAAAGCCTTTGAGAGGCTGACCTGGGCCAAGAAGAAGGATGAAGACTATTCTGACGTCATAATCAGGCTCACGACTACGAAACTGGATGGGCTACAAAGAAGGGGAGAGAAGGAAATACGCACTTCTGATAACAAACGACTCATCCTGAAGATCGACCAGGGCAGGTGCATGGGCGCAGAGAGCTGCGTCGCCATAGCTCCAAATGTTTTCGCACTGGATGAATCCAATCTCGGATTCGGTGGATCGGAACATGCTCCTCTCGCAATGAGAGATGTGATGGAAGGCGATGTTGATAGTGACACGGTTATCGAAGCCGCCCGCTCGTGTCCCTACAAAGCGATTTTCATCAGAGACTCGGACACAGGCGAAGAGATATTTCCGTGAGCAGTTTGCAGATGCTAAGCGGTCTTCCTGTCTAGCATAATGCCTAGCCGATGTAAAAAATGCGTATGCCGGCCGTAAAGGCCGGCCATTTCTTTAGAACCGATGCCGACCATCAGTCGGCCGCATAGGTGAACTCTTTTGCCTCGGTCCTGCTCTTGTATGCGGTCTTTGGGGAATACTTGCATTTAGTACAGACTCCTTCAACCATCTTCCCGCCGCATTTCGGGCACTTGTTCTTGCCAGTCTTTCTTGTCTTTGCGCCCAACACAAATCACTCCTCTCAAGCTAGATCGTGTGGAACAAATCTTGCTTTTACCAGTTCCTGAAGGTAACCAACTTGGATCGGCTCAGCCTTGATAATGTCCGTGGAAGTGATTATGCCGACAAGCTTTCCGTTCTCTACCACTGGAAGCTTGGAGATCCGCTTTTCATTCATCAACTTTGATGCCTCTTCCAAAGTAGCTGCCGGAGATATTGTCACTGGTGGTGTGGACATTACCTTTTTCACTGGTAGGCTCTTCGGATCCACTCCCTTGAGAAAGGCCCTTCTGAGGACGTCTCCCTTCGTAACAATGCCGACGACCATGCCGTTATCAGTGATTACTATGCTACCGACGTTCTTGGTAAGCATACGGTAGACCGCATCATACACAGGTTCGAGGAGCTGTGCTTTCACTACGTCCGTCGACATCACATCGAGGACTCGCATCGTCGCCGATGACAATTTGATCATCTGCTCACTATGGCAGGGTTGACTTCTTTATCAGCTGGCTGTTTCAATTCCACTTTTTCGTCAAGCTGCCTTCGCGCGTCGATGAATCGCCTAATGGCGTCATTGACAACTTCTGCCCTGCTTCTGTAACTCAGATCTGAGACGAGTACATCCAGTTTTACCGCTAGCTCGTAAGGTATCTTTACTGTTGCATATCTTCCTCTCAATATACTCTCACCAAAAAATAGGGAAGGGGATCCTCACCTGCGCCAGTAGTTGATGAGGTAGCCCAGTCCGCCCGCGAGTACGCCTATCCCGGCGACGATGATTGCATATCCTATTGGGTCAACAAGTGGAGCGAGTATGTTGACGTGCACCCATCCTGCGTTCTGCCCAAGTCCACCTTGTGCTGTGGAAAGCAGTGCTGCGCCGCCATAGTATCCTCCGTACATCATCATGTATGCTGCTGCTGCGACGCCGACGTTCATGAGTATCAGGTGTATCCAAGCCAAGTAGTTAGCCGCACCCTTGTACGGCTTGCCGAGATCGACCTCGAAGTGGTGGTAAAACAGCGCTGTTACTGCTACAGCGATTACACCGACCATGATGTATGTCAAGTATCCGACCGTGAACCAAGTTCCCGCACTTCCTCCGGCCATGACCATCGCTACGGATGGCTTGACCCAGGGAAGCACTATTGGAACTGTCAGGACTGTGGCTACAAGTCCCTGTATGATTGCAGCCCAGACGAATCTGTTCGACCACTTGCTCACTAGAGGAGCTGTTTTTGCCTCTTGCGGTACCGTTACCATCAGCCTATTCACCTGTGAAGCATAGGGGTACCAAACTTACTTAAAGCGGGAATACGATCATCAACGTTGATACTCAAGGATAGTACTGTCTATGAGGCGAAAAGCGGCAGAATGAGCGCAGATCTGAGTATTCAGCCAGTCTCAGAGATGAAGATCTGCCCTTCATCTTAAGAAACACGTACCCAGTGCCGTGAATTAAACCAACTAGATCAAGTTTTGATTTTCAGGTGAACACAAAAGTGCAGATTCCACTAGTTGAAAAGCCTTCAAACAAGTCAAGAAGCAGGTTTTCGCTCGTCAGCACAATTATCAAGAGCTATCCAATCCCTGTGTTTGCTGTTGTAGGCCTTGTTACGGGCCTTGTGTCAAACTACCTGCTCTCTCTGCACTCTATTGCTAACTGGATATGGTTTGGGACCTTGGTAATCGGAGGTGCCCCGATTGTGTGGCAGACCCTTCGCGGGATGCTCAAGGGCAAGTTTGCATCGGACGTGGTCGCAATGCTCGCCATCCTTGCTGCTGTAGCCCTGAATCAGGCGTTTGCTGGAGTTATCGTCGTTCTGATGCAGTCTGGGGGAGAGGCCATAGAGGACTATGGTCTCAAGAGGGCCTCTTCGTCGCTGGACGCGCTGCTCGCAAGGGCACCTCGCTTTGCGCTCCGAAAGAATGAAACTGGTTTAGAGCAAATCGACGTAACAAGAGTTATGGTGGGAGATGTGCTGGTCGTCAGACCAGGGGATCTCGTCCCAGTTGATGGCACGATCATTTCTGGTCAGGCAGATATTGATGAGTCCGCGCTCACAGGAGAACCACTTCCACGAAGCAAATCCGTCGGAGATAATGTCCTCAGTGGTTCGGTCAGCGTCAATGGCGCAATAGAGATGCGCGCAGAGAAAGTTAGCGCGGAAAGCGAATACGCAAAAATCGTCGAGCTAGTAAAGAAAGCGCAGGAAGAGAAGCCACCGATCCAGAGACTCGCAGACAGGTACGCTGTCTATTTCACACCCATCACGCTCGCTGTCTGCTTTCTCGGATTTTTGATCACTATGAGGTTCGTTACGATACTTGCAGTGCTGGTCGTCGCGACTCCCTGTCCGTTGATATTGGCCACTCCCGTAGCTGTGATAAGTGGTGTCAATAGAGCTGCAGAGGAAGGGATCATAGTCAAGGGAGGAGCAGCGATAGAACAGGTTGGGCGCGCCCGAGTTATCGTCTTTGACAAGACCGGCACGATAACTTTCGGCACTCCCTTCATTGAAAGAATTGTACCAATCAACGAATTTACCGAAGATGATCTTCTCTACAAATCGGCGAGCGTGGAGCAGCTTTCCACACATGTTGTTGCACAATCGATCACGCGTATGGGACTCGAGAAGTTTGGCATCCTTCCGGTTCCATCCAACTTTCACGAAACCCCCGGGAGCGGCATCGAGGCGGAGGTTGAGGGAAAGCAGATCGCAATAGGTTCGAAGGCATTTCTCGATAAATCCATAGGAAAAGCTTCATTCTCAGAAGGCTTTGGTAAACTTACTCATGAAGGTACGCACGGCAAGCTGCTGGCTTACATCGGGATAGACCAGAAACTCGCCGGAGTGATTTTGTTTACGGATCAGATAAGGCCCGCTGTCCCCACAATGCTCGAGAGATTGCACGAGCTCGGTGTTAAGAGGACGGTGATGCTAACTGGGGATAACGTAGAAAATGCTCTAACAATCGCCAAGCAGGCGGGAATCTCTCATGTGGAAGCTAACCTCCTTCCTGAACAGAAGGTGGACACAGTGCGAAACCTGAAGAAGGAGTACGAAAACGTTGTGATGGTTGGTGATGGCATCAACGATGCACCGGCCCTTGCCACGGCGACTGTAGGTGTAGCTATGGGCGCCCATGGAACCGGCATCTCTGCCGAGGCCGCAGATATGGTTCTTTTGGAAGATGACATTGCCCGAGTTTCTGATGCAGTGTTCATAGGTCAAAGAATGGTCAAAATTGCAAAGCAAGGCATATTCTTCGGCTTGGGATGCAGTTTCATCCTTATGGGAGTTGCCGCTTTTGGATTTATTCCTCCTGCGATAGGTGCATTGTCTCAAGAAGTGATTGACGCTGCGGTAGTTTTGAACGCCTTGCGAGCAAGATGACCACGACTGTTATCAATCGTGATAATTGTGTCCATTGCTTAAAAGTGCCGGCCAAGGATACTAGATTGATCAGGAAATTTGCATGGAGAGAGCGCCACACTAACGTTCGAGGATTCGAGATCGTATTTGTTCAATGGTTAGCCGTTGCAAGTTGGTATTCAAAGTGGGCGCAGATGAGGATAACCAACGCGGCAGTCAAGGAGTCACTAATCAGGGCGCTTGCTGATGATTATTCGAGGAAGATAATGTTGAGCACGATAGTAAAACCGGATTCGGTGGAGGGCCTGAGTCGCTCCTTGGATATACCGATAAGTACTGCCTACCGGAGAGTAAACGACCTGAAGGAATCCGGAATCTTGACCGTGGAGAAGACCATTCTCACCGAGGATGGAAAAAAGTTCGAGCTGTACAGGAGCGCTTTTAGGACATTTCGCATAGACTTGAATCAAGGTGAAATCTCAATAGAGGCCGAGCTTAACGAGGACGTCGCTGGCAGGTTTGCGCGCATTTGGGGATCGTTGAAGGAGTGATAAAAGATTGGCAGACATGCTGAACATACTTCGGATACTTCAGGGAGTTATCGTCGTGTTGGGTTTGATCGTCATCTACTACGCAACGAAGGGATACAGGAGGACTATGGGCAAATCGCTTCTCTTTCTGGCGCTCGGCTTCATGTTCGTTACCATCGGTGCGGTATTTGCAGGATTCCTGTTCGAACTTTTGAATTACCACCTAATTACGGTCAACGTGATTCAATCCACATTCGAAGTAGTAGGATTCCTGTGCATAGTGTATTCTATAATCGGCACTAGAGACTAGTTAGAAAATTCCTGCCTATATCATGTACTCTCAAGCAGCGGAGCTTCTGGTTGGAGCCATTTTTCTCCCCAGATTCGAAGCGAATCGAGTGTGGGTTTGAGCTGGAACCCTTTTTCAGTCAGGTAGTACATGACAGAGAAGGGCTGGGTGCTGATAACCTCTCTTCTCACTATTCCTTCCTTTTGCAAGTTCTTCAAAACTCTGGAGAGCGTCTTTGGATCGATTCGCGAAGGTGATTTCAAAAACTCGTTGAACCGCATCGGCCGATCCATCAAGTATCTGATCACGATAAGTGCCCACCTGTTTCCTATTGCCTCAATCGACCTGATTATTGGGCAGTTTTCATTTTCGGTACTTTCGTTCATGCCAGTTACTTGGTACTTTGACACAAAACAGATATAAACTTTCTTTACGCAATCAGCTTTCTAAATGCTAGCTATAGGAGTTTGGAGAAAGTGAACAAAACGTTCGAAATTTTTGGAGAAAAGAGCGTTGAGCATCGAGCACAGCCACCCGCTGAAAGCAGGAAGTGGAGCGTGTAGGAATTGAGCGGAATTTTTGCTCCTTTGCTACCGTTCAGCGGGTACCTCGCCCTGCTGATCAGAGTCTGGACAGGAGTCAATTTGGCAATCCACGGATATCCAAAGCTCGGAAAGCAGGGAAGGCAGCAGAGCATGGGCTGGATGAAGAGTATGGGAATACCCGGCCTAACAGCCGTGCTCGCCGGAGTACTCGAGTTCTTCGGTGGATTATTCTTGGTCGTTGGTTTGATAGTCCCTGTGGTTGCGCTGTTGTCCGCGATTCAGTTCTTCTCAATAATCATAATGAAGAAGGCGAAAATGAATGCGGTGTACATAGGTCAAAACAAGCCAACGTACGAGATAGACGTACTCTATCTTATGCTCGCAATCGTCATCCTAGTGTTGGGAGCAGGCGCGTTTTCCTTGGACGGGTTGATCGGATTCTAGAGCTGAAAAGAAGGGTTCTGGGCACGTACATCTCGCCTCGTCGAGACTTTGAAACAGTCTGGCGCAGGTGTAAAGATCGTCTCTCAAGTGGCAGGACACGGGCTTGTCCTTGGAGACATCCAAGACGCGAAAAAGTGGCTGAAGGAACACTTTATTGAATGGAGAGATGGAGCAACAATCAATTGATTCACGCTTTTGCTCTAGACCTCTACGGATTTCTGAGCCAAGACGTCTCTCTGATCAGCTCGTTGGCAGTAATACTTGGTGCAGTTTTTGTTGCCTACCAGATCAGGGAAAACAACAAACTGATCAGGTCGAGTGAAAAACAGGCCGAAGCCGCAGCAGCGCAGGCTAAACTCACGACAGAGCAGACGAAGCAAAACAACGAGATAGCAAACATGGACATGATCATGCGCCTTTACGAATTTGCAAATTCTGCAGAAGTGCAATCTGCGTGGCTCACTGTCCTGACCTCGAAAATCACCTTGTACGAAGAATTCGAAAAGCTTCCAAAGGCTGACCAGATCTCATTTATGCAAATTGCTGCTTTGTTCGAGTCGTTGGGAGTTCTGGTTTCCAGAGGAATGGTGAAACCGGACATCATCGAAGACATGTTCGAAACCGAGCTCGCTTGGAGCATCATGCAACCGTACATCACAGGAGTACGAAGGAAATTTGGAGAAGACCAAAACTTTGTATTTTTTTGAAAAACTCTACCAGCAGATCAAGCAGCCATCGCAAGTGGTAGGCCCTCGTACTTTGACCAGGCCGGCGGACTTTCTAACAAAGTAGCTCACATGATACAATCATCCAACGTTACGCTTTTCACTCCGTTGATAACAAAGGCAGTAGACGGAAGAAGATTACATGGACGAAGTTGCGATGCCGACGAGCAACGAGGCAGAAAAGCTGTCCAGATGGACGATACTATCTGTGACCACCCTCAGCTCGTTCATGGCTGCCCTTGACACAAACATTGTCACGATCGCACTTCCAAAAATTGCTGATAGTCTCTCTTCCGGAGTGTCCCAGCTCGGCTGGGTCATCACAGGGTACATACTTGCGACCGCTATCTTCCTGCTCCAGTCAGGGAAGATTGGGGATAGGTATGGCAAGAAGCGAATCTACCTCATCGGGTTTGCGATCTTTGGTACCGCTTCTGCTCTCTGTGGAGTGAGCATGAACATCTACGAGTTGATAGTATTCAGAGTAATCCAAGGGGTTGGTGCGTCCGTGTTATCGGCCACCACTGTTCCGTTAATCTTTGATTCATTCCCTCCGAATGAGCGCGGTGCCGCTGTCGGAGTGAACTCTGTTTCTTGGGCAGTGGGCGCAATTGCCGGGCCGGTCGTCGGAGGCTTCATAGTCACCTTCGACTGGCGCCTCATATTTTACATCAATGTTCCAATAGCAGCAGCGGCAATCCTAATCGGAACACGAAGGATCCCGTCAAGGCTCAACAAAGGCAGGGTGTCCGGCGGCATCAACCCAGTGAGTTCCCTTCTACTCGGGGTTGCGGTGGCCATGGTGTTGCTCTGGCTCACGTTCTTCAACTACATATACGCCCTAACAAGTCTCGCATTTCTTGGACTACTGTTCCTCAACGAGCACAGATCCAAAAGCCCACTACTGAATCGCGAGCTAGTAAAATCAAAGGGATTTGTGTACTGTATTTCTGGAAATTCCATACTGCAAATTGCTTTCCTCGGCATTCCATTTGCCATGTCTTTTTACTACCAGTCGGTTGCAAACCTTTCTCCTATTACCACAGGATTGTACATCGCGCCTCTACCTCTTGCCCTAGTAATCACTAACCCCATAGCTGGCAGGCTGTCAGATAAAGTAAAAACTGCTGTGTCGCTCGGGATGCTCGGCGCTCTTCTTGAATCCGTGGGAACCATTGCACTGGGATTCGAAATACTTGCTCACTCTTCCCCATTTTACATTGGTGCCTCTCTTACCATCATAGGTTGCGGCGGCGGCCTCGTCTGGGCCCCGATGATCAATTCCACGCTGAGGTTTGCAAGAGCAGAGCTCAGGGGAGTAGCAAACGGCACAATGTTCACGTTGATCAACATTGGGTTTGCAGCAAGTATTGCAGTAGTGGTTGGAGTGTCTGCGAGCTTTCTTCCACCACAGGTCATCTCCGAGATATATCTCGGTCAACTTGGAAACCTGAGCGGTACGGCTGTTTCACTCTTCGAGCAGGGCATGGCCAAATCACTTCTCGGGCTCTCGCTAGTCAACTTCATAGCCCTCCCTGTGCTTTTCCTCGCTAGGCGCGAACAGAAGAGAAGCACGGTTGAGATGACCTGAAATTGTCCGAAGATTCGAGGTTCTCAGAGTTTCCCGAAGTTATAACATTTGAAGGTGTAGGCAGGGCCTCACTGAAACAGATTCACATCATAGCGCTCTCACTCGTCATATTGGGAGTGATTTTCGCAATACTTGCGCCGCCAGGCGGATATATTCTTCTGATCATTTTCATACTGATCGCGGCCGGCTACGATGTGCTGTTCATCCGCAAGTCACAGAAGCCAGTTAGGCTTTCGCTACATCTTCGAACCGATCCTGTCGAAGCAACCTATGACGATGCCAGGATGGGTGAGATTAAATCAGGGACAATCGTAACAGACATGGACAACGCCAACGAACTTGGATTCCGTCCCGCTCCAAACAAGGAATTGCTTGTTTGGAAATTCGACTCGGAGGAAGACGCAAAGGCAGTAGCAAAAAGACTCTCGATGTATCTTCAAGTGGAAAGCTGATTGATCCCTGTTACACATCACTTGGTGAAGTACGCAACTCGCTTCTCTTTGAAATGTTCCAGACTTCACAGGACTCACCATTACAATCTGTACTACGATTTCATTCTTTGTGACATTTGTACCAAAGTATTGCAAACGCTTAATATGTAAACTAGGTCTTTGCTGTAATTCTAAGCTAGATCTCGCAATGGAGTCTCTGCCTGAACCTCAGAGAAGCAGCAGGAGCTGGGCTGGCGTCGGTGCTGCTCTGATTGGAATAGTGCTAATTGTAATCATCGCTTTCTTTGCACTGCCAAACCTACTTTCTCTGACCAGCATCATCACTGCCGAGAATACAACTTCGACCTTCCACCTGACGAACGGCTCCACAACCAACGGATCTAGCGTCGAGATAACATATCCTCCAAACTATGATGTGCTTGCTAACTATGCTCTGAGTATAATCAACCAGAATAGAACAGCTTCTGGACTAACCAGCGTGACTCTGAGCCCAATACCTTCAGGACAGCAGCACGCCGATTCGATGCTGCAAAATGATTACTTTAGTCACTGGGACACGCAGGGTTACAAGCCGTACATGCGGTACACTCTGCTAAATGGAACAGGATTCGTCGAGGAAAATGTAGCGTATGAGTATACCTCGCTGCCAAGCTTTGTGAGTGTGCAGAGTGTGGAGAAGGCGATAAATGATCTGGAGTGGCAGATGATGTACAACGATAGCGCCTGCTGTAACAACGGACATAGAAATAATATCCTCAATCCTTACCACAACAGAGTCTCGATAGGAATCGCGTATGATTCGACGCACGTGTACTTTGTAGAAGACTTTGAAACCTACTACATCAACATAACCTCACCGATTGAGACACCCAACGGTAACGTGGTCTTGGAGGGAAACACCTCCCAAGCACTCAACCCGACTTCGGTCCTGATATTCTACGATTCCACTCCGCAACCGATCAGTCCCCAGACCTTGAATAGCGTGTATGACGGGCCGTACACTCCTGGAACTTTTGTGGGTGGCGTCGTGCCGCCGTGCAACAGCCTGTTCGGAGGCTGCTCTCAGTTCAGCACAGGGATCACGGTCAGGGCGACCACCTGGACTGTGACGAGCACAAGTGTAGACGTCCAGTTCTCTCTTTCTGCTTTCGTCCAGAGAAATGGGAACGGCGTGTATACGATCACCATGATGCAGGGAGATCAGAACAACCCGGAATACCTCACCAGTATCTCGATCTTTGTTTCAAGCTAGGCGCTTATCCTGCGCGCAGTTACCAAGCTTCTGCCTCTATCAGATGGTTTAAACCGCCTCGTAGGGGAGTTTTTTCCATGACTCAGGTAGTCTCCGAGCAACAATCAAAACAGCAGGAAATACACATGGTTATCGTATCAAATGATCCTACGCGGGTCTATCCTGCAGTTACTCTTGCACTCGGAGCTTCGGCTCTTGGCACGAAGGTTCACCTTTACTGTACCATGTCTGGCTGGGATGTGATTAAGAAGGATGCAGGCGAGAAGATCAAGTTTCCGGGAATGCCTCCTCTTGACCAATACGTGAAGGATGCGATTGGAGCGGGGGCAACGGTATGCGCTTGCGCTCCATCCACCCAGATGCTTGCTCAGCTAGGAATCAACGAGTCTACAGTAATACCCGGAGTGAAGATCGAAGACGTAGTAGGATTCCTCAACAATGCACTTCCAGCGGCAAAAGACGGCGGCATAGTACTCTTTGTTTAGGCGATAGAGTTTGAGCTCGGTCAATCAAAAAATAATTGCCGGATCGGAATCGCTTGCTAACCTTGCTCCGTCCAAGAAGATAGACACACGAGGTCTGGTGTGTCCTTATCCTTCTTTTGAGACTTCAAAGCTCGCTGGTCTTGCGGCCGATGCTGATATTCTAGAAATAATTACTGACGACAAGTATACTGCTTCCAGTTCGATTACTTCTGTACTCAAAAGGAAGCAATTTGATTACCTAGTTTTGGACAACGGCGATGGCACTTTCTCCGTTAAAGCAAAGAAGCAACTTTCCTAGATCAAAGCGGCGTCAGGAATCGCAGAATTCCATCTAGCGCATCCAGACAATGCGCTGGACGCTGATCTCTCGAATATTGGAAAGACTTATTCAACCCGGTTCGGCACGTCGAGTGAGTTCTAACCCGGGTTGAAGTAGAAGACTTGGAATATACAAAACTTGGCTCAGCTGGAGTAAAAGTCTCGAGAATTTGCCTAGGCACCATGAGTTTCGGCAAGGCGGAGTGGATGATTGAGCTTGACAGGGCAAAACCGATCGTAGAGAAGGCAATTGACCTTGGAATCAACTTCTTTGATACCGCCAATGTGTATTCCTTTGGCCGCTCTGAGGAAATACTTGGCGAGGCGCTGAAAGGGCGGAGGGAGGATGTCTTCATCGCAACGAAGCTGTGCCATCCAATGTCAGAGGCACCAAACGGAAGAGGACTATCGCGATATCACATGATGAAACAGATAGAAGGTTCGTTGCGCCGACTACAAACGGATCACGTCGACCTCTATCAGACGCACCGCTGGGATTACGACACGCCCATCGAAGAGACACTGCGCGCGTTCGATGACCTAGTTCACCAAGGTAAGATAAGGTACATCGGAGGCTCTAGCATGTTCGCATGGCAGTTTTCAAAGGCGCTTTACACAAGCAAGATGCTCGGCCTTGTGCACTTCATCACTATGCAGAATCTGTACAACCTGTGTTACAGGGAGGAAGAAAGGGAAATGATTCCGCTGTGCAAGGATCAGGGCGTTGGATTGATTCCGTGGAGCCCGCTCGCCAGAGGATTCCTCACAGGAAAATACGAGAGAAACCAGGCTCCCGCATCGAACAGGTTCAAATCCGACAAGCCGCTGAGTAACAATTACTTCAGGCCGGAGGATTTTGACATTCTCGATAGGGTGAAGGAGCTTGCAAAACAGAAGGGCGTCACTCCGTCGCAGGTTTCACTGGCTTGGGTCTTACACAAGGGAGTTACGGCGCCAATCCTGGGCGCGACCAAGGTCGAGCACGTAGAAAGCGCCGTCGCTTCACTCGAAGTGAAACTCAGCAGCGACGATATGAAATACCTCGAAGAGTTGTACAAGCCAAGGCGCATAGTCGGCCACTCTTGAGCCACCATGTGTAAGGAATAAATCAGACCGAGTGTGTAAAGCTCTCCAAGAGAGAGCAAATTGGACGATCTTTTTCTTTCAAAGATCGAGGAGCTGAAGGAAAAGAAGCTAGCGGTGGCGACGATCACCAAGACCTTCGGCTCGACCCTAGGCAAGCCTGGGTTCAAGTTGATCATTTCCGAAGGTGGCGAGATAATCTACGGGACTCTCGGTGGTGGATGCCCTGAAGGGCCAATCGTGCGCGTTGGTCTGGATGTTATCAAGAGCCAAAAACCGCGGGTGGTCCGAGTCTTTCTGGAGGATGCAAAGACAGCTCTTGGAAAGATATCCATCTCCGATGAGGGAGACGAGATTCACGTCGAGACAAACTGCGGCGGGAACATGGAGATACTCGTAGAGCCGTACGCCCCAAGACCCACTCTTGTGGTATTTGGTGATACCTTCAACAGTCCGCTGGAAAGAAACGTCGTCAACATCGGGAAGGAAATCGGTTTTAGGACAATCGAACACAATCCTCTCGGAGCCTGTGGGCAGCCGGATCTAGCAACAACAACCCTTGACATCGACTCGATCAAGGTGCCCGAAGGGTCGTACGTGGTGATAGTTACTCGCGGAGTGAACG
Organism: archaeon; assembly: GCA_021806865.1. The sequence continues at coordinate 31,238 of JAKAPU010000009.1, forward strand.
ATGCGCCACTCCTGAAACACATCTCAAAATTCAAGCTCAATTATGTCGCGTTGGTCGCGAGCAAAAATCGCTGGCAAGCGACAAGGCTGGAGCTGGAAAGACTTGGAGTGAGCAATGATTTCATCGAGAAGGTGCACGCCCCAGCAGGTCTGGACATAGGAGCCGTCCTTCTTGAGGAAATAGCAATCTCTATACTCTCAGAAATAATCGAGGAGAGAAGAAAATTAGAACCGCGGATAGTAGATACATCAGGAGCGCGGAAGGTCCTGTCCAAATCCACGGTTTCGAAATAAACTTCTGATTCGTAGATATCAAAAACATCCTAATAACCGCAAAAAATCCAAAAGCTCTCGTCTAGCGATTTTCCTTGGCAGATCTCAAAGTCACATCTAAAGGCAGTAGTGAAAAGCCTAGATCAAGGAAGATAAGCTGGTTTTACTCTGCCCTTCCTTACAACATAGGCGCAGGCCCGATAGGTACATACGTTCAGCTTGCAATACTTGCGATTTACGGTCAATCACTCGGTACGATATACGTCGGTCTTGTTGTTACACTGTTCAATGGCGTCACCATTCCCGCGGCGATGGTATGGGGATTTGCGACCGATCGCTTTTACCAGAGGCGCCCGATAATAGTTGCTAGTTTCTTTCTCGTAGCAGGTAATCTGATCGCGCTACTTTTCGCGCATTCGATCTACCTCATTGCGGCTCTCTACGGTGCTTTCTCTTTACTCTCTTCAGCTTCAGCTACGCCCTACAACTTGCTGATCATGGAGACAGAACCAAAGCCCAAGTGGGCCACCGCTTTCGCGAACTTTTCAATGATATCCAGCATAGGCACAACGATTGGATTGTTGCTTGGAATCTTCTGGACGGATGTTCTTCCATTCGAGTGGATGGTGATCCCACTGGCTGCGTTCTCTCTTCTGTCAGCAGTTCTTTCTATCGTCATGATCAAGGAACCACCCTTCGTATTTGAAAGAGAGATGATGGTACTCCAAAAGAGAAGCTTCTACCAGAGATTGCTTGCAATCCCCATGATATTCCTTAGAGTCCCGCGAGTGTCGGATTTTAGGAGAGTATTCAAAGGAATGCGAAACGAGCTCACTGGTCATATCCCGATTCTTTACCTGTCGATTGTCATGTTTTACCTCGGCGGAGGCATATTCAACACCTCACTAGTTCCATCCATGTATGCTCAAAGATTCACAGAGGGTGAAGTCTTTCTGGTCCTCTTGATAGCTATGGTTGTGCAGATAATCTCGTTCAGATACATCGGTCCATACCTTGAGAAAAGATCCCTCGTACAAACGGCTGTCAGCGGGCTTGCCATTCGTTCTTGCTGTTACGCAGCAATCGGAGCCTCGGTATTGTTTCTCCCAGGCCTTGTTTTCATGACTCCGATGCTTATTTTCTATCCCATAGGGGCAGGCATAGCCTACGCCACGTACTACACGGCCTCGAACACGATGGTATTCAATTCGCTCGGACCCAGAAGTCAAGGCTCCTCTCTTGGAGTGTACAGCGCGATGGTTGGTACGTCGACCATGGTGGGTTCGCTGATATCCGGTTTTACCTCTTTCTACCTGGGTTACGACACCACTTTCGTGCTCGCGGCGCTGTGTCTCGTCGGTTCTGCCTTTCTGACTTATTCCCTCACCCATTTCAAGCAGTACCAGGTTGCGGCCAAAGTGCTGGCCTGAGAGACGCTTCTCGGGTTGAGCGCGTTTATCCATTGCAAAATCATCAAGTTTAATTCATGCGAACTGCGACCAGATGCCGCCAGAATGTCATTAATCGGACAACTCCCGCTGGCCGCGATAAGATTCCAGTGTAAGGATATCGAGGACAGCAGACGATTTTACAGGGATGTGCTAGGGCTAAAATCCATAGAGGAAGAGGGGGATAATGACGGCACCGCGCATTTTGACGTGGGAAACATCCGGCTTACACTGAAAGAGGCCCCTCAAGCCAAGGGAGATGCCCAAAAGCCGGTCACCTCCGGTCATCTGATATTCGTTGTTGAGAATGCAATAGATACGGTTTGTTCGGACCTCCAAAAACGAGGGGTGAAATTCCGATCAAAGAAGATCTCCGAAGACTCCTCGGGCAAGACCGCGTGGTTCAGCGACCCTGACGGTAACATCATCTCCCTCTGGCAACCTCCGAGGAGAGGGTCAAAGAGTTTCAAGGATGTCGAGGAAATAGTCAGGCACTACGAGTCGGTTTCCAGGGCGGTTGCTGACCTGCGCGAAGTGGAAGAGCAGTCCTAGTCTTCGCGCCACTTGAACACTTTGATGGCCAGCGCGAATACTATCGCTGAAAGCACTGCCAGAACCACGATGTCGATCAGTGCCGAGCCGTAATTATCGTACACCATGACTGCGTTCAGGCCGTCTATCAGGTAATACAGAGGAAGTATTCTCGCGAAAGTCTGCAGGTAACTCGGCATGAGGCTCACGGGGAAAAACGTACCCGAGAGAAACATCATCGGGAAAGTGATTATGTTTCCAACGACACCGGCGGATTCTACGCTCTTTGTCACGGATCCTACAAACATTCCAAGCGAGACAAAAAACAAGGGACCGAGAAATAGGAAGGGAATCACCCATGGCGTTATTGTAAGGTGACCGCCAAAGCCATACGTGCCGACAAGCGACATGAGTACAAATGAGATCACAGACAGAGTGATGTACCACATTATCTTTGCGACGAGCCACTCGCCCTTTGTGAGCGGCGTCAGGGAGAGCTGTTTGAACAGTTTAGTCTTCTTGTACTCGGATGATATGTTCACCATGGAAAACATCGGACTGGTCAAGATGGAAAAACCGACTAATCCCGGTATGAGAAAGTCGATGTACTTGTAATTTTGCTGCGCGCTCACAGTCTGAGTTGCCATTCCAAGTACTGCGCTGCCACCTGCGCGCTTTAGATTGAAAGCGTTGATCACTCCGTTTGTAACGCTGATCACAACCTGTGCGGAGGTGTCCGAAGGGTTGCTATAAACCGTGACGTTTATTGGTGTGCCGGCAATAAAGTTGGAGGAAAAGTTAGGCGGGATTAAAATTCCAATGCTACCAGAGTGCGTAAGCAAGTACTGAGACAGGGTGACGTTGTTTGGAATCAGGGTAAACTGCACCACACCCGTTGAGTTGATCGCATTCATGAAAGCGGTTGAGACTGGGCCGCTGTCCTGATTTTGCACGTAGGCGGAGACGGGGCCGCTGCTACCTCCGGAGAATATTGCTCCGAAAATCAATATCAGAATAATTGGGAAAATTAGTGCAAAGAAAAATCCAGTCCTGTTTCTCAGATATTCGCGGCGGAATAGTGCAAAGTCGGATAGGATTCTCTTCAGACTGACCATTGGTTGATCCCCTAGCTGTTATCTTCTATCGGCGAGCCGACGAGCTTCACGAACACATCCTCCAGGCTGTCGCCCACCATCACCATCTTCTTTCCGGAGCCGTATGTTGTGATCAACTCTTCCGGCGTTCCGGCTGCAATTATCTTGCCCTTGTTCATGATCGCGACCTTGTCTGAAAGCTGTTCCGCTTCCTCTAGATAGTGCGTTGTAAGCAGTATGCTTCGACCCTGGCTTTTGAGAGATCTAATGACTTGCCAGATTGCTCTCCTTGCCTGTGGATCCAGTCCAGTCGTTGGCTCGTCCAAAAACAGTAGCTGTGGATTGTTTACTAGAGCTAGGGCAAGCCCCACCTTTTGTTTCTGTCCGCCAGAGAGATTCTCGAATTGGACTTTGGAATCTTCTAGGATCACCTGGCGCAAAATTTCGCTGGCGCTAGTCTTTACGTCAAACAGGGCCGAGTAGTAATCTATTGCTTCTTTGGGTGTGGCCTTGTCGAAGAAGTGAAAGCCCTGTGGGATGACTCCGATCTTTTTGTGAAGCTCGTAGCCATCCTTCCATGGATCGTAGCTCAAGACCTTGACGTCACCACCATCCTTCTGCCTTAACCCCTCGAGTATCTCCACCGTTGTCGTCTTTCCCGCACCGTTTGGTCCTAGCAGGGAAAAGATCTCGCCCTGATTTACTTGAAAGGAGATCTCGTCCACGGCCTTTAGTTGTCCATAGTTTTTCTTTAGAGAACTTACTTCGATAGCGGACAAGGCGGAGACCTAGATTTTGAACAGGAGTAGTTTTGAACTTTTTAACGTTTCTGTTAAGTGCTCAGTTTACTTTGCGAAGCTGATTGATCATGAGCTTTCGGAATTTTTTGGATCTGGAAAGAGCAATGGTATTCGCGACAAACATCCATCATCGAAGCCGATAGAACACTTCTATCTAAGGTACCTAGTTACATCTTGGTTCTTTTCCTGCGCCTGTGTAGAAAATGGATGGGGCCCTTTTATATAGGCACACGAATCAATTGAAACTCTTCGATCTCATACATATCTCAATGGGATTATAGCTGTG
>JAKAPU010000010.1 GCA_021806865.1 archaeon
TCCTCGAAGATATTCAGGGCGGCACCTTCACAATAACTAACATTGGAACTCTGGGTGGAATTGGTTCGACGCCAATAATAAACGTCCCCGAGGTCTCAATCTTAGGCGTGCACAAGATTCAGAAAAGGCCAGTTGTCCGTGATAACCAAATAGTCATTCGTGATATCGCAAACGTGGCACTGACTTTCGATCATAGACAAGTCGATGGAGCGGACGCTGCGCGATTCACAAGCAAGATAGTTTCGATCTTAGAGAATCCGGGCATGTTGCTGGCCGACGGCGTGAATTTCTCGTAGACTGTTTGGATCACAGGAGCAACGCTACAGCCAGAACCAGACTGAACGTCCAATTGGCTAGCATGCCGTTTACCGTGAATGGGAGGTAGTATGGTGGTGGCTCGTTAGGATGTGCGTACGTTGACACTTTTCTTGCAAGTAGCAGCCCGGAAAGTACAGGGGCTGCTAGAGCCTGAATCGGCAAGACACGAATCAGTAAAAGTGCAATTGTTGCTCCATAACTGAAGAGGGTCAGGATCAGCGACACGTGAAGCGCTCTTTTTCGTCCAAGCACCGTTGCGAGACTCATTTTACCAGCTTTCAAATACACTTCATAGAAAATGAGGTCATGATCGATTAGTATTGTAACAGTCATTATTCCAATTGGGATTGAAACAAAGAGTGCAGAAAGACTCAGAGCTCCTGTCTGCACGTAGTACGAGCCCAGCATCGGAATCGGCCCAAATGCAAGCAGTATTGCCAGTTCGCCCAGTCCATAGCCGCTGTAGTCAAGTTTCAACGGAGGTGCGGTGTAGAATATTGCCAGAAGGACTCCAGATACTCCGAAGAGTATTGCCCAAAATCCAACGACGAATGTGAAGTAGAGTGCGCACAAAAGGCTGGCGACAAACAGCAAGTAGGAGACTGTTTTCGCAGACTTCAGACTTATCAAACCGCGTGGTAGCGGTTTCCATCCACCGAAATTTGGAGGAAACATTTCATCTGCAATCCGATCGACTTTGTTCAGATAGTCATAACAATCATCTATCGAATTAGCGCCAAGATGCAACAAGACCACGCCGATAGCGTTGAGCAGTAAGAATCCAAGGTTCAACCGTTGTGTGACAAAATATGCAAAAGAAGCCCCAGCTAACGATGGCAGTATGATGAGAGGAATAAATTGAGCTCTTGTCAGCCGGAAAAATATTGCGACGTTACTTACTTGCTTTGGAGCTAAATCACTCAACGATAGCGACCCTGTATTACTACTGGTTAGTAGTAAAGTATCTTTAGCCCGATTCTATAAGAATTGTCATCCGGACATTATGAGTCGACATTCGTGGGTCAGTACATGGCTGCTAGGGTTAGTAAACCGTTTCAAATTCAAAGCCAAATCGGTCTGAAAAGGAGCTTATCACGGCGTGTTTGACAACGTTCATGTCCACAGGCCTGTTCAACTCCCTGGCCGCGGAGGTCATCACGCTTGCGCTAAATCCACATGGATTTATTTTCGTAAAATATGAGAGCTCAGTGTTCACATTTAGAGCAAATCCATGATAAGTTACCCAATGTGATGTTGCCACTCCGATGCTCGCAATCTTCCTGACATTTTCCACCCAGACTCCTGTCATTTTTCCGAGCTGCCCTTGAGCGTGTATATTCATCGTTTTCAAGGCGTCAACTAGAACTTGTTCTAACAGCTCGACATACTGCCTAACACTGACTCCAAGTTCCTGCAAATTGACTATCGGATATGCTACCAATTGGCCGGGTCCGTGATAGGTCACATCCCCGCCGCGTTCGATCTCGAATACTGGAAGATCCTTGACCAGTACATTCTCTAGATGTGCTGATCTTCCAAGCGTCAGTACGTGATCATGTTCCACCAGAAGAAGCGTGTCGGGTATCGTGCCCGCTATCCGCTCTTCCACGAGTTGCTTTTGCAGATTCCAGACTTCTGAATAATTGGTAGAAAAACCGAGGTCTTGGAGCAGGGCCTTTCTTTTTTTGAGTCGAAGACCAGATTCAGATACGACTTTGCTAGGCGCCAAGGAGGCATGTCAACTCGCAGGCTGTCGGTTTTGGATATGTATCGCCTTGCCAAGTGCGTTCTCGCAAGCTTCCATCACGCTTTCTGATAGGGTTGGGTGTGGATGAATAGTTAGTCCAATGTCCTCCAGCGTAGCGCCCATCTCAAGAGCAAGACTGCCCTCGCTAATTAGGTCCGATGCTTCATTTCCGACTACTTCCAGTCCCAAGACAATTCCAGATGCCTTATCCGCAATGACCTTCGTGAAGCCTTCGAACTCGATTGAGGCAAGAGCTCGGCCGCTCGCTATGAATGGGAACCTCCCCACCAACGTTTCGTATCCCTTCGACTTTGCTTCGTTCGGACTCATTCCTACGATCGCGATTTCGGGATCGGTGAACATGGCTGATGGCATCGCGATACTATCAAATGAGCTCTTCAAACCAGCGATGACTTCCGCTGCAACTTTCCCTTGCTTGGAAGCTTTGTGGGCCAATAGTGGGCCGCCCACAATATCGCCAATCGCGAAAATGTTCGGCAAGTTCGTGCGCATTTCGCGATTGACTTTCACAAACCCTTTCTCGTCGAGTTCAACTCCTATCTTTTCAAGATTCAAATCATGCGAATTCGGTTTCCGGCCAACCGAAACCAGAACATGATCGACTTCTGCTTTCATTGAAGAGTTCTCCGGAGTCTCAAAAGTCACGTTCACAGACTCGCCATTCACTTCGGCGGATTTGACTTTGCTCTTCAGATAGACCTTTGCACCGAGCTTCTGTAGAGTTCTCGAAACAACGTTGACCAGATCCAAATCGGTTCCCGGAAGCAATTGATCCATTAGCTCAACAATTGTAAGCTCCGTTCCGAATAGATTGGCAAACGCCATGCCTATTTCGAGGCCTATCACGCCTCCTCCCACAATCAGGAGCTTCTTGGATGGAGACGTAAGAGCAAGTGCTTCCGTGCTTGTGATTATTCTTTTCCCGTCAAATTTCAAATTCGGCAGTTCGATAGAAGATGAGCCGGTCGCGATTACGATATTGCCACACTCTATGGTTCGAATACCCGATGAGGTATTGGAGTCCACTTCGATGAGATTAGGATCCACCAGTCTCGCAGTGCCAGTGACAACTTGAACCCTATTCGCCTTGCACAGAAGTGCGACTCCGCTGGTGAGCCTGTTGACCGCATTTTGCTTCCACTCTTGGAGTCTCTTAAAGTCGACTTGTATCGTGGCGTCAATTCCCATCTTTGCTGCGTTTCTTGCATTCTTTACCAACTTGCTGGCTGTTATGATGGCTTTGCTGGGTATGCATCCTATGTTCAGACAAACGCCACCAATCTTATCTTTTTCAACCAGCACTACACTCTTCCCAAGCTGGCCCAGTCTTATTGCAGCAGTATATCCACCGATTCCGGCACCAATCACGGCGACATCGGTTTGAATTCTCTGATCAGATGTGTAGGCGGTAGTCAATTAGAGCAATTTCCTCGGACAATGTCGGACTTGCTCTTTGGCGTAATAATGATTTTGGAGAGCCCGTGACTCGTTTTTGGTGTGGGTATTATCTTTCAGAGTGCTAAGATCATTCGGGAGGAATTTCCATGGCGATCTGATCCAGATTCAGTTTCTCTTTGGTTTTTCTGGCGTAATACGAAATATAGTAGATTACAAGTCCGATTGGTATGAAAATGAAATTGAGCACTATCAAGCCAGGGTTCAGTGCGAAGTTTGCCTCATTTGAGATGAAGACGTAAGTCATGAAGAGAATGAAGATCATCGACGTAATGCCTAGGATTGACAGTAAAATTCTATACTTCTTTGAAATGTTGAAACCAAGCTTGTTAGTCAGACCTAGACTGTTGGCAGAAATCGACGTCGGAAATATGCTGCTAAAAGCGGGTGCTATTATTACTGCATAGAATATCGCCAAAAGAGATTGGTACATGCCTTCGATCATGAGCAATGCAGATTCGATCACGACAAATGACACGATCATACTCATTATTGGAGATTGCCACCGATCACTTACGGCGCCTAGCTTCAGAGGGGCAATTCTGTCAATACTCCAAGCAAAGATAGACCGAGAAGGCTGGAGATATAGTGCAGGCAAAAGCAAAACTGTTGTGCCTAGTGTGATCGCGACAATTACAAGTAGCGCCCCATAAAAGTTTCCACTTGCGAGCACCAGAATTGCAGACAAAGCTTGGATCGGAGAGTTAAACACAACACCAGAATAGGCAAGCGCGGATATTCCTGCAATAAGCGTTGGACTTATGATTCTATAGATGAGATAAACGAGCGCCACAAACAGAATACCATTCAAAATAGCTGCGCCAGCCATTGATGATAGATTGCGCCTCAGCTGACTTGCTCTTTTCACTTCGCCCGAAACATATGTTTCCCAGAATACCCAAATGACCGACGATGCACAGATTGCAATAGACGGCAGTGCCAATGCGTAATGCAGATTGGCGTAGGCTCCCTGTTCCAAGAAGAATGCATACGGATCACTGACGGTTCCCGTTCCATTAACCGCTCTGACGTATCCGTCGAACGAGGTACGAAAACCCGTGGCGTTTGTGGCTAGCAATGAAACAATCATTACCGCTGTGCCGGCGAGCGTGACAATCCACATCACGTTGAGTGCACTGAGCGTACGCCTGAGTCCAGAAGAAGTAAGCAACAGGAAGACAAAATTCAACACTGTGGCGAAGATAAACGACTCCAATGGCTGACTCAGTGCCACACCAATGTCGATCAAGCTAGTGTTGTTGGAATAATAACCAAGAACTTCGAGACCAGGGGAGAGAGCATAATTGGTTACGAAGAATAGTGTGAATGCTGCGGAAAAAAGCTGCCACACTGTCAATGAAAAATTGAAAGCGAAACCAATCGAAGGACGAAGAACTCGACTATTGAAAACGTAGTCGCCTCCGGATCGCGGCATGAGTGCTGTCAGCATTGCGTACATGACTGCAATCGCAATTGCAAACATCACGGCTGCCATTTCAGCAGAAACCAGATCGGATCCTTGCAGCCACGTTAACGAGGACAATGCAAAAACAAGAGGCCCAAAAAGCCAGCTGCTCGATGAGTTGAAAACGAATGTGTCGAGCCATCGAGCTTGTCTAACGAGACCGGTGGACTTTCTCTCGAACAATGAATTCCCGTCCAGCGAACAGATAGCCAGGAATTTTTCAGGCTTATAAGTCAGTCAATAACCACATTATCAAAATGCAGCCGCCTTGTGAAATCATGACGAGCGATTTCCTACCCAACATGCGAGGCCTAGTTTCGCACGACCTTCACGAGTCAGGTGAGAGCCAGAGGCAAATCGCAGTGTTATTGGGTATCACGCAAGCTCGGGTCAGCCACTACCTGAACAAGAGAAAGATGACTTTTGTGAATGAACTCACAAGCAGATTCTCAATGAGTCAAAATGATGTCCTCAGCTATTCCAAGATTTTGGCAGAAGATGTAAGACGGAGCCAAGTAGATGGAATATTCACGCTATACTCAATTTGGAAGAACCTGCTTTTCTCAGGAGCTATTTGCTCGGCGCATCAGCGCACATCACGTGTGCAGTCAGACTGTTCTGTCTGCATGGAGTTGCACAGGCCGGCACGAGAAGCGTCCACATCAAAAAACTCGGAAGCCGAAGACGCCGCAGTAATTCGCGAAGTCTCGGAAGCCATTGGTCTCATCGAAAGTTCCACTCAATTCCCATATCTTATGCCAGAAGTCTCGGTCAACATTGCCATGTGCAAGAAAGAACCCAGGACGAGTAGAGATATAGCTGCTATTCCAGGGAGAATCAATCGGATACACAGTCGGGCAAAAGCCTTCGTGTTGCCAGAGTTCGGTTGTTCCAACCATATGTCAAGAGTGCTGCTTATTTTCCATGCAAGAGACAAGAACTTCAGGGCGGTGATCAATTTGAAATACGACGCTTTAGTACAGATAGCTTTGGACGAACTTTCCATCCCAATGGTCTTCACTCAATTATCAGACTTGCGACAGAGCAGGAGGTCGGTAGAAATTTCTCAGCAAGATTTGCTTCTGCATCGTCTAGAGTCAACTAAACTTCCAGTCGTTGGTGCAAGTCAGCCCGTGGCGGTAGTCGACAGAGGTTCCGAAGGCGTTGAAGCGATTACGTATTTGCTTGGAACGAATGCGGTGGGTATAGCACAACTTGCGTTGAGACTTTCCCGCGTTTACACAAGTTTGCAAACTAGTGGGAGTTGAGTGTTCTAATGATGCATTTCAATGGCAATCAGATTAAGCAGTCACTACCGATGTCTGAATGCATTGATGCAATGGAAGATCTTTACACCAACGAGGAAGAGAACATCGATAGACAACCGATGCGCACAGTCTTGCGCGTGGATCAAGATTCTGTTATCCTTACAATGCCCTCACTGTCAACAAAGCTGAACCGATTCGCGGTCAAAATAGTGACAGAATACAAGAACAATCCAGCAAATTTCTCGCGCCCGGTACAGGGAGGCATAACTGTTCTGATGGACTCTATGAATTCAAATGTTCTTGCGAGTTTCGATTCTCCAATGATTACAGCAATTCGAACAGGCGCGGTTTCAGGACTAGCGACAAGATACCTTTCTCGAAAGGATTCGAAGTCTGTAGCTGTAATTGGTTCCGGCCAGCAGGCTAGGACGATTTTGGAGGCTATCTGTTGCGTAAGGCAAATCAAGAATGCTCTTGTTTACAGTCGAACACTAGGCAACGCGGTGCAATTCGCAAACGAAATGCGTCGAACTCTTGGAATCAGCGTCGAAGCAGTCGAAGACAGGACTTTTGCATTGAAGAATAGCGACATCATAATTGTGGCAACTAATTCTGCTGTCCCGGTGATAGATTGGAATGAGATACCTGCCGGTGCACACATCAACAGCATAGGCACACTACCAGAAAGGAGGGAGCTTGACCTGGAAACTGTGTGCAATTCTGCATTGTTCGCAGATACAAAGGAAGGTGTTCTGAAAGAAGCAGGCGACGTGATCCACGCCATTAAAATCGGAAAGGTTACTGAGCGTCACTTGCTCGGCACTCTTTCGGACTTGATCAAGGAAAACATCAAAGGCAGATCTTCGGTGGATCAAGTCACTATCTTCAAATCTGTTGGCTTTGCACTACAGGATGTATATGCTTGCGCGCATGTTTACAACAAATCTACGAGCAATTCCGAGAACGCCTAAATCAGCATCATACAACCTTCGTCAAACGAAAGCCCACTTTTCAGATCGGTATAGATCACTCTGATCTTCCCACTTTTTCCCTTGAGGTCGTACGCATGGGACTTTTGGGGGGCAATTTGTGTACTTGTTAGATCGTTACCAATTTGATGGATCGTTGCTGGACTCGCACCCACATTTAGGAGCCACATCTTGTCCGGATCGGGGTAGCAGCTGACATAAGCACCAACCAGCGCTCTCCTCCAGTCATCGACTGGAAAATAGTCTATCCTGCCTTTCTCAAGTTGACTCTGCGCTGCAAGATCTTCGTATTCCTTCATCACAGCGCGCGATTGACTCAGCTTTCGTTCAGAAGACATGGAGTCGTGCGCTTCTAAAAGCATGCGCGATTCGACAAGGAGACATCGGGAGATTGAAAATTTGATCATAGCATCTATGACACGTACCAGGAAGTGGCGTTCATCCCTGAACGAAAGTGTGAGCTTTGACTGTTCCAGAAGTGCGTTTGCACCCTTCAGAGCCTCAAAGGATTCGTCGTTTTCCTCCATCGACATGACAGTTTCCAGAGTGGCACAAGCAGCAGTGTAGCTCGCGAGGAATCCAAAATGAATCGTCGCCCGGAGTATTTCTGCCGCCTTTCCAAATTGAGTCAGGGACCCCTCAAGATTTGAAGCATCTCTTGTTAGTCTGGCCTCCTGTATCAGAGAGAAAGCATCCATCAGCGTCGAGTACTCGAATAATGCCCTGCTCACCTCCGGAGCATCCTTTGAAAAAGAGAAAAATCTCTCTGCTGCGATCTTGAATCTTGTCTTGGACTCGTCGAGCTTTGATTCCCTGTCAAGCGCTATAGCTTGGCTCCACAGCTCGAAAGGGTCTGTTTCTCTCATCGTGCGTGGAAATGGCAACTGATGCGTTTTTGAATATTTGTCGTGACAGAAAGAACTGCTACGACATTTGAATTGTTGTTGCTATTGCCTCTTTGCAACGTAGGATATTCTTTTCTACTCTTTCAACAAGAAAACAGTAAGCTTCGTTCTCCGGAGAAAAAACGAGCAATGGAATGTCATTTTTGCGGTAGGGGTGTAGAGGGGCTTCCCTTTCGATGCAATTACTGCGGCAATTCGTTTTGCGGAGAGCACCGTCTTCCTGAGAATCACTCATGTCCGCGCGTGGGTGGTCCCATTCAGCCTGGATATGCAAAAATCAGCGCGCCTCGAAGCAAGCCCAAAATCTCACCATTCGGAGTACCTGTTGCACGATCCACCCGGAGGAGATTTGGACTAAAGTACAGGGGATTGCTATCCAAGGTCGAGCAAAAGCATGTGCTGATGGCCACTCTCGTGATGGTACTGGTTGGCATTTCGCTAAATCCCGGGTTGATTTTCGCGCAGCCGTGGATTCTACTCGTGCTGACCCCTGGGTTTGTATTATCTTTCCTTGGACACGAACTGGCGCACAAATTGCTGGCTCAAAGAAACGGCCTCTGGGCTGAATTCAGGACCACGATGTACGGTCTCTTGCTCACAGCCGCGAGCGCCGTTCTTCCCATCAAGTTTCTTGCTCCGGGACAGGTCAATATCCAGGGAGATGCTCGCAAAGACGTCATGGGTGCAATTGGACTAATCGGCCCGGGACTGAACATAGTTCTCGCCGCAGGCTTCATCGTTGCGTACAGGATTTCTCACTTGTTGATCGGCCTGGCAATGATACAGCTTGGGCAGTTTAATGCCTGGCTTGCGATAATCAATCTCATTCCATTCGGATCTCTCGATGGAACACGTGTTTTCAACTGGGATAAAGCAAGATGGGGTATTGCAATGGCTGCTTCAGTCGTGGTCCTGATATTGTCTAGCTACCCACAGCTTGTCTAGATGTTAATGCAGCCTGTAGCGCAGCCTCCAAATCGTCTTGGCGCAGTCCAGTGCCAATCCTTCCTTCTCGTCTCATGATCTCTTCCCCTCGACTGAACACCACTAGAGTGGGGACGAGATTTATCTTGTGAACATCCCATAGCGACTCGTCGGTATCATCAGTGTTAACGAGATGGATTTGTCCATCGTAGTCTGTTTTATGGCTGTGAATGAGCTGAATGAACCTTGAGCAATATCCGCACCAGTCGGCTGCAAAAAGCACGACTCTAGGTTCATTCGAATCCAGCAGCGCCGACAGATCATCCTTCCCAATCCAGTTTGAAATGTGCATCAATTTCAAAACTTCCTGCATGCTATAAAAAGGAGATCATTCAAAATCAAAGCCGCACGCGTCACTTAGGAATTGTTAATTTCAGGGAACAGGGGTTCCATTTCATGGAAGCGGGACAGTACCTTCGGCTTGAGACTACCGGAAGAACGAGTGGCACTCCGCATCAGGTACTCCTGAGGTACATAGCAGCAAATGATGGAATCGTAGTATTCCCGCTGAATACCGGTAGTCAAGACTGGGTGAAGAACGTAAGCGAAAACCCAATGGTGAAAGTGTTCTCGGCAGCAGGAGAAAGCACGGGAACTGCGCAGATCAAGGAGATAACGGGTTTGGGTGACCCATTGCTTTCCATTTTCACCAGAAAGTACGGAAGATTGACGGTGAATAGGTGGTACAAGGGACAACGTCTTTACGTACAGGTATCCATCTCAAAGAAGCTTGGTGCCCTAAATTACGATGAATTGGTTTACGGGGATCTGGAGGCTGCTTTTGACTCAGTCGCAGATAGTTACGACAGGCATATCTTTGGGAATCCAATCAACACATGGCTCAGAAATGTCTCCATCGGAGTTATGAAAACCATATTTCGGCCAGGAAGCACGGTGCTTGAGATAGGCTGCGGGACAGGCACAGAAACGTTGAGTCTTGCCAATGCTGGAATACGGGTGGTTGCGTGTGACATTTCGCAGAAGATGTTGGACGTTCTAACAGAGAAGGCGAGATCTGCGGGCCTATCTGAAGCCGTTGTTCCAGTGCATTGCAAACCAATCGAACTTGTTTCCAAGATGCACATTCTGGGCATATCGAGCCTAGATGGCGCATATTCGACTTATGGCACTGTGAATACAGAGCCGAATCTCGATGTGATGATAAGATCGATACATTCGATCTTGAAGGAGGATGCTCCACTCATTCTCGGAGTCTGGAATAAGTACTGTCTCTATGAAATGATGGGATACACTCTCAAGCTCAACCCGGGAATGGCCTTTGCCAGAATGAAAAATCCGGTTCCTTTAGGCAAATCAAGATTCTGTGTGGCGACAAATGCATTTTCAGTTGGTGAGTTGCGCATGCTTTTGCAACCCTGGTTCAGGATAGACAACGTGTTAGGTGTAGTCGTTACCTTACCGCCATCTAACCTCACGAAGTATCTTCCCAACGGACGTCTTCTCGATTTTATGAAACGACTAGATCTCATCTTGGGGAGGACATTCCCCGGAAATAGGGTTGGTGATCATTTTCTTGCATTGTGTAGAAGGGCGTCTTGAGACAATGATCAAAGATTTCACCTTCTGCGTTTGCACATATAATTCTCAAAAAACCATTTACTCTTGCCTGTCAAGTATACGACGGAGCTATCCTGCTGCTGAAATTCTCGTCGTAGATCACTTTAGCAACGATGACACAACTGGAATCGCGAGAAGTTTCGGCTGCCGAATAGAAAGTGAAGGTATCGGGCTGGGATTTGCAAGACAACGTTGCCTCGATCTTTCGAATACAGAATACATTGTGTTCATCGACAGTGACGTTGAGATCCTGGACTCGGCTTTTCTGAACAGAGCCGAGAAAGCATTCCAGTCGAAACAGAACGGGGCAGTTGTAGGGCTTGCATTAGGGCATAGATTTTCATATGGTCTCCCAGCAAGCTTGCTTGTAATAAGAAAATCAGATTTTGAAGGGAGGTTGATACCGAACTATATTGATGCGAGGGAGACATACTTTCTTCAAAGAAGGTTAGACGAGTTGCAGCTCAAAACCCAATATGTCTACAACGCAATGAGGCACAATTCCCAGTATCGCGAGTACAAGCCCGAGTGGGAGGGCTCAAACACTCGATTGCTCCCGACCGGTGCAGTAGGCGAGCTTCTTTTTGCTTCCAAAGTCATGGTTCTTCTGACCTTGAACAGCAGGAGCATGAAGAACGTTCTGTACTTGCCAATATTCTTCTTAAAGTTCTTCCGTGGCTTTGCGAATCCCGGGCCTTGGATCAGGCTTAAGCGCTAGGCGGTGGCTGGCATTAGCAGATTCATCAACGAGATGACTCCTTTCAAAATACTAGTGGATGGAAACGGAGTCCTCTTATCTTTGACCACGAAGAAAAGAGCCTACTTCCTATTCGTATCAACGATGCTCGTGGGACTACGAGTAGCGCCAACTACTGACCCATATCCAGGTATAGTCGAGGTATGTGGATATGACATTGCTACAATTGTCAGACACTGGCGAAAATTGGCGAACCTTAAACTTCCACTACCGAAGAATAGCTATTCCAATCAAGAATTCTTGGGCATTGCTCTTCGCGAAACCTCAGGGTCGTCTTCAGATTGTTAGGTAATGATTATATCCGAAAAATTCAGCAACGTAGATTGCTGCCAGTTTATCAAACAACCTTATAGACAGCACTTGGGAACGTTTGTTCGACTGCTGCGAGTTGGAGTACTAATTGAGCAAATCTGCTGACGATTCGAATATGATGCAGTCAATCAGTGTGCAAGAATCGCAAAGACAGTTCTTTGGATTAAGACTGGTGATGGTTGACATAATTCTTGGAGCTCTTGCTTTGATAGCTGGATACCTACAATACGTCGTTTATCCCTCAATAATTAGCAACGACTTTGGAGAGACCGGCCTCAGCCTGAAGCTCTCATTTCTGACATTCCGGTACTACGCGAGTCGCTGTGACGGAGGATATTGTCCCCGCCTAGCGGGTGTGCCAGCCTTCGATTTTTTCCAACTGTTTGTGTATTTGCTGATATTGTACACAACCATCAGGTTTATCCAGACAAGGCGATAGCTGATTCAAGTTCAGCAAAGCTATGTACTCCAGGTTTGAATTTCTCCAGGCTATGTTAATAAGAGGCAGTCGTCGGAATCAAGACATGCCTGAAGCAGACAAGTCTCCAGAACGCAAGGTGCAGCTACTAACAAAAGAGTGCACTGTGGAAGGTCGCCAATTTGTGATAACGCTTCTTCCCTTCCCCAATGGATGCTTTGTCAGCATATCTGAAGACGAGAAACAGAGGCTCGGTTCAATCACGTTGTCCGTGAGATCGGCTGGACACGCAATTTCATCTCCGTTGATACCGGAGAGCAAAGGCAGTCTATTTGCAAGCATGGTTGGTGAAATGCTTGCGGAAGGGCTTGGAGGGATGGCCGTCACTTCCATGTACCTACGCTCAGAAATTGGAGCGTCGTGCATGAAAACACTGATAAGCGAAGTTCGGAAATTACTGGAAACGGGTTGATGCTCTAGTTTGAAGGGATATGTGGACACCCTCCAAGCTCAGGGCTCTCTTTTGACAGTCGAAGAAAGCCTCTCCCCACAACTCGAGATCTCTTCGATACTCGCTGTCCTTCAGGAAAGGCCGATTCTATTCAAAAACGTCTCCGGTTCTTCAATCCGGCTTGCGGGAAATCTCTACTCCACGAAGGAATTGATAGAACTTGGGCTTGGCGTCACAAAGGGGAATCTACTCCAGACACTTCAAGAATCGATGCAGAGTCCGGCTCAGTCCAAGGGCCGCATTTCCTCTTTCAAGAGCTCAGAGTGGGATTTCAATGAGCCAGCTGATTTGAGCAAACTTCCGATTCTCAAACACTTTGACCGAGAAGCAGGACGATATCTGACTGCTGGCATTGTTTCAGCCAGGTTTCCTGGCTCGGAGGAGGAAAACCTCTCTTTTCACCGGATGCTAGTTCTGTCAAAAAACAAAGTTGCGGCAAGAATAGTTCCGCGCCATTTAAATCAAATTGCGAAGGACAGTGGAGGGAAGGTGCCGATCAGCGTAACCATTGGACCACCACCTGCAGTCTTTGTGGCGGCTGCTTTGCAGATCCAATTTGGTGCAAGTGAATACAGAATCGCAAACAAGCTTACAGGTGGAAGTCTAGAACTCACCGAATCCGAGTTGACCGGGACTTGTGTACCGTTGGATTCTGAAATTGTCCTTGAAGGAATATTGGACTACAATGAACTAACAGATGAAGGACCTTTTGTCGATCTCACGGGTACATATGATGAAGTGCGCAAACAGCCAGTGATCACATTCCAAAGAATGCACTATCGGGAGGATTCAATCTATCAGGCAGTTGTCGCGAGCACCAGAGAACATGCAATGTTCATGGGGCTTCCTCAAGAGCTAAGAATTATCGATGTGCTCTCAAAGTCGATCCCTAAGGTGCGAGGGATCAACCTGACTCCTGCTGGCGGAGGTTACTTCCATTGCATCGCAAGCATCGAAAAATCCAACGATGGTGACGGCAAGACTGCAATTTTGGATTGCTTTGCAGCGTCCCACCCATTGAAGCTTGTGATAGTTGTCGACAGCGACGTAGATCCATTCGACGCCGGTGAGGTTGAGTGGGCTCTTACTACGCGCTTTCAAGCGGATAAGGGGCTGATTGTAATCAATGGAGCAAAGGGATCGAGCCTTGACCCTTCAAGTGGAAAGCTAGCGGTGACAAGCAAGTTGGGTCTTGACGCGACATTGCCTGTCAAGGAAGATCGTTCAAAGTACTCGAGAGCTTCTATTTCGAGCTCTCCATTGGCAAAGTCCATTCTTGCTTCGTTGAAGGAAAAATCTCAAAGAAAAATATCAGTTTCTTGAAAAGGACTCAAGAGTGCAAGACATTGTATCTGACAAACAACGAAGAGAAGGCTCTTGCCGGAGAGAGAGGCGAGGCTTTGGAGATTGCATACCGTGTTTTGGTGGCGCTGGGTAAGCTCACGAACGCGAAGAGACTGATCCCAATAGAATGGGCACACGTTTCTGGAGTATCGTATCTTACGATTGGAGACTACGGTCTCGAGTTTCTCAAGAAGATTAGCTCTGTCAGAGGAACAAAATTCAAAGTGTTCACCACTGTCAATCCATGTGGAATGGACATTGAGAAATGGGATGAACTTGAGATACCTGCAGACTACGCGGAAAAGCAGCTGAAGATAATATCATACTATGAAAAGCTCGGAATAGCAAACTCATTCACGTGCGTTCCCTTCCAGTCGTACAAAGTGCCAAAGAGAGGCACGGCCGTAGCTTGGGCAGAGTCTTCGGCCGCAATCTACGCCAATTCAATACTCGGTCTGCACACAAACAGAGAGAGTGCCGTGAGCGCACTCGCTGCTGCTCTAACTGGCAAGACGGTTCTCTCAGATTTGCACTTGCCTTACAATCGCAAACCGAGTAAGAATATCAGGATCGCAATGCGAAAAAAAGATGGGCTGAACGGGTCTGTCGATTTCGGTGTGCTCGGATACTTCGCAGGACGAGAGGTGCCGGGCGTCATCGGTTTTCAAGGACTGAAGCCAAAGATATCGATGGCTGAAGCAAAAGCACTCTGTGCCGCAATAGGGACTATGGGTAGCTCTGGTATGTTTGTGAACAATTCAAAGGAACGAGTGGAAACGATCGATTTCACCGAATTCGAATATGAAAAGACGATCAGCGACATTTCGGATTCGAGCGAGGGTGACTTGATTGTGTTTGGATGTCCTCAAATGACAATTGAGGAACTGTATGACCTTAGCAAGTCTTTAGCCGGTAAAAAGCTAAAGAAAAGATGTGTTGTCTTTTGCTCTTCAAAGATTTACGATACTGCAAGAACAAGAGGGTACGCGCAGGTGATTGAAGCGGCGGGCGCAACTTTTGTGAGAGACGCATGCGCAGACTTTACTCCTCTGATTTCAGCGTTGCACGCAGAGTCCGTTGAGACCGATTCGTGCAAAGGCGCGCATTACATGAAGAAGGTACATGGCGTGAAGATTGCGCTGAAGGATACTAGAACAATTCTGGAAGAGAATGCAATTTGAAAGTACTCAAGGCACGCTCCATAGTGGATGGCGAAACAAAGGGGGAAATACTGTACTCTTCAAAGCCAATTGCGTTTTTGCAGGGTGTCGATCCTGAGACCGGCATGGTCAGCGATCCCAAACATGAGCTATACGGGAAGCCATTTGCAGGAAAGATACTTGCGTTCCCAAATACTGTTGGAAGCTCCGTAGGAGCCTACGTAATCTACAGAATGAAGAAAAATAGAAAGGCTCCGAAGGCGATCATCAACCAGCGCGCAGACATAATTACCGCATCAGGTTGCGCAATTGCCGGGATTCCTCTATTCGATCTCGTTGAAGGAGATATCAGCGAGCTCAAGGACAAGAAAGTGAGTTTGTCCGGAAAGAGCTCAGAGGTAAGACTGTCATGAACGAAGATTCCAGTCGACGCAGAACCTCTCGAAAACCTCCATCACGCAGGTCGATAATTACCTTCTTCGTGGTGGGCGGAATATTGCTGGTGTTTCCTCTGGCGTTGGTTGTCACTACAAATCCAATGTGTGGCGCAGATTCATCTACGCTTTGCTCTACACCGGCATACAAGTTCGGTCTTTCCTTCTTTCCGTACCTAATGTTGGCCGGAGGATTGATCATAGGGTACAACATGAAGCGGGTCTCTGACTCTCTAAAGCCTCTTGAGAGTGCTCCAGATACAGGAGTAGAATCTGAGAGCTGAGACGCTTTGGTTAACCGATGCGAGGTTGCATAGGGCTTGGGTTCGCAAAGGCGCTCATTCAGAAAGAATGAGCTGTGCATTGAAGCACTGGTGGTTCCTCCTCTTGGAAACAATGTATTCATCCTCTACGAAGACGGTGCCAACTCTGGAACGGTAATTGATGTTGGACAAGGTTCGAAACAAATTCTGCAGCGGCTGAAGGAACTTGAGCTCAAACTTGACTTGATAATCAACACGCACGGACATACAGACCATACTGCGGAGGATGATTTGGTTCGCAACTCGACTAGTGCAAAGCTCGCGATCCATGAACTTGACGCCTACAGGCTGGCCACCGAAGACGAAGCCTCAAGGGAGCTTCGGATAGAGAAGAGACCGATCGAACCTGATCTACAACTAGTTGATGGTCAAATTATTCAAATCGGAAAGAGTGTTCAAGTGAAAGTGCTGCACACCCCGGGGCACACCGAAGGCTCAATCTGCCTCTACGACGAAAGGCGAAATCAATTATTCTCTGGCGACACACTGTTCGCCGGAGGATACGGACGAACAGATGGCGCGGGGGCTGACCCTATCGCAATGGTCTCTTCACTGAAAAAGTTGCTTCAGCTGCCACGGGACACCGAAGTCTATCCCGGTCACGGACCTTTTACTACAATAGGAAACGAGACCTGGATCGGTGGAATGATTGGCGAGAATTGATGCACGGAACTGCCAACTATAGCAAACACTAATTATTATCGCATGATTATTATCGGCGGGAAGTTCGTGCCAAGGAAGAAATTCAACCGAGAGGAGGCCGACAAGATCTGGTCGAATTATACCAAGAATCTTGTGGATTCGATCTCAGAATCCGAAAAAGAAGGTCTGGACAAAGGATACTCATCGTATGAAATCGAACGATTGTGGCAGTCTAAGCTGAAGGAAACAGATTCAAAAGCTGAACAAAAAGGTAAGTCAGTCTGACTTTCGAGCTAGCCTTCGCTACGCAAGTACTCTGCTAGTTCCTTTCTTTGTTCTTCCAAATGCCAGGGAATACTATCGTATACGTCGTCGAAGATCAGTTCTTCAGGAGGTAGAGTCCTTGTTGCTTCTTGTCGTTCGATACTCGCAGAGATTTCTTTATCATACGAGGAAACGAGCTCCTTCTCCTCGGGTTCGCTCCACAGTTTCTTAGTGACCAATCTTCGTCTCAGGATTTCGACCGGATCCTTCTTTGACCACTTTTCGGACTCTTCCTTCGTCCGGTATCTGCTAGGGTCATCAGCGGTTGAATGGGGACCAACCCTGTAGGTCATTGCTTCAATTAGCGTGGGACCGCCGCCACTTCTAGCTTTCTCTAGGGCTTTCCTAGTCGACAAGAACACCGACTCCGCGTCATTACCGTCAACTTGGACCCCCTCAAAGCCATATGCCACCGCTTTCACTGCCAGCGATTCCGAGGCTGTCTGTCTAGAGACGGGGAGAGAGATTGCCCACCCATTGTTCCTGCAAAAAAAGACGGTGGGCGTATGGTACACTCCTGCAAAGTTCATCGCGGTATGAAAATCAGAAGCAGAAGTCCCCCCATCACCAAAGTAAGTGAGCACTGCGTGGCGCCTCTTCTTGAGCACAGCACCCAGTGATATTCCCACCGCAAGAGGTAGATATGCGCCTATGGGTGCAGCAGTCGGAACGATGTTGAGCCTTCGATCGCCCCAACTATTCGACATTTGGCGGCCTTTCAACAGGTCATTTGCGTTTCCGTACAGCTGAGATAGGATGGAATCTACACTTGCTCCTCTAACGAGATGAGCTCCCATCTCTCGGTAGGACGTAATCATCCAATCGTCTTTGTTTAGAGTGTACGCACTAGCAACCATTGCGGCCTCCTCGCCAGAGCAGGGGACGAATGGTCCAATCCTTCCCTGTCGCTGTATGCTCATTATCTTGGCGTCCAGCATTCGTGTCAGAACCATCATCTTGAAGATGTTCAGCAGGTCGCTATCGGTTACTTGGCCTTCAATTTGCGAGACATTTCTGGCCTTGGTGTCCTTGGCGTTGTTGCTCAAGCCGAACGGGTTTCTCTCGTACTCTCGTTTAGATAAAAAGTGCGGTTCACTTTCTTTTCCGAAAGAGTAAGTATCAGTTTCTCACTCTGAATAGTGCGAATATCGTTATTAGCCTGAATCTCGAACAACTGATCTGTTTGACTTGTCCATAGCTGAACGCCTAGAAAACGTTCCAAAGTCCGGAATCAGAGCGATATTTGACACCGCTCAATCGCTTGGAACCTATATCAACTTGGGAATAGGAGAACCGGACTTTCAAACCCCTAAATTCATCAGAGATGCAGCAAAGCGATCAATTGATTCTGGATTCAACAAGTACACCGCCAATTCTGGTTTGCCAGAGCTTCGATCAGAGATATCCAAAAAACTGAAGCGCGATAATGGGATTGAAACGGATCCAGAAAGTGAAATTATTGTGACTGCTGGAGCGACTCAGGCAATCTTTGTCATAATGCAGTGTATTCTGAATCCTGGAGACGAAATCATTCTTCCTACTCCGCTCTTTACAGCGTACAAATTTAGTGCAAAGCTGGCGGGCGCAAATACAGTTGAAGTTCCACTCACCGAAAGTAAGGGCTATGCACAGAATTGGGAGAAGATAGAGAGAGCTTGCACGAAGAAAACAAAAGCAATTGTGATCAACTCGCCTTGCAACCCCACTGGTTCGGTGATGTCACGGAACGATATTGAAAAGGCATGCGATTTTGCTGCGAGCCACGGTTTGTTTGTAATTTCAGACGAAATCTATGAGAAGTACTTATACGACGACGCAAAGCACTTCAGCCCAGGATCGCTGCACGAGTTCAAAGACAGGATAATTACGGTCAATGG
Source organism: archaeon (assembly GCA_021806865.1). The sequence goes on from JAKAPU010000010.1 coordinate 18,833, forward strand.
TTTTTCAAAAACATATGGAATGACTGGATGGCGACTAGGATATGCCGCAGGAAACAAGTCTCTGATCAACGCAATGATTCGTTACAATATGTACAACGCGGTTTGCGCCACCTCATTCGTTCAGCAGGCAGCTATTGGAGCACTCCGGCATTCACTCAACTTCTTCAAGCCAATCCTGAAACAATTTGACAATAGACGAAAGATTGTATGCGAAGCTATTGACAAGTTGGGCTGGGCGATGACAAGACCGACTGGTGCATTCTACGCGTTTCCATCTCTGGGGAACTATCCGGGAGATTCATTTGCCTTTTCGATGAATTTGCTTCGAAAATATCGAGTGGCGACTGTCCCTGGTTCTTCTTTTGGAGTAGCTGGAGAACACCACATTCGCATCTGTTACGCGTTGGAAGAAGACCACTTGGTTAGAGCCTTCAATCTAATCCACAAGTTCGTAAGTGAGAAGCGCTAACACTACTCGCCCTTGACTCGTACCATGAAGGTGCCTTCGACTGTCATGACTGTTTCCTCTCGTTGATTGAAAACAGTCATATCAAGTATCACCACCCCTCGACCTTCCTTCGGTGGCCTCTTTTCTCTTACCGTTACCGTCACTTTGAGCGTTTCACCGGCAAACACTGGCTTCATCACCTTAAACGACATTCCGAGAAGAGCAACAAAACCTTCTCCAAAAGGACCGGTTGGAAGTTGATAGGCACATCCGGTTGCGATTGACAGAGTCAGCAAACCGGGCGCGATTCTATGGCCGAATGTTGTCTTCTTCGAGTATTCCTCGTCAAGGAAAAGAGGGTTACTAGCGCCTGTCAGACCTGCAAAAAGAACAATGTCTGTCTCGGTCAATGTTCTCCCAAATGTCACTTGCTTTGATCCTACTTCGAAATCCTCGTAATACATGGTATGAACGCTATAGCTACGGCTATATGAAATGTGTTGAGCGATTCAGCAGACTGATGATATTGTTTATGTAACTTCGTTTTCAGTTGGAGGACGTCACACGAATCATGAACGAGACAGCTCAAGCAAGTGAGTCGCAAGCCATTTCCAAAGTCAGGTGGAAACTATCAGACGTTTTGCCGACAAATTCAGGAAAGATATTCCAATCTTCGGTTCTGGACGCACTCGAGGGCATGGTTTCGGAATTTGAAACTTGTAGAAAAGATCTTGAGGAAGTACAACCAGAGAGATTCAGCAAGCTCCTGGACGATTACGAGGCAATAATGCGGCTGAGATCGAGACTAGGAAGCTATGCATACATGTATTTCTCGGAAAACACAAAATCTCAAGATGCAAGGACTTTCAAGGCACGCGCTGAGGAAGTCGAAGCAGACACTTCCAATCGGTTGCTTTTCTTTGAATTGTGGTGGAAGTCACTTGACAAGGAAAGGATCGACAAACTCATTGCTTCCGCGGGGAACAAATCTTACTTCTTGGAACGCCTGATCAAGACACGCCCGTATACTCTGCCGGAGGCTGTGGAACAGGCAATCAACCTCAAAGATGTGACAGGAAAGAGTGCTCTTCTTCAGATTTATCACCAAATTCGCGACTCTTTCGTGTACGAAGTGTCTACGAACGATTGGACCAAACATCTAACGGAGGAAAGAATACGTGATCTCTTCTACAGCTCAGATAGAGGTGAGAGAACTGCCGCGTATAAGTCCATCCTAGCAAAATTCGAGCAAAATAAAGACGTACTTGGAGAAATATATCAAAACCTCGTACGCGACTGGCGAAACGAAGGAATCAAGCTCAGGAAGTACTCAATGCCAATATCCATCAGAAACCTTGCGAATGATGTGCCGGATCAGGCTGTCGAAGCGCTGCTTTCGGCATGCAAGAAAAATACATCATTATTTCAGCGGTACTTCGAGTCAAAGGCAAGGCTTCTGCAGATGAGCGACTTTTCCAGAACCGACATTTACGCACCTCTGCCGTCGCATGTTGAAGAGACCTATGGCTGGAATGAAGGAGTGAAATTGGTGATTGAGACATTCAATGAGTTTGATCGAGATTTTGGGCAAATGGCAAAGAATGTAGTGTCGGAGAGCCATATTGATGCCGAACCAAGAGAGGGCAAGCTCGGCGGAGCGTACTGCATGAGCGTGACACCAGCGATCACACCATACATCCTTATGAGTTACACAGGCACGCCTCGCAGTGTTGCAACACTGGCACACGAACTAGGGCACGCCGTTCATTCCCAGCTTGCTTCAAAGCTGAACAGTCAGCTGACTTACGAGGCGCCTCTTCCACTTGCAGAAACAGCATCGGTGTTTGGAGAGTTGCTTCTTACAGAGAGGCTTCTCAAGACCTCGGATGAGAAGACTAAGCAGAGTCTCATTGCGGACATTGTCAACGACGGTTATTCTACAATAATGAGACAAGCTTTCTTCACATTGTTTGAAGTCCAAGCCCACGAATCAATTGCAGGGGGGATAAACATAGACGAGCTCGCATCAAAATACTTGGAGAATCTAAAGATTCAGTTTGGTGAATCCGTCAGCGTACCGGAGAATTTCAAACACGAGTGGCTGTCTATACCTCACATATATCAGACCCCGTTTTACTGTTATGCGTATGCTTGGGGAAATCTTCTCGTCTTGGCGCTCTACAGGCAGTACAAGCAGGAGGGCGTTCGGTCCTTTGCCCCCAGGTACATGAGACTTCTTTCAAACGGCGGTGGTTCTTTGCCGGAGCGAATACTACAAGAAAGTGGTTTTGACATTAGATCTGAATCGTTCTGGCAAAGCGGATTCGACGAGCTCGCCAACTTTGTTCAAGAACTGGAGAAACTTAGCTAACCAGAATTTCTTGTCGCTACTCTCTCTAAAAGAACACTAGAAGCATGATCGAGGCGCACGGAACAGGTACGGTGACCTAAAGATAAGTGCCTATTGACATGCTTGCAAGTTGTTAAGAGAGCAGTTTCAAATTTCCCAAATATTCCAAGGAAGATAGCTACTGACATCTCTCCGATGACTCCCACCACTTCAAATGAGAAGCACAAACTGAAGGAGCTTACAAGGAATCCAGTTAGCATCGGGCCGAAGAACCAGCCGAGATTGTATGCAGCGCTCACGGAGCCTATTGCCGTTCCTTCCTGCTCAGAAAGATTGCAGCAGCATGAGAAGATTGGAGTGGTCTTGAGGCCGCGGTCCAATCCGCTAAATGTGAAAAGATAGGCAAAGATGTAGTAGTTGTGTATCAAGACAAAGCGAGTATTTGGACCGTGAAAACAATGATCCCGAGTAATGCGGCGTTTAATCCCTGTATCGACGAGTAAACGACCCAGATAGTCCTGTACCTATTCCTACCGCCAGCAAAACTATTGCTCAGGCGAGTGCAGAAGATATTGCAAAAGCTGTTTGCAAAGATGGTGATACTTGCGCTACGGAAGATCGAAAGATCTAACACAGAAAGATTGGGAGGAGAACTGCAGAGAAAGATGTTATTCTACGACCTAGCACTTTTTCTGCGACTTTTTCAACAATCCTGTGGGTTCGCAAATTCATGTATCATCAAGAGATTTTTGACTTGATTTCTTTCTGAGTACGAAACTGATTTAAATCCTAAAATACGGATTTGGGCATTAAATTACAACCGATTATGGCAGTCAGCGATGGATTCATCTGGACCCCAACCAGAGAATTTGTTAGGGATTCGAACTTAATGCAATTCATGAATCATGTAAAAGTTGATTCTTTCAAAGCGTTGCGAGAAAAATCGATGACGAATCCAGAATGGTTTTGGGACGCAGTCAACAACTTCTTGCGATTGGAATGGTATACGCCGTATTCAGAGGTCAAAGACCAATCGCAAGGAATCATGTGGACGAAGTGGTTTCTCGGTGGAAAGATCAACATTGCCCACAATTGCATCGACAGATTCGGAGGAATCCTAGATTCAAAGCCAGCAGTGATTTGCGAATCCGAAGATAAGAACAACCGACGGATTGTTACCTACAAGGAACTTTCAGACATGACAAACAGGATAGCAAACGCGCTTTGTGGTCGGATGCACCTCCAGAAAGGAGACAAAGTGGGATTGTTCATGCCAATGTCGGCTGAATCTGTAGCTGCGTTCTTTGCAATATTGAAGATTGGTGCAATCGTAGTGCCAATCTTCTCTGGTTACGGTAAGGAAGCAATCAGCACAAGATTGAATGACTGCGATGCAAAAGCTATTCTCACACAAACGAGTTTTTCAAGAAGAGGTAAGGAGATTCCTCTCCTTGCAACTGCTCTCGAATCCGCCAAGATGATTCCTTCAGTCAAGTCTATACTCGTATCGGACTATGATAAGGCGCGGGAAATTAATGCCGAGGGCCTGTTACTGGTAGACTGGAGCAGCGTCTCATCGGAGCCTACTGAATTCAACACCGAAACTATGGACTCGGAAGATCCATTCATGATAATCTACACTTCAGGAACTACAGGTAAACCCAAAGGAGCGGTTCACGTTCACGGCGGATTCTTGGTGAAAGTTGCGGAGGAAATGGCATTTCAAATGGATTTGAAACCCGATGATGTCCTCTTCTGGTTCACGGACATGGGCTGGATAATGGCGCCCTGGGAGATGATAGGAGCTCTCGCTCTTGGAGGTACAATCTTGGTCTATAGTGGAGCTCCAGACTACCCAACTCCTGCTAGACTTTGGGAAATCGTTGAAGATGACCGAGTGACAAAGCTGGGTGTATCACCGACTCTAATACGCGCCCTGATGAAGTATGGAGACAAGTGCATCACGGAGCACGATCTCTCATCGCTCAGGGCGTTCGGCTCGACGGGAGAACCTTGGGACCCGGAATCCTATGCTTGGTTATTTCGGATTGTTGGAAGAGGCGGCTGTCCAATCATCAACCTTTCCGGTGGCACTGAGGTTGGGGCCTGCTTTCTTTCCGTTCACCCGATACTCCCTATCAAGGCGTGCAGTCTTGGCGGACCTTGTCTTGGCATTGATGTTGACGTAGTCGATGAATCGGGGAAGCCTCTCAGGCAACAAACTGGCGAACTTGTTGTTCGCAGTCCATGGCCGAGTATGACGCGTGGGCTCTGGAAAGATTCCACAAGATATTCAGAGGCATACTGGTCGAAGATGCCTAATATGTGGATCCATGGAGATTGGGCCTCAATCGATGCAGACGGATACTGGTACCTCCATGGCCGCAGCGATGACACGATCAAGGTTGCTGGAAAGAGGGTAGGTCCCGGAGAAATCGAAAGTGCGCTCGCAACACACGAAAGCGTCCTCGAATCAGTCGCGATAGGATTACCAGACAAGTTGAAAGGTGAGAAGATCGCATGCTTTGTGATGTTGAGACCTGGGTATCCTCCTACAAACGCACTTAGAAGTAGTATTTCAGATCATGTTGCAGCATCGCTTGGCGAATCTCTGCGTCCTTCAGAGATAAGTTTCGTGGCGGCCCTCCCTCGAACCAGAAACGCGAAGCTGGTGAGAAGGCTTGTCAAAAGCAAGCTGCTTGGACTACCCTTGGGAGACACTTCAAACATAGAAAACATTGACTCATTGGAAGCGATTGCTAATGCTTGTTGATTCACCTTCTTACATCGACCTCATTCCAGATCAAGGTGGTCAGGACTTTCATTGCCTTTTAGGAAAGTTACACGCAATAACCAAAGATGCTGTTTCAAGAAACCTTCCAGATAGCTCCATTCTCTCCTATTCTGGTGGCATAGACAGCAGTATCTTGAATTCGATCATCGGAGAGTTAGGCAGGAGGAAGATTCAATCGATCACCCTGGGTGTCCCTGGCTCGCAAGATGCAACAGCACTGCTCGAGACAAACACTTTGGCGGAGAATGATAGATTCATCCGATGTATCGTCGATAGGGCCGAGGTTGAAGAGGCAGCAAGGGAAGTCTCAAGACTAGTCCGAGTTCAGAACGTGTCGCACTTTGAAGATTGTGTTTGTTTTTGGCTGATTGGGAAAATGGCCAGCTCTACAACCAAGGCAGAGTTCGTTGTTTCGGCAAACGGGCCAGACGAACTGTACTGCGGGTATGATAGGTTTAGGAGAATACTTGATGCAGAAGGCTATCCCGCAGTCCAAAACGAAATTGTGCGCGCGCTCGATTTGGCAGATTCATTGAAACGCGAAGTCAAACTGGTGCTTTCAAGATTTGGATTAGATTCAAGCGAGCCACTTCTCGATCCGACTTTCAGAACATTTTCGATTTCACAAGTGCCGATTGAATTCAAAATCCTCAAAGGGGATGACAAGCTAAGAAAAAGAATCTGGCGGGCCTTGGGGCGCAACCTTGGTGTTCCAGAACAGAGAGTGCTTCAATACAAGAAGGCAATGCAGTACAGCATGGGCGTTCACCAGATTATCGTTTCGCTTCTGAAAAGGAAAATAATCTCGCTGGACTTGGAACCGAGCTCAAGTATGCAGGTACGAGATTCTACAAAATAATCATGTATCCAGAATTTTGGTGAACATTACTATGCAAAGGTCATGAAAGCAGTTTGGGAGCAGCGAAAGCGATTCCACTTCCGAAGGCTCTAGAGCGCGGAACAGTCAGTCTGTTGAGGCAGTAAGCTCCTGATGAGATTTTCAGACACCGTCCGAAGATACGCTTACTCGAAAAGAGCTATGTTCCGAAAACATCCATGTTAGAAGTCTGCGAGACCTCACGTTCAATCTTTGTTCTCGCTTGGCTCCGGCCTAACTTATTAATTGGTATGAATGCACCTTGTTCAAACTCCTTGAGTTTCTGAACGGATGCTGTAAAGTCCATGGATGGAAATCTGGTCGGTGTTTTTGGAACCAACTCCGAAGCAAAGTCGCGGTTGTTGAATTCCATTGCAAAGAAAAGCGAGACAGAAGGAATCGTTGTGTATTCCCGCGTTGAAGGCGGTAAGCGATTCTCTTACCTCGACGACTTAAGTTTTCCAGACAAGATACAAGGATACGCAAGAATAGCTGCAATATGCGATCACGCGTACTACATTTTCCCGTCCGGAGGAAAGTTGACAAGTGCTGACGGCGAGCTTGCGGTGATGATCGATGCGATGAATATGGATGGATCCGTGCAACTAATGGATGCATCTCCAAATGCTTTCTCTGAGATCATCAAGTCTTCTTTCAAGGGGCTCAGCTTATCTTCCTTTCCGATACAAGAGAGAGATAGCAAATCTTCGGTCATCAACTTATCAGGGATTCACGACAGGGCAAATCTACCTCGAGACAGGACACTTGTCTACGTTGATCGCGCATTCAATGTCAAAGGTGTTGGTCTGGTTGTTCTGGGGTTTGTACTGTCAGGTAAGATAGCCGTGCACGACAGGCTGAGACTTGTTCCAGGCGAGACTGGCAAACTGGCGGAGGTCAAAGGCATACAGGTTAGCGACGAGGATTACGACACCGTTGGCAGAGGAATACGCATCGGGCTGTCACTGAAGGGGGTGGAACTGAAGGATCTCGAAAAGACTTCGTGGCTGGACGACGGTTCCTTCCAGTTGTCTTCAAATCTCGAATTCGAATTCCGGCAAGTTCCATACTACAAACAACCTACTGTAGAAAGGGATCTTCACGTCGAAGTAAATGGGGCGATGTTGGTTTGCAGAATAAGCCAGGGAAGAACTTCCAATCACAGGATAGCGAAGATGGGCGTTTCAGTTCCCCAATGGAGCGGCATGTCGGTAGGAGTTTTGGATTTGAACTCCAAGCTTCTCAGAATTGCGGGCGGAGGCTCAATCACTCAGTAAGCGTGTGTCCCAAAAAGACGTTGAAATTTCAAGACTAGACTGAGGCCCGAGACGGTTCGCGGGCTTCTGTTTTGTTGAAACTGCATCAATTGCATTCTATGGAGAATTTCTTGTGTGCCCGGAATTCATGTTCGGGAAGCAAAATACTCTAATACTCGAAGGGGTGTATCGAACTGATATGCAAAAGTCCGCTGAAAGACTAGTAACACTGACACCTCTCGCTGTAGAACGTGTAAAGGAATTCATGGCCAAGGACAAGAATGGTTCAAACGGACTGAGGATATTTGTAATGCCTGGAGGCTGTTCGGGTTATCAGTATGGCATGGTGCTGGAGAAGAATGCAAAGAGTGATGACATCTCTTGGAGCGAGAGCGGCATTAATGTGTACGTTGACAATCAGAGCGCAAGAGTACTCGAAGGAGCTTCTATTGATTTTGTCGAGACAGTCCAGGGGGCTGGATTCAAGATCGACAATCCAAATGCCGTATCTTCATGCGGTTGCGGGAACTCTTTCGAAACTGAGCAAAGCAGCCACGAACACGAAGAAGCGGACAGTTGTGGCTGTGGATGCGGTTGCGGCGGTCACTAGTCGCGCTGCCCTTCTTCAGTTAGCTGAATCCGCGCCCTTCGGATTTTTCATGTAATCCTGCAATTGCTTCTGCATGATCTCTTCAAATTTCTCGAAATAGAGTCTGGTCGCGTACGGCATTTCATCAAGATTGCTTTCTATAGCTTGAACGACGTATTGTATTGCTCTCTTCGATGATTTGAATTCGAACTTCATTGGAAGAACGGGATCTTGAATTACAGCGATGCTTTCGCGCAGTTCTTCGGTTGGGCAGAGGGCCTTTGAATCGCGTTCGACGATCTCATACCAGCTGGACAGTATCTCTGGATCCAATCCAGTTTGTAGGTTCTGAATCGATTCTACCAGCCTGTTGAGTGTATTAATCTCCACGCTTCCGGATTGATTTGCACTCATCTCTTGAAACGCGCTCCTCGCACTGGCGAGATCTCGCACCCAGTTATTGATTAATCGAGCCAAAAAATACTGTTCTTGTAGTGAAATTTTGACTAGTGATCTGTCGGCCTTTGATTGTTACGTGAAGTTGTGATTTCCCGAAGGGCTTTTCTAACCACTGAGGAAGGATAACCAAAGACAAAGTCTCGGCTTATAGTGAATTTCACATGAAGAAGTTGAAAGTCATCTCTTTCGGTTTGGGTCCGATCGGCAGGTCCATTGCCGCCCTCGCTCTTTCACGGCCGAGCGAATTAGAACTTGTTGGCGCCGTTGATTCGAATCCAGAACTCGTGGGCAAAGATCTTTCGGAACTCTTGAATTTGCCGGTAAAGACAGGAATCAAAGTTGCAGCAAAGGGAGAATCTTTGTACAATGAAGCTGATGCAGTGCTTCATGCAACGAGTTCATTCCTTTCAGTTGCAAAGAGTCAACTGCTCGAATTTTGCAACGCTGGGATAGATGTTGTCAGCACTAATGAGGAATTGTCTTATCCTTGGATTGCTCACAGGGAAATAGCTCTTGAGCTTGATTCTGCTGCCAAGAAAGGCGGATCTACCCTGCTTGGCACAGGTGTGAACCCGGGATTTGTCATGGATGCTCTCGCAGTCACACTAAGCGGAGTGTGTGCAAACGTCTCGAAGGTGAAGGTGACAAGGATCCTGGACGCAACTAAGCGAAGACTGCCATTCCAGAAAAAAGTTGGAATCGGCATGACAGTTGAAGAATTCCAGAGGAACGTGGAGACTGGAAGGTTTGGTCACATCGGTCTTCCAGAGTCAATAGCCATGACCTGCGCTGCACTGGGAGTGACCGTTGACAGGATTGATCAAAGAGTCTCGCCTAAAATTGCACTCTCAGAAATGATGACCGAACATTTTGGGCTCGTCGAAAAAGGCCGAGTTCTTGGGCTTGTGCAAGATGCTGATGGTTACGCAAACGGCAAGCAGGTGGCATCGTATCACATCGAGATGTACGCTAGTGCCGAAGATCCTCGCGATGAAATTGAGTTGTTTGGAGAGCCCAACATTAAACTCAGAATTCCTGGCGGCACGCCTGGAGATATTGCGACTGCTGCAATAATAGTGAATTCAGTGCCTCGCGTCGTAGAGTCTGCTCCCGGCCTCATGACCGTGAAGGATTTGAGGCCGGCCAGTAGCCTCATGTGCGCCTAGCTTTTCTGTAGAGAAAATACATAACTCCGGCCACGCCAAATGAGACAAAGTAGCTGAAGTCTGCGCCTCCAAAGAGAAAAGCCAGCGGTCCTACCCATCCTGAAGGCGGAACCATGAAAGGGACTGAGACCAGTACTGAAAAGCCATAGATTGCAAGAGCTCCAAAGTCCCATCCCTTCGCTTTATCGCATGCATCTGGAGTAGTGCGTCTTGCAACAAAAAAGTCCACAAGAATAATTGCGAGCCATGGCGTGATCCAGTAATCAAGAATCAACAGAAAGTTCTCGAAGTTGGTTTCAAAGTTCGCACCTCCAATCAGTGCTAGGACTAAGCCCACAATGCCCGCAAAGACCACCGTTATCCATCTTTTTGTCTTTACGTCTAAGACCAGCGCCGAGAGGGAGTTGGTGTAGATGTTTAAGGCGTTGGCAGCAACAGCTCCTAGTATCAGGCCAACGAGCACTATGGTTCCCAAATCGCCAGAGAAATTTCTCAGGGCGACAAAGTAGTCTGAGCTTTGAGTAATTGCACCAACAATGGCGCCAATCAGCTCGACAAAGAAAGAGGCTATTGCGCCTCCTGCCAAAGCAAGTGTCGTCAGCCTGAATTTAGAGCTTGTTTCGGGAAGATAACGCGTATAATCAGAGGCATAGGGAGACCAACTCATGATGTAAGAGAAAGTAACTGCAAGAGTTGTCGCAGCAGCGCCGAGCGGGGCGCCCCAAAAAGAGGAATCCGCAGGTACAGCACTCCCGATCTTTGGCAAAGACAAAATGAAAACCGCAAGGAATAGCAAGCCCAAAACCACAGACATTGCTCTTTCGAACAGGTGGATAAGATCGTGCCCGTAGATCCCTATGAGAACCTGAACCGCAACAAGAAGTGCAGCACCCAAGTAGTAGTTGAAGGATGGGATCAGGGCTTGAATCGCCATTGTCCCGAGAATCGTGTTGACGGTGAACCAGCCGGCCGTGCTAATCCAATTTAGAGCACCTGGGACATAGTTTCCTCTTCTGCCGAAAGAACTCCTTGAACTGAACATTTGAGGAAATCCGAGTTTTGGTCCCATCGCGCCTGAAAGACCGACGACGAGCCCACCGAGAACATTTCCGAGAATCATGATAGGGATGGACTGCAGGAGACTGAGCCCGAACACGGCTGTGACGAGCACGCCGATTACATAGTCTGCAATTGTAAGATTAGCCGCAAACCAAAGAGTGAAAGTTCGTCCCGGCGTGCCATGCCTTTGTTCGCTTGGTATGTGCTCGATTCCAAGCTTTTCAACCTCTGTTGCCTTGTCTTTCGTTCCCGACATTACTGACGCCATTTGTCAAACGTTTGAAGGGCCTAGTACCAACTTTTGGTGCTAATTATCCTTGTCTGGTGGGCTCAGCGAGCGTTCAACTGTACGAATTCTTCGCTTGCCTTGACAAAGGCGTCTACATCAGATTTGTGATGTTCTGTCGAGATTGCTCCGATATGTCCTGGAATGAAGTATATGTTGCTCTTTGCGATGAGTTCGAAGTAGTACCTCTTTTCGAGAGAGCGATCTGAAGAGTCAACATCTCTGGGTCCAACCAAACTCTCTTGACCCTCTTTTAGAAAATGGGTTGCAAAGAGAGAGCCGAGGCCAGTGGTTTGAGTTCTGATTCCATAGTCAGAAAAGACTTTGTCAACCTGCTTTCGCACGGTTCCGCCAAGTTCACCAATCGTTTTGTATATTGCTTTCTTGTTTGTCGAGAGGTGCTTCAGTGTAGCAATGCCCGCCCTCATGCAGAGGGCATTTTCAGAAAATGTTCCGCCACCAATCCAGCATCTTTCGGACTTTGTCCTGTTTTGCACATCTGCTAGCGACATGATCTCGGACCTTCCAGCTATTGCCGAGACTGGCAGACCGCCACCCAATATCTTTCCAAGAGTACACAGATCGGGCTTGATGCCAAAATATTCCTGAGCTCCACCAAGAGCAAGTCTGAAACCTGTGATTATTTCATCGAAAATCAGCACGATACCAAGCCGGTCGCATTCTTCGCGGAGGAATTTGAGATACTCCTTCTGAGCGGGAATCACTCCGCCGGCACCCATGACTGGTTCGATGATTATGCCTGCCACATCATTTTCAATCTCTGAGAGCACTTTCCTGGTTGCCTCTATGTCATTGAATTCGGCCAACTTTACGAAACTCTCCTCCTCAGCAACTAGTCCAGCGCTTTCAGGAGTAGTATAGGGAGCGCTCACTCCAATTGTGAGAGCAGAGCTGTAACCGTGCCATCCTCCGGCCATCTTGACAATCATCTTTCGCTTTGTGAATGCTCGAGCTAGGCGAACAGCGTACATTGTCGCTTCTGCTCCAGTCGTGCAAAATCTCACCTGTTCGGAACAAGGTACGCACTTCACAACAAGCTCGGCTAATTCAAATGCGTACTTGTTAGGAGATCCGTACAGGAAGCCGTTATCGACATTGGATTTGATTTCGCGAGACACAACGCTGGGAGAATGTCCTAGGATTAGGGCAGTGTGACCCATCCAATAGTCGACGTAGCGGTTGCCATCTAAATCCCAGATGTACTTCCCATGAGCTCTCTCAGAGTAGAAAGGATAAGGCTCGTAGAAACGCGCATTGTGACTCTGCCCTCCGGGCATTATTCTCTTAGCTTCGCTGTACATTTTGTAAGAGTTCTTTGTTTTCTTAGCATACGCTGCTTGAGCGTTGGTTTTGGCTCCGCCCTTTGCGACCATCAAAGTCACTGTGAAACCCGAGCAGAAAAGCGTGAATTTTATACATTGTCAGAGGGAATAGCGACCAACAAAATGCCTTCATTCCTTCAGGACGGTCATTTCAAATGGGGATTGAGCATAGATGATGCTTGGTACTATGCTGGCCTTCCCAGTCCGAAATCAATCATAATTCCCTATCTTCTGTCAGTGAAACTGCCCAGAGGACCCTTCCGATTTGCGGTACCCTCGACACTTTACAAGTGTTCCTGTGGTCAACAAAATGATGAAGATAACCAACTGAGGGAAGAAAGATGCCAGCAACTTGCATCAGACTTGAAACAAGCTGGAATTCAATTCGTGCGTATTTGGTTCCAGTGGAATTTGTTCCAGCCAAAATTGAATGGCGAAGAATCAACGATTCTCCAGTTTCCGCTGGATGATCTCGTCCGGGAATTGAACGAAGCTGGAATCGAAATCATAGCAGTCATAGGCAATGGCTACGAGAGATTCCTTCCCGAAGGGCTAGAGGCAAATGACAGTTCAAGGTATCTAGTTCACTTGCGTGAGTCTAGTCGTCAAATAGTCGAACACTACAAGGGCAAGATATCTGCTTGGCAAGTGGAAAATGAACCAAACTGGTGGTTAGAGCATTACGCGACTCATTGGAGAAGTGGTGGCATCTGGCTAGAACCAGGCATCCAGGATCTGGTCCTGAATGAGCTAAGCACGGCTGTAAGGGAGGCTGATCCGAATTCGACTGTAATCATCAATCTGGAGGCAGATCACGAGAAGACAAATTGGGAGCATTTTTCAAAGCTCTGTGATATCCTTGGTTTGGATTATTATCCGAACTATTCTCATTCCTCCCCTGTGGACGCTTCAAGAATCGGTGATGCCGCGAAGATAAGAAAGGCAACGGGACACCCTGTTTTCATTGCCGAGACAGGTTATCCTTCCGGCCCGCTCATCATGGGATATGATAAGGAGAAACAGAAGGATTATGTGAAGCAGGCATGCGAAGTTGCTAGATCAACCGAGGGTGTTGAAGGACTGTGCTTGTGGCGATTTTCTGATACGTACTGGCATTCCTTTCCCGATCAGGAAAATCATTTCGGGCTAGTGGAGAAAAATGGAACCCAGAAACCGGCGTGGCAAGAATATCTGAGGCAGGTCAAGCTCTAAGTCTCTTCCTTACTTCCGCTTTGAGAAGCTCGCCTTGTCTGCGGTGATTGTAATAGTTTTCACGAAACAAACAGGGTTTGGATTAGCTTCCGAACCCGGTGGCACAAATACGCTCAACGAACAGCCTAAAGCAAAATCCGCATCCTTCGTGCTGCCTCTGAAATTCATATGCGACTGAGTGGGCGATGATTTTGTGACCGATGAGCCATTGAATGATAGTCGTACGTTCCTGTCTCGTCGCTCAAACCACTTTAGAATGTCTGCGGCCAGTTCGTCATGAATCTTTGAAGGTTCGAACTTTCTATGGGTCTTGTTGTATTCATCCAGCAAGACCTTTGCACATTCTTTGGTGAGCTTGTCGATGTACTCGTATGATTTCTGGACAAGTTCTTTTGCTGTTAACGGGTCGGTCATTTTGAGACATATGTCTAGAGGCACAGTAAAAACACTTTTCGTGATGACAGCTGCTGATTATGCTGTTGATTCCCGAACAAAAAGGAGATGAGATATCGCTTGCAAATGTTAGCCTCTAGGATTGAGAAGTATCGATGCCGAACCGATCTGCTTTTTGTTTCAGTCGCAACTGTGCTTTGAGAACTGCCTTATCGAGCATCTCCTTGAATGAGGAATTTCTTTCCGAGAGGCTGTCTTCGACTATGGTTAGGGCATTTTTCATCGAAACTTCATTAAGGCCAAAATCCTTCTTAGTAAACGTCCACACAAGTGCCCAGAGGCCCACCTTGATCATGAACAGGTGAACTCTGCCTTCGCCTTTGGTGAATGCAAAGCTCTCTGAATAGTTTTGTTTTAGCAGGCGAATTGCCGGTTCTTTAGGTGACATCAGGGCGGGTGCACCAAAGCCTGAAAAGAGAGTATCGTTGATTTTTTTGGTATTGGCAACCGATCTGGTGTCGATTTCATCTATGGCCATTCTGTTTCACCTGTCGATCTGCAGATCGTGAAGCAATGCTTATAACCGCATGGTATCCACACTATCGGCCCGCATGTTTTTGTTGGCGGCGTCCATATCTAGCCAAGGGCTGAGCCCGTGCGATGCGATACGGACCTCCAAACGTGCGCACATTGAATGGAGGTTCAATAGCGATATTGAATCTGACGTTGGCTTGTGCTTTTCTTCCGCAAAAGAAAGCAAATCGTACTCCCAATAAACTCCGGTTGATCCTGCCGGACCTGACTGCTATCGGAACGGGACTAAGCCATGCGAGTCTGCCAGTCTAAGCATGTTGGCTGGCGGCGAACGGCTCAGTAACACGTAGTCAACCTGCCCTCGGGACGAGAACAATCTCGGGAAACTGAGGCTAATTCTCGATAGGTCAAGATTCCTGGAATGGGTTTTGGTCTAAAGGCGGCGACAGCATCTTGTTGCTATCGCCCGAGGATGGGACTGCGGCCGATCAGGCTGTTGGTGGGGTAAAGGCCCACCAAACCAGTAACCGGTACGGGCTTTGAGAGAAGGAGCCCGGAGATGGACACTGAGACAAGGGTCCAGGTCCTACGGGGCGCAGCAGGCGCGAAACCTTCGCAATGCGCGCAAGCGCGACGAGGTTATTCCGAGTGATCTCCGCTGAGGAGATCTTTTCTCAGATCTAAAAAGTCTGGGGAATAAGGGGAGGGCAAGTCTGGTGTCAGCCGCCGCGGTAATACCAGCTCCTCGAGTGGTCAGGGCGTTTATTGGGCCTAAAGCATCCGTAGCCGGCTCAGTTGGTCTCCTGTTAAATCCAACGGCTCAACCGTTGGTCTGCAGGAGATACCGCTGGGCTAGGAGGCGGGAGAGGCGGACGGTACTCCGAGGGTAGGGGTAAAATCCTTTGATCCCCGGAAGACCACCAGTGGCGAAGGCGGTCCGCCAGAACGCGCTCGACGGTGAGGGATGAAAGCTGGGGGAGCGAACCGGATTAGATACCCGGGTAGTCCCAGCTGTAAACGATGCGAGCTAGGTGACACGACGCCTTCGGGGCATCGTGGTGCCGCAGGGAAGCCGTTAAGCTCGCCGCCTGGGGAGTACGGACGCAAGTCTGAAACTTAAAGGAATTGGCGGGGGAGCACCACAAGGGGTGAAGCCTGCGGTTCAATTGGAGTCAACGCCGGGAACCTTACCGGGAGCGACAGCAGATTGAAGGTCAAGCTGAAGACTTTACCAGACGAGCTGAGAGGAGGTGCATGGCCGTCGCCAGCTCGTGCCGTGAGGCGTCCTGTTAAGTCAGGCAACGAGCGAGACCCCTGCTTTTAATTGCTACCAGAGATCGCAAGGTCTTTGGAGCTAGTTAGAAGGACTGCCGCCGCTAAGGCGGAGGAAGGAAGGGGCCACGGCAGGTCAGTATGCCCCGAAACTCCCGGGCCACACGCGGGCTGCAATGGTAAGGACAATGGGTCCCAACCTCGAAAGAGTGAGGCAATCCCCAAACCTTACCCCAGTTGTGACTGAGGGCTGCAACCCGCCCTCACGAATCTGGAATCCCTAGTAACCGCGTGTCACCATCACGCGGTGAATACGTCCCTGCTCCTTGCACACACCGCCCGTCGCTTCACCGAAGTTGGACTAGGACGAGGTTGTGTCTAATTGGCGCCATCGAATCCTAGTTCGGCAACGGGGGAGAAGTCGTAACAAGGTGGCCGTAGGGGAACCTGCGGCCGGATCACCTCCTTAGAAAAAATTCAGATTGGGAGAGCGATTTGCTCTCTGCGAAAAACAAGACAAGCACAAGTCAACAGTAAAATGCAGACCATCATGAAGAATGATGGTTGAAGGACGTAGCAAGCGTCTGTTCCGCTTGTGATGATCGTCGTGCATAGGTTGCGTAGGCGTTCGTCGAAATGTAACCATCCGACGCGCTGACGCTGTATGGTGGATGGCTTGGCTTGGAAGACGAAGAAGGGCGTGGCAAGCTGCGATATGCCTCGGGTAAGAGCATGCATCTGTTGATCCGAGGATTCCCGAATGCGACTTCGTAGAGA
>JAKAPU010000128.1 GCA_021806865.1 archaeon
ATCTCTTGAAGCGGCTATGGTGTGCTATTCGCGTGTGTATGTCGGAATGCATTATCCGCTAGATGTCGTCTCGGGCATTTTCCTCGGCGGTTTCATAGTATTCGTAGGACTATTCGTAATAGAACGAACCCGTCTGAAGAAAGTCGTGGACTTCTTCACTAACCTCTCCGTAAGGATTCTCAGAGGAGGATTCGTTTCGGTATAGCTCCAATTCCTGAAAGCTATCTTTCAATCTTTGTTTCAATTCTAGAAGAATTCAACAAGAAAGACCTCTCAGTCGTTTTCATTACTACTTGGTCAAGCAGCTTGGTTCCGAAAACGAAGAACATCGATTGAATTTAAGCATTTGATATCTGAATGCATGGCCACGGAGTTGTACTGTACGGTACCTAAGTAGCTACACAGATTTGTCCTTTCTTGGAGTCAAGTTCATTTAAATTGCGGCCGTTGAAGGTTAGCTCTGAGGATTACACAGATACTATGAAAGTCTTCGCAAGCCGACCAGCGAGTTGCTTGAAGAAATTGCGCTCAGGTCAAGCAGCCACATAGATCCGAAAGGGCGTCATGTCTTACAATCTTGTGTTCTTAAATTATCTAGCCTTTTCTTAGGATCAATGAACATCTCATTACTGCTCATCGTATACACGCCTGCTCCATACTTCGTTTCTTTGGCGATTCTGTATTTCCTATCATACTTCCGAGATCCACTCAGGTTCGCACACCCCCACAAGGAGAACGGTCAGGAGACTTGGAGACAAGTACTGCTCACGTTCGGGTTAGTGTCTGAGGCACAGTCATCATCGCAGAAAAAGAAGCGAAAAATCTCGAAAAGTCATGTGATGCTGCTGGCCCTTGCGCTAGTGCAACCGATTGGTGGATGGATTCTCTCATCCTCCGGCGCATTTTCTTTCTCATCATTCCTAGACGAAGGGTTTTCGTTGCTACTCCAATTCTCATCAGCAATGGTAGTCCTGTTTTTGGTCGTCATTCCTTCCCTTGGTAGTACCGCTGCCGTATGGAGGAAATATGTGAGCAACCTGGGTCCGCCGAAGAAAAGGCTCGGCTCGAGAGTTTCACATCTGCCTGAACTGAGAGAGGCGCCATCATCCAAAGATAACAAGATTGGAGAACGATTGCCACAACTTCAGACTGTACGTCAGGCAAGCAAGACAAATGAGAGGCTTTTTGGTTCAGTCCAAAACGCATTACCTCCTGCATCAGTTGACGAAAAGTCCGAAGCAAATGACACGGCCCTTATGGCCATTCAAGAAAATGAAGACGAGATAAAATCTCGGCAGGGAGTTGCTTAGAAACGATGGCGAACAAAGGTAGGGTGTTTTTCTTCAATGCTTCGCTCGCAAACGGTCACCTGATGTCCAGACCCGTGTACGAGCCCAAATACGCACTGATGGGAGAGCTGATGCGCTCGATCGAGAATGAGTCTCCGTACGCTGCATGGGTGCAGATTGTTTTTGTAACCAAGAACTATTCCAGACACTTCACCTTCCTCAAACATCGCATTGCAGATGCCATCAGAGATATAGAAGCTCCCAAAGTCAGCATCTTTACTGGAAAGGAGCTCGGGGATAAGCCTGCAAAGTTCAGGGATTTTTACACAGGGTCACCAAGGCGGTTGAAGAAAATAGACGAATCACTCTCAAAGCCTCTCGTCCTGATGGGAATACAGGGCATGTGGATAAGCGAGGACGACCAAGAGAGCAGGAGGAGAGCCACCCACCTTGAGGAGATTCTTCCTTTCTCTACCTCCCATGACGAAATAGACAGGCTCGCCGTCTACGAGTACCGCGACCCTCGCTTGTTGATCGAGCTGGTGGATAGAAGGATAGTAACCGACCTATCCAAATACTTCAGATCCTACACTGGAGCTAGAGTGGAACCTCCTTCCTTCATCATATCAGCCGATGAGCTTTCCTCATACGTACACATTCCCTCCAGATATCAAGCTGACAAAATCCACTCTATGACATGGGGGAGCGCGTCGATATCTCCGCGAATCACTCCAATGAATGGCCACACAGAAGGCGAAGCAGAGAATAGAGTATCAATTTTGGAAACAAACGAGCTTCCAAGATGGGGAGAGGAACTCGACGAAAACCAAATGGCGAGGTTGGCACTCCTTGCCTCTGACACCGAAAGGAGTTTCGAACTCGTCTATGAGTCAGGCCGGATGAGCGTTTTGCTTTGTTCAAAGACCTCGGAAGATTTGTCAAGATACAGGAATTCGCTAGAATCAGTCTACGGAGAGCTCAAACTTAAGGAAGCGGCAGATGCAAAACCCGGGTTTCTAAAGGAACTCCCAGCCATAGTTGGTTAGCAATCAATAGCGGATTGATCATGAGAGCTCGATGACTTAAACTACACCTGAATTTGTTTCGTTGGCATGATTTGCCACCTCGCCTTCGGTAACCAAGATCTACCGTGGGATTCTTTCAAGTTGCCGTCAGCTATGAAATCTTCTGATTCGGCGAGCTATAGCCAAATCAAATATTAACCCGAGTATCTCGCTGTTAGCCTTGAAGCCGAAAAATCGTATGGCGTTACCGATTGACCAAAGAGTTATCTTGATTGTCGGTCTCACTGTAGTCGTAATCGTTGCGGTAGTCGTAGCACGCGTCTTGACAGGCAGACCCGCTTCCAACCTCAGCAAGCACAACTCACGGTTGACGACTTTTGACAGTCGGAGGATTTCCTTCGAGCTGACGAAGACTCGAAAGGTACTACCGTAGTCTGTCACCTCATCAATATTCACCGAAAAGTATTGTGGGCTAATCTTCTTCAGAAATCTATTCCCACGGATACGACCCAGAAAGAGGTGCAGGCCCTTGATCACTGTTTCTCTTCTTCAACCTGAACCAGACGACGACAAACCAAAACACGAAGAGAGCCGGCACCAGAAGATACCAGACAAGATTCATTATTTGCGAAGCGATGCCGGAAGGTGCTGACGCATCATAATTCGAAGTCACAGGTACGCCGTTTACAATGTCCAGAGCGCCCCAAGCTCCATTCAAGATGACTGAAACAGAGCCGTTTGAATAGACTGGAAAATAGAACGTGTACGCTCCAACATATTCGGGAGGGTCAAATGAGACTATCGTCGGTCCATTACTTGTTATTGACTGGTTGTAAAGTATCTGGCCGCTGGAGCTCCTGACCAATAATTGCGTAGCTCCTTCACCGATGATGATTGTTGCCCGGTAGAATATTGTCGAGCTATTCTCTTGTCTTGAAAGTTCCAAGCCTGATATCCCTCCACCTGCAAAATTAGGGCGCACGGTGACCTTCTGTCCGTAGAGCATTGCATACTCCTGCGTCAGATTCCCCGGCTCCCGAGTAATGAAGAATGGCGCTCTTGGATATTCGTATGTTCTCACAAGATAAGATGCTGGGCCGCTGAAAGAGAAACTGGTCGGCTGCATCACAATCTCGTAAATACCAGATTGGGCAAGGAAGTATCCGGTGAACTCTTGAAATGGGGCGGGAGGAGCAAAGTCGTTCATAGCAAAGAGGCTGTACTCGTCGTCCACATTGTATGTGATATTCTGGTCGTTCTGACTGTAGGAAACGAGTGGCTGTCCAAGATATGACGGAGGGTTGCCCGCATCGTACTGATACGTAGTTGTACCAGAGATTCCGCTAACCGTGATTGTGAAGTAAGGCACCTCGCCCAGAGATTGAGGAGTCATGATGTTTGTCTGGTTCACCAGGAATACCTCCTCGGTCGAGTTTGCGAAATACGGTTTTAGTACCATAATAGAGGAGTAAGCAGGATACAAGTCTTGTTCGAATGAGTCTATCACTTGCGAATCGTTCCCAAAAATCCCTTCCACCTTTTGGATGAGGTATGAATTAAGTGGATTCGGGTTGTGCGCAACCACAGAGACCGCAAAATCGGAAGAATGATTATTTTCAGCTTTGAATTTGAGGTACCCATTGTAAAAAAGAGGCTCGTACAAGTATGATGTGTTGAACTCTGAATAGTGGAGGCTTGCATCGCGCAAGTACCAAGCTGTCTCATTAACGTTGAAGTAGATTATCCCTTCATTCGCGATATAGTTTCGAATTGAGGAAAGATTGGCTAGAAAGTAAAATTTCCATTCTCTATGGGACCAAGTGATATCGCTTGGATAAGATTTGTTGAGCATGTCTATACGGACGTTCAAGTGCCCATATGCATTGTAGCTTACAACGCTAAGCGACGAAGCAGGGTTCATCAGATTTGTGGAAACGCTCCATCCCTCTACTGAAAAGGTGAAGTTGTTCAAGAATGCGCGTTCCATCGTTGAGTTGCTAGCGCTGAAGGGGTCCGTGTTTGCATCTCCTTGATATAAATATCCCGGGACATTCCCGTTGTATCTCACTAGAGTGACGAATGGCCTTGCATACGTGGAAGAGTTCAGATTGTTGTATTCCATGTACGTGAAGTATGAGAAGATGGGATGGTACTGCACTATAGTGAAAGGTTGAGAAGAGGACGACGGTGACTGCACGAGAGCATTCCCGATTTGATTGAAAAGATAGCCAGTTGCTATTACTTCCTGATTTGAGTACGGGGCGGTATCGAGAACCTGAAATTCTGCGTTGTAGGTCTCGTTGCTGGAAGAAGATAACTCCGCTACAGAAAACTCCGGAAATGAGTACTTGACGATCGGGATTACGCTTACGGGCAGAGGACCTCCTGCCACAACAGAGACCTTCGAAGAAATCTGGAAGGCGTCTCCGTGGTAGAACGTTCCATCCAGATTTCTCAAGACCAGACCGTTTGCTCTAGATGTGACATTCAGGAATTGAGTTGTAACATCGAGTTTCACAAAATTTGCAATGACGAAGTGTGGCGAGCGCATTGTGATGGTGTACAGATCAGAAGAACCATCGTTTCCGATAGAGTCTATCGACCAATAAGCAAAGAACCATCCTGATGCCGAGGGCTGTGGGGAGACTGAGACCACGGATCCCGCACTTTCCCAAACACTTCCGCTGGGGCTAGTGGTTCCCTCATCGGATGGGTTGGAAGAGATAGTGAGAAGGTACTCGGTGCTCCACAGAGCAGTTTCCGAGGTGACTGAGTTGTTGCCTCCGCTGGTAACAGAAGCAGGATTTGCCGACCCGGAATAGCAACCCGGCCCAGAGCACGTCCAGCCAGAAAAGACATGTCTGACCTCTCCTTCTGTGATTGTTGTAGGAGAAACGCCAAACGTTACGATTGAACCGCAGGGATACGAACCTGATCCAGAGGTTGCTCCAAACGCCGAGATGACTGTAACCATGCTCGTGCACATTGATTGTTGCTGTTGTTGAAGATCTAAGGACGTAACACCCGTCATTGCCGTCGATCTACTAGCGACAACTGCAAAGAGAAAAAAGAATGCTAGAAGCGCTAGAAGCAATAATATTCTTCTTGGCATGCACCCCTAGAAGTTGGGAAATTTAAAACAAGGAAAGGCCTTGCCCGTTTTAAGGCATTGAGGGTCTTTTTCCTTCGTCAGCGTCATGAAACCTCGCGACAACCAGTTTGCTCTATCTGTTGAAGATTACAAGGGACACACCTGGATTCTTGGAGCTACCGGTGGGGGAAAGACAAACACTTTGCTGTACAGCCTCCGCTACCTTCTTGATCCCGAGGCTCAGATGAGTTTTCCGAGCGCGGTTGTTCTGGTTGACCCGCACGGCTACGCTTCAATGGAACTCGCGAGGATGGTCAGGCCACTTGGAAAGGTGATAATCCTTGATCCCACGTACGTGGCTTTTGGAATAAATCCGCTAGCTCTTCCAACAAGAGACTATGGAAGCAGGAATGAGATAGTCAAGGACAGAGTGGGCTTTCTCGCAAGCATTCTCACGGATGTTTTGAACACCGATCAGGCAAACGCGCCGAGGCTGATGTGGGTATTCAAGGGAGCGTTGTTTTACTTGTACAGTTTTGGCGACAACCCTACATTCAGGGATCTCTATCTCCTTTTGGGAGAGATGCATACCGAAGGACGCAAGGACAGGGAGAAGCTCCGCGGCCGGCTTAAGAATAGAGGGGTTTCGGACGAAATAGTCCAAAAGACGATCGAGTCTATAGCGGAACTAGACCCGAACGCGTTCTCTCCCATAATGAACAGGATAGCTAACTTTGTGATGCCTGGGAAATCAATGACTTCTAGGACCTTTTGCTGCAGAGAATCAACCATTGACTGGGGAGAGGTCCGAAAGCCGGGCACTGTCACTATCTTCAGGTTGTCGAGAGCTCTGATAGCCGACGAGGATTTCAGGAAACTTACGATGAGCCTCGTGATAATGAACCTCTTCGGAGAGGTTCAGAAACAAGCGCGAGAGTTCGAGATGCAGGGAAGGCCGAGTTCTGAGATGACCAATGTGGTGCTTGCGATGGACGAGTTCCAGTGGATTGGAAAGCTCAGCATCATAAACACGATCTTAAGCGAAGCAAGAAAGTTCAAGCTGTTTCTCTACATGGCGCATCAGAACCTAGGGCAGTTAGACAAGGAACTGCTGAACACGCTCTCAGGAAACTCTGGGATGATCATAACTCATGGGCTTGGACCGGATGATTCGCGGTACATTGCTAAACTACTCGACCCGATTAGAGCAGACCAGATTGCAAAGGAGATAGCCGGGCTCGCCGGCCACGACTGCAGGTTGAGGAAGAATCCAATTTATGCGCGAGAGGTGAGGGCTCTTGCACTGACCTTCCCGAGAGTTGATGAAGCATATCCATTTGCTTACACCGAAGAACAGATCAAGCAGTACATGCGAGGCATAATGGAAACGAGGTTTGGAGGAGCTCACGAAGCGCAGGACGTGATATATGAAACAGGGAAAGACATGAGCGGACAGGGTCTAGCTTGGTGGAACCCCATCCAGTGGTACATCATGCTCCTGCCATACATCGATCCTCTGGGTTTCTCCGAGCTCGAGGAAAGGAGAATATCAGCCAAATTCTACAGAGAGAACGGGTGGAATTTTGCAGCAGTTCACAACACTTTCGAGGACCTTGTTCGCTTGGGATACTTTTCCAAAAGGCTTGGGAACTATGGATATGCAATATGGGGGAAGGACGATGATGCGGTTTCAATCGGTCAGAAAGTGCGCCCGTCCAACTTTGATGACCTTGAGACGACGCGAACAGCCGTATACACTCCCACAGAGAAGGCAAAGAACTGGTTCATCGCCTTCTTCTACATAGTTTCGTCTAGGGCGGGGGGACCAGTCCACCTTGAAGTGACCAAGAAGTTAGTTCTGGATTACTGGCTTCAGGGTGCATTCTGCCTGCTGGATACCGGCAAGGAAGGCGGGAAGAGAGGAGACATAAGAGTGATCTTTCCAAGGAAGACAGAGATCCGGGACAAAAAGACCGACATGAAGTCCATTGTCTCATCTGCCTACGAGTGGGATTACGACACGGCGCAGAGGGTCGAGGTTGAAGAGAATCCTTCTAAGGACCCGGAACATGTGTTTCGGAATTATTCAAGGGACCAAGGATCCAATCCGGTAAGGTTCGTCGTCACGATGAAGGAGCACGTCGACGTCGTCCGACACATCTTGACAGATCAGCACGGAATCGACCCGTTAAAGTACACTGTCGAGTATCTCTCCCTGCAGAGCCTGAACAGCCCAGCTCCGCCCAACACTTCGCACTCCAAGGTTGAACAGGAACGAAAGCTCCAAGCACAAGATGGGAGAGAATCATTGAAGCCCCAAGTTTCAGTGCTTACGATTCCGGAAGACCAGCAGAAGAAGGTGATTCCAAATTCACAGCTGCACCTTGAGAAGCAATCAGAAGAGCAAGCTGTGACCAACGCCAGTGAGGCTACTCAACTCACTAAACCCGAAGCTAGCGATCAGATCAATGAGATTGCCGCTCATACAATCGAACCTCCCCGTGGCCAAAGGAGCAAGACGACAAACTCCATCGAGCGCCAAAATAAAGGTCC
>JAKAPU010000011.1 GCA_021806865.1 archaeon
TAAAACTAGCAGCGCCTAACGAGAGGGGTACAACGCTGTGGCTTGAGTAGAGATCAAGGAGAGATATTGCAGAGTAGTAACTCGAAGATGGATCAGGAGTACTAACCAATCCAGTTATGATTTTGCTCTGTTGCGGATCAGACTTTGTACGTTTTGCTTTCTTCTGGCTCTTGTGCAAACTTATCTGAGTGAGTTAGAGCAATTAATAGGATATAACTACTCAGAAAAAAAATTTTAAAATTTTAGATTTTTTTTATTTTCGCAAACCATATAGCCCAGTCGTTGGCCGGCGCAGGCCAAGAGGTAGGCTACTTTTCAGATGCGAGCGCAAGGATGTCGTACTCGTCTGCCTCGATCTCCCTGATGTACTTCATCACGCTCGGGTTTTCCCTGAGGTAGATCTCGACCTGCCTCGATACGCTCGTGTCCTTGTCCAGAGCCGCGCGTGTTAGTGCAAGGTTTAGCTCCGGAGTTATGGAAACGGTCACTCTTACGTTCATCTTGCTCTCTCACTCGTATGAGCTCGTTTTGATCCGGTTCGCGCTTCCAACGCAAACACTGGTGGAATAGTTTGGCCTTGGTAGAGGATCCTACTCGGGCTTTACGCTAATGTCTTCCGGCAGGACCCAGCCGTCCTTGATTTCGTGGATGAATTGCTCGGCTGCCTTTTCCTTGCTCTTTGCTTCCACGTCGATGATAAGCGCACACCTGTATGATTTCATTCTTGATTGGTTTGACATGCTCTCTCACACGCGCTTGATCTAATATCTCGTTTGTGAATCTCGAGTACTGAGTGGGGACTAGTCTCAATATTATCTGGAGTGAATTGATTGTGAGTTTGTACTAGGTTACTTCGCTTTAATCGGCTGTTTGATGGTGAAATAAAATTGATTCGTGTCTTCCGAAGGATAGCCACCACGTCAGCTTTCATACTTCAAAGCGGACACAAGTACATCGTGGACGGTTCACGGTTAAATAATTCCGGCCTGTATGCAAATCTTGGCGAAAAGACGTGAGCGAAACATCCGGGATAGAGCCATTCTACTTCAAGAGCTACGACATGACTATTGGAATCGCGCACAACGTGAACGAGTTGAGCTACGAAATTGCTAGACTTGCGACGGAAAATCCCGGAGCCCTGGAGCACCACATAAAGGAGGGTCACATCGTGGAGTGGCTTGAGCACTCAAACGAAAGGGAGCTAGCAAATGAGCTGAGAGGAGCCACGAGCATTGATCAATTCAGGGGCATAATTGATCGGCACCTGCAAAAGAGCAAGCCCGTCAGCGAAAGCACTCCCGCGGCTCAAAAGGAGCCGCGCAAGCGCGCCGGTGCGAAAAAGAAATCTTCCAAGAAAGCCTAGGCTCTGAGGCCTCTTTTTGGATGGATTCTCCAAAACAAGATATTTTCTCAACAGCAGAGTCTCGACATCCGTATTGGGATCTTGGATTTTGGCAAAATTCACTACGCTTTAGATCAACGGTGTACGCAAGTTACATTATCCCAGTCCACAAATGAGAGAAGGAAAGTCGATGGAGGAAAGGCCTGCTATTTCTCGAGTGATACTCGAGTGCATCGAGAGGGGCCTAGATTCCTTCGGGCAAAACGTGAGGCTTGTCCTTTACTGGAAGATGGAACAAGATCTCGGCCTGCGCAGAGATGATATTCCCTTCAAGCCCGAGCTCTTCGCAAAATCTGTAGAGAAGATGTTCGGCCCGGGCTCTAGGATTGTCGAACGGGTGATAGCAAGGGAGATCAAAAGATCGTCCGGCGTGGTGATGGACGACATGGTAAGCGCGATAATGGAGCTGAAAAGAATGCTCGAGAAAAAAGCTATCTAGTTTCTGATTTGTTCAAAGAAAAAGATGGGGGAGGGAGTTTTCTCCGCTCCGTTCAATAGCTTCGCATTACGCCTTTCCTGAAAGTCAGTCCTCTCTTCATGAAGACGAAGAGAGGAACAAGCACTGCGAACACTGCGAGGAATCCACCCAATCCTGGGAACTGAGGGACCCCTGATGGTGGCTGGACTGGGTTTCCTCCGAATCCGCAGCTGCCGGCTGGAATTTCGTATGCGTGTGCACGCATTGGCGAGTATGCTTCCTTTGACCACATTACCTGCTGACCGCTCGAGGCAAACGTGTTTGGATCGCAGGTCAGGCTTTCATCGCGGAAGTTTGGATCGGTTGCTACTTTTGTTGAGAACTTGAATAGAAACGCGTGAGTTGCCTTGTCGACTGCGACTACGGTGCTGCAACCGTCAAAACCCTCGTAGAGAATATTACCACCAAGGCCTACTCCGCTGTTCCCACATCCACCACCATCCGTTGTATCAGGTGGGAATGTCGTTACAACTGCACCAGTTGTCGCAGTTAGAATCCATATCGTGAAGGACACATCTGGACTCCAGTATAGTTGATCTGCTCCAGAATCGTAGGCAAGACCGTCAACAATTCCTTGGCAACTTGGTGCGGGTATCGTTGTAATCGGCTTAGTTGTGTCAACCAGCTTCGAAGAGTTCAGAGGAATTAGGGCAATAACACAGGCACCAACACCAGGAAAACCACTACCGCCGCCTTGTGCAGCCCAGATTCCGTCTCGACCACTATCGTATGCGAGTGAGCCTAGACCACCTTCGATGTCGTAGTGTGCAAGGACTGCGCCCGTTAGAGGATCGGCCTTTATCAGGTCTGAGGTGCCACCCGAGGCGTAACATGAATACCACAAATCTGCTCCGTCGTAGGTAATGCCGACGCCGATACCGGAAGAGCAATCTTGGGCAAATGTTGTCTCATGCACAAAGTCACCAGTAGCCGCACTGACACGTATTGGGACTAATGCTGCGAAAAGACCTGACAAGACAAGGACCGCCAACACACCGATACTGACTAATCTGATCGAGTCTCTATTCATCTTCAGAAGCCTTGCTTCCTAGAGAAATACTCTATACTAAAGGTCTTGTGAGGCTGAGATTCACAAATGTGTATTTCAAATTCACGTCGCTCCAAATTGATTCCATCTTTCGTAACCGCGTGCGGGAAATCAAGCTAGTTCATTGGCCTTAGGATTTCTCATTGTTTTCTTTATGGCGCCTGCGCGTGCTCCAGATCGACTTGTCGCCCTTTGCGATTTTACCAAATCCGCCGTCCATGCTCAAGTGGTATTCCTTTCCTTTTTCGGTGATCGCGTACTTGTACGAGCCTACGTCAGCTTGTTTTGTCACGAGGCCCAGTCTTTCTAGCGCTGGCAGGTACTTCTTGCACTGGTCGTGGCTCAGATTGGCATGCGCCATTATTTCTGACTTGGTTGCTGGCCTGGATAGTACGGCCAGAATGTCGGCCATGATGTCCAGCGCGTTTCTTCTGCCGACCAATGATCCTTTCACCAATGTTTTCTTTGTTTGTTAACATTTTGCTAGAACTAAATCTAGTGGCACGATTTTCAATGTTGAGAATATGACCATTCTTCGCGAGCATTTGCTATTCCTTCCGAGGTTTTCATCTCGATAAATTGTCCATTTTTGGAAAATATTTGGCATGAGTTTGAAATTCGATATGATATCTTGAGTTCATACCGCCTAAATATTCACACTCGTTTTCGATTTCTGGATAGACGATGAACAGCTTTTCAAGTACTTCGTTTGGAATTGTTTCAACCTTCAACCGCAAGCGCCTTTTCACCTACGTTCTTGCAATCCTTGCAATCGTCGCGCTGCTTTCTTCGCCAGCGGCATACGCCTCCACTGGTTTGCAGCCAAAGATGGTCGGGTCGCAGTGGGCCGTCTACGAGCAAAAGACACTGCCTTCCGGATTGCTCACTTTCTATCCTGGCGCTCATGCTACTACGATGAGTTCCGGCGGTGTAGAGTTCCAGATGCCCGATGGCACGAGCTCCGCTCCGACTTTTGTCAACTACATTCTTGATAGCTTCACAACTTCGCTCTCCGAGTCCAACGCTATTTCTGCCACTATCGACGTCGTCGCAAACTCTGGATCTCCATCCTTCCTCGGAGACACTTTTGGTGGATACAATCTTGCGACTCCGGCTTTTGTGAGGCTTTTCTTCCAGTCCAACCTGCCCGCGAGCAACGTCAGTTCCTGCGTCGGACACGGAAGCAACGTCAACAACTACTGGTGGGCTGACATCGACTACTACACTTTCCCGTCTTCTCCAAACTCGCTCGGAGCTTCCAGCGGGCAGATCGTTCTCAGTGCTACCCTGAATCCTTCCAACTGGTCCAATATCTGCGGAAAGTCTGGATCGAACAATCCGGGATTTGACCAGGCGCTCGCAAACGTCAAGTATGTGGGCCTTTCTTTCGGAAGCGGCTACTTTTTCGCAAGCGGAGTCGGAGTCGATGGAACGACAGGGTCTGCGACGTTCCAGCTCCTGAGCTACACGATCTCGTAGAAAGCTTCGAGATCTTCTGGGAGTGGCCGACGTTCCGGGCTTTGCGTGATCAAGTCCTGCACTAATAGACACGTGACGCTCGGCGACCTCTTTTCTTGAAGTCTTTAGACCAATTGGTGTTGGAGGTGCGCGCGCGTGCTCCAGATCGAAACCTCGCCCGCGTCTATCCTTCCGTAGACGCCGGCCATGCTCGCGTAGTACTCCCTGCCCTTTTCCGTGATTGCAAACCTTCGAGATCTCACGTCGTAAAACTCGCTCACGAGGCCCAGCCTTTGCAGCGCCCGCAGGTACTTCTGGCACTGCTCGTAGCTCAGGTTTGCCCGTGCCATTATCTCCCACTTTGTGGTGGGAGTCGAGACAACGCTCAATATGTCCGTCATTATGTCCAAAGCGTTCCTCCTTGCGGCCAATCTCATTCTTTTCCGGATGCATGATCTCCGCTACGCGCGCGGGATCATTTTCCGGTGCTTGAGAAGGACTTCCCAAACTAAAGTGTGGGGGACGATTATCAATTTTGAGAATCATCGTCGTGCCTCTTGGGTGAACCACTGGCTCTGTGAAGCGCGGCGTCGTTGAGTCGCGTTGTTTTGTTTGTTTGGAGCCTGATTTTGGCTTTGCCGTGAAGGAGATCGCGCCTGCGGATATTTGAGAAAAAATTTCTGAATATAAAGAGAGATTAGCTTCTTTGGAATCTTGCATGAAAGCATCGATTTCTTTGGATGAATTGTAATCTGGGATCTTTTTCGCATAAGTGCATCTTGCAGTGTCAAATCGTGAATTGGCAAGCGACCTTAATTCAAGCATGCTCTCCGAATGCCCATTTGGAGTGCTTGTCTCTTTGTTTGTGCCTAACCGTTGTCCTCGACCTTATGCCAGTCAAGTCTTCTATGGCAATCAATCGGTTCGTGCCTTTGGCTTTCGAGACAATTTTTTGAGATCACATGGTTCGTATCCTTTTTGAACCGTCTTTCTCTTCCTGAGATCTTCTTGAGCTTTCTTTGGGCCGATCTATGTTTTGAAGACTCTTTGGCTTGTTGCAGCTGCTGCCTTAGCGCAGAGATACTCTGCTTTCTCGCGAAAACCGCTTCGCGGTCTGACTATGTATACTAGCTTTAAAAAGCGGAGTAGAAACGAAGATGATTCTCGGATAAACTAATGAGAGTTTGTCTTGTTTCCTACGAGTTTCCTCCTAAAGGAGGAGGCGAAGCCGTGTACACCGCGAACCTTGCTAGAGGAATAAAGGAAATGGGACATCATGTTGTTCTCGTGGTTCCAAAACAAGTCTTCGATCCAAAATTTGCAGTGAAGTTGGGCTACACTATAATTCCAATAACATGTGTATCAAAGCCTTTGGTAGCAGTCTCCAGTTTCCTAAGCGGCGTTCGGGCTGTTCTTCCACGTTTGGTTCCACTTTACGATATCGACTTGATTCATTTTACTTTTGATTACCCGCCTTTCCCATTTCGACTGGATAGTTGCGGGCTGCCAATCGTCTCTACTGTACACCATTTGCATGCGGTGGAAGCTGCGAACACTCTGAAATTTGGCACGAACCGCGCCTCGATGTTCACGCATTTCGCAAGACTCTTTGTACTCTCGTACGCGGAAAAGAGTCTGCTATCTCAGTCTGATGCAATCGTTGCCGTAAGCAACTTCACAAAGAGATCGGCATGCCGTATCTTTGGAATTCCTTCAGACAAAGTAAGAGTTATTTACAACTCAATTGCGCCTAATTCGTTTTTAAGTCCATCTCGCAGTTTCAAGTATCAAGTTACTGATGCTCCATTCATTCTCTATGTTGGGAGACTGGAAAAGTCTAAAGGAATCGAGTACTTGTTGGAAGCCATTTCCTTGATTAAACAGCAAGGCAAACTACTTAGACTTGTTGTTATCGGAGATGACTCTTCTGCGTACGCGAAGTCTCTAAAGAGACATGTATTTAGAAATGGCATAGAAGATCGTGTTAGATTTGAAGGCAGAGTCTCTGACGAAGATCTTAGAGAAGCATATTTTGCAAGCTCTTTGGTTGTGCTCCCCTCCATGATGGAAGGATTACCAACCACGCTACTTGAAGCAATGGCCGCTGAGAAACCTTGTGTTGCGACGAGGGTCGGAGGGATTCCTGAAATTGTTCACGATGGGACAACCGGACTGCTAGTCGGTCCGGCTGATTCTACAAACCTCGCAAAAGCAATTCTTCGAATAGTTGAGAATCCAACTTCGGCAAAGTCAATGGGAAAAGTCGGTAGGGAGGTTTTGGAATCCAAATTCACCGTAGATAAGATGTGCTCAGACACAGAGCAACTCTACAGAAGCCTGATGAAACGAGGGTCAGCCTCGAAGAGTCACAAATGAGTCATAAGCATTCGTTCCGAGTTCGATATGATCCCGGGTATTTCTTTACAACGTTTGTGCAAGAGAGCACCCACCCTGCCTTCAGACAGGTGAGTGTCAAAAGTCTATAAGTCATATTCTTATATTCCACTCGTGAGACATTCGTCAAATTTTGACTTGGCAAACAAAGTAGTGTTTATTGGAATAGATGGTGCCCCATTTGGACTCGTCACAAAATGGGCCAAGGAAGGGAAGCTACCCAATTTACTCGCGCTTCTTAACGAAAGTGCTTATGGCCCGTTAGAATCAGCTATCGATCTTACTCCTCCAGGATGGTCTTCCATCTACTCTGGAAAGAATGCTGGAAAGCATGGTATATTTGACTTCAAGGTTCACAGACCGGGAAGCTACGAATTCGTTTCCACGAATTCCACAATGAGAGATGCAGAGGATATTTGGGGCATACTCAGCAGATTCGGAGCACGTGTAGGAGTTTTGAACGCACCAGTGACTTTTCCTGTTCGCCCTGTAAACGGATTCCTGGTATCTGGCTTCCTCACGCCAGGAGAACAGGTAGAGTATACTTATCCAAGCTCCTTGAAAGAAGAATTGAAGAGAGCAGTTCCAGATTTTCGACCCAGTTCTTCAAATGAGTTACAGTTGAACTTGGACAAGGATGCCTACACAAAGAACGTATTAAATGAAATAGAGAATCTTCGTCTTGCTACTACGTACATTAAGAAAAAACAACAGGATCTTGATTTTTTTGGCGTTATAGTTAGTGAAACAGATCATGTGCAACACTGGTTTTGGAAGGACATGGAAAATAGCGGGTCAAAACAAAGCAAGTATTCAAACGTTATTCTTGAGACATACAAAGCCGTTGATAGACTGATCGGGGAAGTTCTTCATGATGCCGATGAAAATACCTACGTAATACTCGTATCAGATCATGGAGGTACTAGGCTAAAAAAATTCTTTCATACAAATTACTTTCTGCATTCGATTGGGATGTTAAATTTCAAGACTGATTTGCGTACAACGATAAAGCGTATCTTGTACGACAAGGGGATTACTCAAAAACTCTATCATTTTCTGATAGACAGAAAGGTCTTTCTTCTACATTATCTCCTGAGGCCGCTTGCTCTGACAATACGGGATATCGACTGGTCAAGAACTGCTGCTTACTCATTTGGATATGGACAGATCTATCTTAACATAAAAGGAAGGGAGCCACAAGGGGCAATTTCATCAGGGCAGGCACCAGAAACTCGTAGGCTTATCATGGATCACCTGTCCCATGTAAGCGATGTCTCCTCAAACAACAAGTGCCCGATAAGGGCGATGTACACCAAGGAGGAGATCTTTAGTGGACCACACCTTGAAGAGGCCCCAGACATTCAGCTTGTTATGTTAGACGGTTACGAGGCTTTTCCATGGGCTTCGATTGCTGACGGGATCTTCACCGAAAGTGTAGACAGATCTGGAACACATAATACTCAAGGCATTGTAGCAATTAGAGGTAAGGGAGTCGAAAAAGGAATGATAGAGGGTGCCTCTGTGCTCGATATTGCTCCTACGATCTTGGGGATAATGGATGTCGAAATTCCTCTTGACATGGATGGGCATTTCCTCTCACAAGCGTTCACTGAACAGCATCTCCAATTGCATTCGCCGCGCCAAAGCGGAACGAGTTCCAAGTCAACTCAAGCCAAATATGAATTCACAAAACAAGAAGAAGAACAGATCGAAGAGAGTCTTCGGTCTCTTGGCTACATATAACGGTGGCTGAAAGTAAGAATTCTCACGAATGATGGAATAGAGGTATCGTAAGAGAAATGAAAATGATAGAAGCCATCAACTTGACGAAGTGCTATCGAAAATTTCAAGCAGTAGATCATTTGAATTTCGAAGTTGAAAAAGGAGAGATTCTTGGCTTCCTAGGCCCAAATGGAGCTGGGAAAACAACCACAATTAAGATTCTCAATACTTTGATTGCTCCCACATCTGGAATTGCAAGGGTCAATGGATTTGAT
Source organism: archaeon (assembly GCA_021806865.1). The sequence goes on from JAKAPU010000011.1 coordinate 8,778, forward strand.
GTTACTAAAAACAAGATGGATGTTCGAAGATCAATTGGACTTGTACCACAAGATTTTACACTGGATCGAGACATGACTGGGTTAGAGAATCTTGTTATACAATCCAGACTATACGACGTGCCTCAAGCAATTGCCAGAACCAAAATCCAAGAGTTGCTCAAACTGGTGGATCTCGAGAAAGCAGCACAGCGAGAAGTCTCAACGTACTCTGGTGGAATGCAAAAAAGGCTAGAGTTGGCAATGGGTCTAGTTCATACTCCAAAAGTACTCTTCTTGGATGAACCCACCTTGGGTTTGGACGCGCAAAGTAGGTTGTCAATTTGGAGCTATATCAAGAAACTCAATCAAGACTTCCACGTTACTATTTTTCTCACAACACATTATTTGGAAGAAGCTGACGAGCTCTGCAATCGAATAATAATTATTGACGGCGGGAAAATAATGGTCGAAGGTACACCACAGGAACTCAAGGATAGCTTAGGCGGAGAAGTCGTGGAACTTGGACTCTCAAGACAACTTGACGAGGAAGAGCTCAACCGACTACTGAAGCCTCTTCCAGGAGTTCTCAAAGTTTGGGTTAATGACAAAAAATGTTATGCCGCAACCACAGACTCTGAAAGTCTGATTCCAAAACTTATACTAAGCCTCGCGAAGAACGCTATTGAGACGAGAAATGTAAGTGTTACAAAGGCTAGCCTTAACCAAGTATTCTTGAAGCACATTGTTCCTCGCTCAGATTCTCAAGAGGACGAAGATGAAATGAAGCTTCTCCTAAGGGAAAGAATGATCAAAGAAAGGAGCTAAGAATAGACAAGTGAACTACTAACGAACAAAGGGTGAACCTTTCTTGAAGCAGAAACAATATTGATGAATGCCTAGCTAACTCTCATCTGTAGGCAAAGCCAAACTAAGTATGGTCAGTGCTCTGGCCCGTACTATCTAACAAAGAAACAATCTTCAAAAAACATTCAGGACAAAGATACCCGGTCTTCTGATCTAATGTGGTGAAGGACTTTCCAAGCTTGCCACATGAGCACAAACCCCCATCTTCTACTAGCGCACTATGAACAAAAGAAGATGGTTGCATTTTCTTCTATCCTTTCTTGCTTTCATTATAACAATGTTATGGATTTAAGCTCTAGATATATCAGCAATTTTGGCAAATTAGTAATCAAATGGATTGCTATGTTGTGAAAACGCCAAACTTCATACTAAACTAGAAGCAGCGACAGTTACTCTAACTTGGATATAATGAAGCCATAGAATAGAATTCGAACTACCGTGTAAGAAGTTGAATCTTCGTTTTGTAGCCCTAGATCAGAAATGATGTCTGATTACGAAGAAATGAATTCAGCGTAGGGTTGCTTTGTTCGACAAATCAATGTTGGAAGTGATATCAGTACAAGCAGATATGAATTGAGAAGAAGCTATTCTGGTTCGATTCTTGTTTCATGTAGTTCAAGTTGCGATTCTTTCACTGGACACGATTTTTCAACCACAAATAAATTGCAAGGACTATCAAAAAAATTGTCCACGAAAATCAATGAATTTGAACATGCTAAAGATCGTCGCCCGACTAATGTCAGGGCCAAAATCACAACTCCAAGAATGAAAGAAACGATCTGGATAGCGGTCTTTGAGCCAACCTTCTTATCGTTCTTCGACTAATCTCGAGTAATTTTGGTTTCGAGGCGTGGCAACATCTCTTTGTCGATCAATGATTCAGTTAGAATAACTGCGCTCCTGTTGGGAGTATTTGCTTCGGTGTCAATCAAAATATCTGGCGCTAGCGGCTCTTCGTAAGGATCTTGAATTCCTGTCATGTTGTTGATTTCCCCTCTTCTTGCCTTAGCATAGAGGCCTTTTGGATCGCGCTTCTCGCAAGTCGACAAAGAAGCCTTGACATACACCTCAACAAACCTCTCAGGTCCAATCAACTCCTTTGCAGCTTGCCTTGAAACACGATATGGCGAAATCAAAGCAACTATTGAAATCACTCCATTTCTTGAAAGGACTTTTGCAAGATAAGACACCCTCCTTGCATGTTCTTCCCTATCTTCTCTTGAGAGACCAAGATCTTTGGAGAGACCTTTTCTCACCTCGTCTCCATCAAGTACTTCAACGAACATCCCAAATTCATTTTCGTATTTCTCTTTCAACAATTTTGCAAGAGTGGATTTCCCAGAACCTGGTAGGCCTGTCATCCAAATTGCAAAGCCTTTTGGTTTGTCATTTCTTGATGTACTCATTCTCCCACTACCTCCTTCAGAACGCGGCCATCGATTCCATCCTCTTCCAAATCAATACCATACATTTTAAGCAAAGTTGGCGCGATATCCTCTATCTTAAGGTCTTGTAGCTCTTTACCGCCTAAATCTTTGTTTGGATCAAACATAAGAAAGATGCCATCCATCGAATGAACAGAGTCATCAGGACCAGTATCATTTTCTGATAGATAGAGAGAATTGTGTCCTACCGTGCCCGCAGATCTCCAGTTAAGGTCCCCAAAGTATACCATGAGATCTGGTTTGTCTCCCAATGCGGTGCCGTACAAGCTGTCTGGTTCAAAGACATCATTCTTCATTTTCCTCCCAGCGCTATCCACAATTGAATTGTTGATCTTCTCCAAAAGTTTCTTTTTCTCAGATTCAAGATCCTTTGGATCAATTATACCGCTTGATTCCCGTCCCTTGACATTGAAGAAGATACGAGCATAGTATCCTCCCCACCCCCAGGCTTTTGTTCTTGTCCAATCAATATCCGCTTTCTCAATATCTATGATTTCCGAGGGAGGAGTCTTGAATGAGATATATCCTTCCTTCTCAAGCCACTGGTTCACACAAAAAGCTCCATGCATTCCTTTAGATCCGTGATCTGAAAGCACAAAGGTCAAGCAATTGTTTCCAAATACATCTACCAAGCTGCCTATCCTTCGATCTACCATCTTGTAGTATTCCTCATCCAGGTGTTCGTATTGATTTCCTGCAATGTATTTGGGATGAGTGGTATCAAAGAATTTCCAGAACGCATGATGTAACCTGTCAAATCCAATTTCGTGCATTATGAAGAAATCCCAAGGCTTGCTCTTTGCAAGATATTCAGCGACATCGAACCTTTTCTCTGTCATTTCAAACAGTTCTTTCTTGATTGCATCTCTATTCTCGGTTCGAAAAGTCACGTCGAAGATATACTTTCCATTTGCTATCTTCAGTATCTCTTCTCTTAGATCTGGCGGGTAAGTGAAGGTCTTATCCATACCTGGAGTGATGAAGCAAGATACTATACTGCAATTTTCGATTGGCTTTGGTGGATAACCGGGAGGGACTCCAAGCACTATTGATTTTTTTCCTTGACTTGCCAATTTCTGCCATACAGTCTCTTCTTTGATATGCATCGAGTTGACAATGTAACCCTCTTTGTAAGCATGACCTCTTCGATGTCTGAAGCCATAGATTCCAAGTTTCCCTGGGTTTTTGCCAGTCATCATCACCATCCAAGCTGGAACGGTGATAGGAGGATGACATGTAGTGAGGTTTCCATGTAAGCCCTTTTCATACATCTTCTTGATGTTTGGAAGCTTGTCTAGAAGCTTCTGAAACATTAGTTCTGGTGGGACGGAGTCAAGTCCAATTATTGCAATCTTCTCATATTTCGCCATCTATAATCATCCTAATCTACAAATGCATGCTCGGCATGGAGTATTACCTGAGAAACTTCTGGTCTCATAAATTCTTTCGGAGGAAGTATGTTCTGATAGTTCTCCTTGTCGACAAAACCAATCAGCGGACTAAAAATCCCGTTTGCGATGTTGAAGATTGTAACACGCGTTTCGTATGATACCTTGACGCTTTTGTCTTCGAGCATTTCTTTCGTGACTTCAGGCGTGGATTCGACTTGTTCGACTGAGACTAGACTGCCACCGTGAGGAATTGATGCCATTTGAACAACAACCTCCTAAAGATATCCCAACGCCATCAAGCGTTCCTTTATCTCTGCAATATCTCGACTTGTGAAAGGGTCTGGGACTTCTTTTGTCTCGTGCATAGCGACAACCTCGCGAAGAATGTAAGTTACATAATCGGAAACTGACTTGAATCCAGTCTTTTTCGACATTATCTTCTCAATTCTATTGTGCAATGTAACAGGAATCGATACGGTAGTGTACTTCGATTTAGCAGTCAATCTTTGAGCGAGGATTGTAGAATTTAATTACATATAATCATTGCTAGAGAATGGCTTGATTATATGTAATTATCCTTATGCGAAAAGGTAATCATAGCGAGTGATCGGGCTCACTTTTTTGATCATCGGTTTCTTGGCCAGTATTCTGGTGGGCTTGACCAGCGTTGGAGGTGGGGCGTTAATGACCCCAATTTTGATACTGTTTGGTATCCCTCCTGTCGCCGCGGTAGGATCGGATCTAGCCTTTTCAGGCGCAATCAGAGCTATAGGCTCGGTGTTGCATGGAAGGTATTCGAATATAGACTTCAGGCCAACAGGATTGATCCTATGTGGAAGTGTTCCTGCTTCACTTGCAAGCTATTTTCTGCTTCAAAGCATCAAAGCCTTCTTGGCTCCGTAGGATTGAACAGTTTCATACCTGCACTGCTCGCTTCAGTCTTGATTATTGTTTCTTCAATTAGCGCCTGGGGGAGCCTAACTCATAAGCTCAGGGAGGTGCTTTGACATGATACCAAAGTATCTCCTTATGAGGCAGCTCGCAAGGAAAATCGTCGACGGTCCGATTATCAGTGTAGCGAAGCAGTGGCTCAATGCAGGGAAACTGCACGACGGCATAAATGTAGCTTGAGGAGAGCAACCCACGGTCTACTCTCCGGGCGGTTACACTAAGATTATATGCTTAGTTAGTGTCCCGTACACAGATAATCACTGTTGTTGTTTTCTTGGTGATGGGGGAGATCTTAACTTGTCGATTGATGAGAAGCAAATGAAGTTTGACGAAGGACAATTCTCTGAAAAAAACCGCTAGCACACTTCAAGCTCTATTTCTAGACTGCAAAATTATGACTGGGGAGAATCTACTTCACAATCTTTCTATCGATCCTAACGGAGAACTTGTCACAAGGGACTATCAGCCACTAAAGAGGGGAAATCTTGCTTTACAAACAGATATCTTGGTCGAGAGCGACATGATTCCGCTCGTAGTTGTATGGACGAATCAGCCTACAGTTTCGAAGAGATTCCATAAACTCAGAAGACAAAGAGGTCACTCAAGAAGGGAAGGCGAGGATTATGGGACAAAGAAACCGAAATGAGCGCTTGTTAATGATTTCCTTATTGAAGGGAATTTGGATATATGCCCTAATCATATGGGCATACATCGTATTGGATACGTTTCTATTTCCTGAGTATCAGTTTCTCGGGATATCAAAGTGGATTCCAATCCCGCAAAACATCGTAGCTGATTTGGCTTTCCCAGTTTCATTTCTGGCTTTCGTACTTTGGGATTATCAAAGAAAGAAAATCTGACTATGAAAGATCAAGAAAATTGAATTGGAAAAGAGCAGTTCCTCTATGGACCCGCACTTTCCCAAGTAACAGTGAAGCTTGTGCCAGAGTTTGTTAGATCTGATGGCTGAGACTTTACGACTGATGGATTTGACTGGCTGACCATGGTAATTGGCCAGACATTTGCACTAGGGAAGGAGCCGATTGATCCTTTCACTCCATTCATCATCAATCCGCACGTGAGGTTGATGTTGGTGTTTCCAAGACCGAAACCTGCTGTCCCAAAATTCGACAGGGATGTCAGTTTACATCTTAGTAAACATACCTCAGGTGCCTCCACGATCCATTCAGCAGAACTCCTCTGAGCTCCTGAGACCGCTGCCGTTGCTTTGAAAGCTTGGCCTGAGTTGTAATCCTTGATAGCAACTGTAAACATTCCAGTCGAAAGAGAATACATCACGACAGCGGCCACCGTATCTCCAGAGTTGACAGATATCGAACTAATTTTCACAGAAGCTTTTGGGTAAAATTCGTACCACGCGTAGTAGGAAGCAACTCCATTATTACAATCTGAATCTGTTCCAGTCTGCTCGACTGTACTGGATTGGAACCCATCGATTCCCACCCATACAGCCGCATAAGATCTTCCTGATGAAGAGCAGGTGACCGCAGGCACATTCCATGAGGCTGTTGCAACAGTGATCGACCCGTCTGTGCCATTTACCGCATAACCGCTCCAATTAATGCTATCAACAGCACTACCATTGACCACTCTGATCAGGGGCGGAGAGACAACAGTCATAGAGGTTGCAGAAACTGTAGGAACCAAGAAAAGAAACAGGAAAGCTATAGCAGTGAAGACAGAAAGCAATTTTCTACACGAGAAGTATCCCTTTATATCATTCTTGAACATGGAGCTCTACGTCTCTCGTCAACTAAACAAGTTTTATAAAAATGATCTCTTCATAGCTAGATTGATCAATCTACAAGTAAGAACATACGGACAAGCAGCCAAGTTCAAGCTGAAGAAAAGATAATATGTGATTGAAAAAAGTGCAGGGACTACGCCTATAGAGCGCCGATTGAACTGAGATGCACCGACCTTCTTCCTTAAAGACTGGTACAAGGTACCGCGCCGAATTGACGACTCTTGCACTGATTTTCTTATTCATCTCAATTCCTGGCGGCCTCATGAGCATCTCGTCCGCACAAACCAGCGGAACGATTACCCAACAATGGGTAGATCAGCAAATGCTTCAATGGAAACCCTCGCTTAACAGTAGTATGGGATTTGGTGTTGTGTTTCAGGCCGCTTCTTATGATAACATCCTATTGTCGTATAATACTCCTCAAGTTGAGAATGCTAGTCTCAACATGTTGCTTTCAACTGGAGCTTCTTGTGTGAGGATTGACATAGGCTATGACGCGTGGCTCAAGAACAACAGTGCCGCTCAGACAGAACTCTCCTCTCTAGTCAATCAGATTAGATCTGCAGGTAAGTGTTTGATAATAGCTGATGCCGCTGCTGAGAGTTATCGCAAAGGGGGGCAATTACCATGGAGTCAATTTGTAACGGCATGGCTTCAAAGAGTGCAAATACTGGCGTCAACTTTTCATCCTGATTATTACATTGTCATCAAAGAGCCTGGGTGGTACGCACCCATGATATCTGATATATCTACCAATCCCTTGGTTCAAAACGCCAGTGAATGGGTCAATCTAACAGAAAGTCTAGCTTCGACAGTCAAGTCTGTTTCTCCAAACACCAAGATAGGTATTGCGATATCAGCTGACAGTCTGTCTACAAACCCCTCATTATATGTACCATTTCTCAGAGGCGTGGAACAGAATGCTGCTATCTCGTTCATTGGATTTGATATTTACACAGTTACAGGTTTCCAGAACACTCAAAGTTTCTTGACACAATATGGTGCTGGAGGTAAGGCGATCTGGATCGCAGAATGCTGGAGTGGGGATGGAACTCAGATATTCGATAGTTCGAGGTCTAATCTCGATTCAAGTTGGATTCTGCTTGTCTATTACTTTGGTCAGATGATAAATGCGAGCATGATTGTCCCCTTTTACACTAACCTGTTTGCTTCGTACAGTCTTACAGGGTCTTCTCCAACCCAAGCCTCACAAATAATCTCCCTGTACCAGCAGAGAACACCAGTTTTCTACGAATTTCAGAGCATAATAGCCTGCGCAAATTCGTCTTCGGACAGCGCTTGTTCAGGGAATGTCTCATCTTCTACATCATCTGTTTCAACAAGTCCGTCAACATCATCATCCGAATCATCTTCATCCTCGTTTACTACGTCTGAAACTTCAACAAGTGGTCCTAGGGGACGTCAAACTTTACTTGAGGCTATTGGATTAGTTGCTGTCATCGTCTTGGTTGCTGGACTGGCGACATTTTACCGCGCTCGGTCACGAACACGTGGCAGATCTTAGGAAGGTCACTGTTTTTGCAGGCCGTCTACTGGAAGGTCATGTTAGTTTCCGTAACCTTAGTCATCTTGCTAATCATCCCATTTGTATCGAGGCCTAGTTGGAATTTGGCGGGGAGCACTCCGTTTAATCCGTCCGTTGTTCTTCTTTCTGTTTCAAATAACTTTACCTCAACTCAAAGTTCGGCTTCTAATTCTTCGTTGCTGCAAGGGAAAGTATCTATCGATGAAGCACTGTTCATTTCTACCGTGCCCAGTCGAATAACTATTGGAAAGAATTACACTGTGCAAGTGTTGGTTACTAATACTCTCAATGAGCAAATGCCCATGATTATTCAGCTATTTGTCCCAGTCCAAATGATACTAGTTCATCCAGTTTTCATATCTGCAGTGGCAATCCCGGGGCAACAATATCTCGCAACATTCACAATTGTAGCGTATAACAGAGGATATGCAGGAAACGCGTACGTGAACTCTTCCGTTTCGTTACTTCCGCCTTCATCAAGCACGCCGGTAGTGGTCGCTTCTGTTAGCGCTCCCATTTTTGCTGTCAATAATTCGCCTTATTCTAATATAATCTTGACCTCTTCTATACTTGTAACTGTTCTACTTTGCACGCTCGTCTACTATATTATCAGAAGAAATAGAAAAAATCGGCTTGCCTTTTCTGCGCCTTCTTCGAACACTTTCACAGAACCTCGCGCTTCATCTTTGACATAGGATTTCACAATGAATTTTCCCTCTATTTATGAGAGAGAAAGAAAAAATGGATGGCACCCCAAGCAAATCTTCGATAGTCACGATAGGAATGCCTACCAACAACTCAGCTTGGAGCTTGCCTCAAGTTCTCGAGAGCATTCTTGCATTCGATTTCGACTTGCGAAGGATACGCCTTGTCTTCGTTGACAATTTTTCGAAAGACAACACAGTACCAATTCTCAAGGAGTTCTTGTCAAAACATGGACAGAAGTTTGGGTCCTTTGTAATTGAAACTGCACATGCCAATATACCTGAAGCACGCAATATTTGTTTTGAACGGGCAGAAGGAACAGATTATGTTTTCATGCTTGACTCTGATATAATTGCCCCTCCAGATTCCATTAATGTTCTCTTGCATGATATTGCCTCGTACAACAATACTGCGATGGCATCATTTCCATGGGATCAAACCAATGCAAGAGCGCGAGCAAAAACGCTCTTCAACGCTTTTGAGACGACAAAGACACAGGCCTACGCTTACAAAGTTGGCAATGGCTGTAACATAGTAACTATGGAAGCTTATCATGCGATAGGGGGTTTCAATCCTCGTCTGAATGTTCACGAGGACGGAGAGTTCTGCTATCGATTAAGGCGCCATGGCTACAATATCATTTGCGATTTCACTCGTGAAGGAGTACACCTAAAGCATGTAGCGGCGCCGGCGCGCTTTTACTTAAAATTCGCTTGGAATTCTTCAAACACCTACATTGAGATGTTGAAACTTAAATCTGGAATGCATATTTTGAAAGTGATTCTGTCACTTGCTTTGATTGTTTCATTCATTTTTCTATTTGTTTCCCCCGATTTTCTTTCAATTGGCTTGTTGATTGTTTCACTCAGCTTCGCCTTTTGGGTCAATACTAGTCGACGTGTCTTGGATGATGGAATAAAGGTCAAACCAAAGTACTTCTTGTTTGTTGCGCCAGTTCTAACTGCGCTAACAATCTTGGTTGTTCTTATGGCGATCTACAGGGTAGCTTGGAGGTCGGTGTCTTCAAATCTTGGAGCTCGCCAGAAGGTCAAAGACAGTATTGGATAACTAGAAGTCAAAGCAACTTTCTAGAAGTGAAAACAAGTACAATTGATATCAAAGCTGCAAACAAAACTAGCGCCCCAAGATTCAATTCTATTGTTTGAATTGGGATAGAGACCTCGAAGAAAGCGTCACGACTTAACACAATTCCATAAGATACAGGATTTAATGATACGAGCCACCGAATCAAAATTGGAATTCTGGATTCAGGGTAGAACGCATTGCTGAGAAACATTATTGGAGTAACAAGCATCGAGCCTATAAGCTGTTGAGTAGGCCAACGTTTGATTCTCATAGAAATCATAAGAAAGATGGAGGAATAGCCGTAAGACACTAACAGAATACTGGCGAGTAATAGTGCTATCCTGGCGATTGTAATATTTGATAGCTCAAGTCCAACTGGCACAGTGAGGATCATAAGAATTACGACTTGAGTGAAACCAAGAATTATTCCCCCGCATATTTTGGAAAACACAATTGTCTCTCGAGAAGTGGGTGAGACAAGCAATCGATCTAAATATCCTTTGAAACGATCAGCAAATATTGACGCTCCAGTTCGGTTTGCGAAGGCCATGGGCAGAACCACAAACATTGCTGTCGCCAAGAAATTGAAATAATCAGGAGCTCCTTGTAGCGAACTTACACCACTTCCTGAAGCGAAAAAGGCGGCATTAAAGGCATTACCAAAGACAAAAATCCAGATTAGTGGACCAACGAAAAAAGTCACCGCAAGAATCGGAGATCTGATCCAATTTCGTAGTTCTCTAAGGACTAACGCCCACAGTTTTCCGAACGTTGATATGTCTAGTTCCACCTCATTCTACTCTGTTTCTTTAGTAAATCAACTGATCTTTCTGATTATATTGCTGTATGCATAACCATGATAGCCAAGTGTGATGGCAAGGAGCAGAATTAGTGGATAGCGCTCCAGGTGCATGATTAACATTCCGTATGCCAAAATTGGCAGCACGAAGAAACGATATGCAAGATTAAGGTACATTATGTACGGAGGATCGGTTGGTGTAACATACGTCTTTGCATATCCCAAGCGTTCTGCTACGTATAACGCTATTCCGCCTAATAAAACAACAAAAAAGCAAATGCTCAAAAGCAGACGCAAGGTCGGCACATAAAACCATGACAATCCAATTAGAAAGAGAAGAGACGCAAAACTCACGGGATTCAAGAACGAATTCACTATTTTCATCGACAGCTTTTCTCCTAGTTGGACAGCAAGCGTAGAAACTTTCGCTCTGGTATCTTCCTTGACATCGGCTGCCTGGTGCTTGAAGACACTCCAGCTTAGCTCCATCACTGTAGGTAAGATTATGGTCCATACCGTGTAATAATTCATGTAGGTGAGAAAGACAAGTATAGGGAGCGGTCTTTCCATAACTGAATTTGCAAAAAATCCCCAGAACTTTCGAACCTTAAATTTTATAGGTGGTATGGAATATAGGGCACCAAACAGATAGTTAATGGCTAGGACCAGCTTGAAGATGATCCCTCCCCCAATAAGAAATACTATCACCCAACTAAATAGGGCAGTTGAGATAATGAGAATTTCCATCGACCTCCTGCCCAATGAGTGACCGTGAATTGAATCTGCTCTGCCGCTCTTTGCATCAGCTTCTCTATCCATCAAATCATTGAGAATAAATCCCCAAGCCGCGCTTACCATCATGGCAATGAAAAGTCCTGATATTCCCCAAAGGTTGACATTCAGACTAGTCGAAAGTAGGACGAAAAAGATGGGGAAATACCAGTAGACTGATGGTCCAGCAATTGCAAGCTTCCAAGCTCTTAACCTGAAGACTGAAGTGATCTTTCCAAATACTCGTGATTGGGTCAAGATCTGTCTTCCCATTAATCTGTAGATTATTCTATTGAAACTCGATGTAATGTTCCTTTAATGAATAATATGTCGCCAAAAGATGTTAGGTGCACAATGCCTATCGAATGATGCTTTCGAACGGTTAAGTTACCAGTCTTTCACACTTAGGCTATCCTGAAGTCAGGTACAACCATTCGCTTCACTACATCCATGGCGAGGCCATACTTCATCCATTTGAGCGCCATGTCCATAACGAAACCAGGATCGGAGAAGACTAATTTTCGGAGTGTTCGCGCGAAACCAGCGTTCACACTTTGCATTTGGACATACTTGTTTAACAATTCAATCAAATCATTAAAGTTCTTGTCACTCATGCTGTAAATGACCTTCTTCAGTTTATAATGACGCGAGAGAACCCCGCCTAACTCTTCCTTCCACATAGTTTCATAGGTAAGCGGTTGATCCTTCGAGACGGCAGATCCTGCGAGAAAACCAGATTGCATGCCAAACCAAATTCCTCCCCCATGTAATGGACTACAAAAATGAGCAGCATCTCCAACCAACATCACATTTTTCTTTGTGGCTGTCTTTAGAGGAGGTGCCGTAGGGATAATGCCACCGTTTCTCTTTGTGATTTTGGTCTTGAACTCGGGATGCTTGTCAAGAAAAGCTTCTACCAGAAACTTCGGTTTTAATCCTAAACTTTCAGGTATTCCTAAACCCACACGTAGATGATGTTGTCCCTCAGGAAAACTCCATGCGTAGCCTAGTGGTGCAACATCATGACCAAGGTACAGCCTAAACACCTCTGGATCTTGGACCGAATCATTCTCTATTGTGTACTCCATTCCAATATGGAGATCTTCAGGAGCAGGTCGTTGCCCCAGTCCAGAAGCAAGGCCAACACTGCTTGCTGTTCCATCAGCACCGACAACATAATGCGTTTTGAAATCACCATTCGTAGTGGACACTGTAATTTCCTTTCCGTGATGATTGTCCCATGAGAGGCCTTTAAACGACGTACCGGTCATAATAGTGCAACCAAGATCTATGACCTTATCTGAGAGCCACTTTACATACCGATCAGGAAAAAGAACCATACCATCAGGTTTGTCTTTTTTTAGGACAGCACTTTCTTCATTCGGGGCAACGAGCTCTACGCCAGAGAGATTTCCCGCAATACAATCACTCGGCGGTAATACATTCATTTTAGTAAGCCAATCAATGGGTACGGCACCAGTTGTGTTGACTGGAGTACCCGGCGTCTTTCTCTTGTCTATCAGAAGAATGTTCTTTGATTTGCACGCAGAAATTGCAGTCATAAGGCCAGAGAATGAAGAGCCCACTATCACTAGGTCGTATTGCATGACAAAGACTCATCTCAACTATTGTCTTTGATAACTAGTTTTCAATTTATGATCGGTTCTTCTTCATTGGTTCAGGGTCGGTTGGAACCTTAGATGATGCTGGAGTCTTTGCAGCAGAGATTGTCTCCTTCTGAAGAGATACGTGAGATGGTGCGGTTATCATAACATAACCCATCCATCCTAGAATGCCCGCCAAAACTAAAATCCCCAAAAGCATGGTAATCTTTATCGTGAATAGAGCCGTTTCATCATCCAAAAAAAACATGAAAGTTACGTAAGAAATTCCTAGTAGAACCGCAATAGTCACAAACAAAATTCCAATTGACCTATCGCGTCGCATAAAATGCCCCATAGACGTATTGTCAGTTATATTTGTATTTCTGCAGTCTGTAATGCAAAGTTTTCGAATAGAATACTGAAAGCAACGTAGCGAAAGACGATATACGGTATTCTGCATTTCCTTGATTGAGCATCTATTGTGAATCACGAATGAGGAGGCCAGTCCTCAGTCTTTAGTAATAGCTCGTCATGACTCGTGGCGAGACTGGCTCACATTATCAACGAGTCAGCAAGGGTGGTTAGGCTCAACCAGTTTCCACCAGTTCATCATTTAGTTTGTCAGAGGGACGTGTCATAATCGAGCGAGAACGAAGAACTGGTTCTTAACAAACATACTGGAAAAAATGAATTTCAAATTCATCCGAGTGATTTTGAACTTCACTACGCTTAAGTGCGGGTGTTTTTCCAACTCGGAACCGAAAATGTTTTCCAAGAAGTTAGCCTCAATCATGATACCTATTGCCTTACTATTTCTCCTAGGGACGATGCTTCCAACAGCATTTGGAGACAATCCCTCTGCCTCAGTCTATCCAACGAATATATCCCCGGATCAGTCTGTCAGTATAACTATCAGTGACAACAGTCAGTTTTCCGTTACTTCTGTTACATTGACTGGACCGGATGGCACAGTATTCGCATCCACTGTTTGCACTAACTTAGTAAACTGCCACGGGAGCTCTTCTAGTCCTGTAATACTATCCTTTGGTACCGGTGGGAACGGCTGGCGGGTAACGTCAGCTGGTTCTGGCTGTGCGGGGTACTCCTCGCCTCAAGTGGGCGATGGAGCGAATACCCATTGTAGCGGCTCATATACAATCTCTGTAAAGGGAGTAGCCATCTCAGGGACTCCAAGATTCACAGTTGCCGCAGGATTTTCCGTGCCCGAATTTGGAATGCCTTTGTTCTTGGTCACAGTTTTAGGACTCTTGGTCTTTCAGACCATGAGAGTGAAACTGTCACGCAGTCGGAGAATGTGACGCTGTGAAAATTCTAGAAATCTCCTCTTGCTTTCCCCCTAGTCGTGGCGGTGTAGAAAAATGTGTATACGAACTTTCAACAAGGTTCGCCAAGTCAGGTCACGAGGTTATTGTGACTACGTCAACTAGAGGGAAGAATGCAAAGACCCATCTCGAGAAACTTGAGGATATTATAATCTTAAGATTTGCAGAAAAGTTTCATCTTTTTGAAGCTCCATTGATACCTCAAATTGCACTCACTGCTCTGACTGAGGATTACGATGTTCTTCATGTGCATGGTATGTGTCCATCAATTACCGACTTGAGTGTACTCTTTGCCAAAATGAGGGGAAAGCCAGTCGTGCTGACATATCATAACGATGCGGAGAGTGGAGAGTTTAGAGGATTATCAAAGCTAGCTGCATTTGTATATTCCTCACTTGCCTCTCTAATTGTGCGACTTTCTAACGTAGTGGTAAGCTCTACCATGTCTTACGCTGAAACAAGCGCCGCTTTGAGATTCTCTCTCGACAAAATCAAAGTGATTCCGATGGGAGTCGACACAAGAAAATACGATGCTTTTGATCTCAGTCGAAACTCGAATCTTGAAAGGACGCTCTTGTTTGTCGGTCAACTTAAGTATTACAAAGGCGTGAATGTTCTGCTTGACGCTGTTCATCATCTGCGCTCACGAGGACATTTGTTGAAGGTGAATATTGTGGGCGAAGGCCCCGCGTTTGAGAGTCTCAAAGAGAAAGCAAAGGCTCTTGGTGTTGAAGAAGACGTGCGATTTCTCGGAAATGTCTCAGATGAAGAACTACTCCAGTTATATGCGACGTGCGATTCGCTAGTTCTCCCTAGTCTAAATCGTCGGGAAGCTTTTGGAATAGTGTTGCTAGAAGCAATGGCTGCAGGCGGGTCCATAGTTGCAAGTGATATCCCGGGAGTAAACGAAGTTGCTCTAAAGGGCCATGGATTTCTTGCAAAGCCCAATGATCCTTACTCTCTTGCAAACTCGATACTCGACTCGCTTCAAAATCGGAGAAGATCTGACGATATGCGCAGAGTAGCTGAGGATCACTCCTGGGACAAGCTCGCTGAAAAATACGCTTCAATATTTGAAGATATAACGAAGAACGATGTGCCTAATGGCGGAAATCACGAACAAATAGCCCTTTCTAAGTGACAATTAGTAAGCCAGTTCTGAGTTTTCGTTTCTACAAATCATCTTGTTTTAAGGTGTCAAAATTGAAATCTTATCGACTGTTGGCTGCCAACAAAAGCCAGGTGGTTTGTTTTCTTGAACAATTTCCAAAGTCAAACACGCACCTCGTCTCTTCGTTGCTAGTTGAATGGAGTCGGTAAACACCACACTTGGCTAAAGCGGCAATACCATGAAAAATCTCTATATAACAGACAGAGAATAGGTGGCTCTACTTGAAGACCTCTTTCGCAGTACTTGTCGTATTGATAATCTTAATTGGAATTCCTGCTTCTGGACTTGAATTGACTAGATCAGCTAGTGCTCAGAGTCCTGTTATTGTGGTACATGTAACTGACCAATACGGCAACTGGTATAATGGTGCTAACGTTCAAGTTTGGCAACAAGCAGGCCCACTGCTCTACCAAGGGAGCGTTCAAAACGGTTATTACACAAGTGGAGCTCTTAACGAGAATTCCAACTACGTTGTGATAGTCAGCAGTAGCACTCAAAGTCAAAACCAGAGCGTATATTTGGCGAGCCAGAACCTTTACCTAAACTTCACATTGTTTAGGCCCTCTCCAACTAAACCACAGCTCATCGTACAGAATATTTCATTCACTCCATCAGTCGTTACTCCAGGAATTGATTTTACAGTTCACCTGAGTGTCATAAACACTGGATCACTTACAGCATACAATTCTTTGCTTGTCTTACAAGCACTTGGAACACAAATAAGTGTGATCGGTTCATCAGATCAGAGCTCACTAGGAGAATTACAACCAAATCAAACAATAAATGTCAACTTTCAAATGCAATCTGACCCGCATGCTCAAGCCGGATCCGTAGTGGTAGCTTTACAGTTATCGTACACCGACATTCAAAACACGCCCTATAATTCCACTAGCAGTTTTGTAATTCCTCTTTCGGCTGTTCCAACTCTCCAAGTTGGTCAGTTCACCCTAAATCCTTTCCCCCTTACGCCAGGGATTTCATCCCTTCTAAGTCTCGAGGTAGATAACGTTGGTGGGTCAGGTGCTTACAACGTCTCTTTGACATTGTCTGGCCCAAAATTCCTCACGAATAATCCATCTTACTATCTTGGCGCTATCCAGTCGGACGGAAGCTCGAAAGCTTCATTTTATATCGCTGTAGCAAACAGCACACTTGCCGGTACTTATAATCTGGCAGTGATTGCAACATGCCAAGATTCCACTGGCTATAGATATTCTACTTCTAGCAACTTTTCTGTAACTGTTGAATCGTACTCTCCGCCTGCAGTTGTTATCACAAATGTTTTGGTTAGCCCTCCCGTTTTGACTCCGGGTAGCTCAGGTTCAGTTACAATCTTTGTCAAGAACACCGGCACAACAGAAGCTTCGAACGTAGTGATTCAGATACTAGGAGGATCTGGAATAGTCTCTACGGATACTTTTGGCCTTGGTACCATAGAACCTGGTGCGCAGGTTACTCAGGTGATCGGTTTGAATGTGATACCTGGTATCAAAGCTGGGGGCTATAACATGTCTTTTAGCGCCACTTTCACAGACCCAACAGGAAAAGTGTTTCATTCTTCTGTCCCATTGCAAATAACGGTGTATAAGGCACCAAGTCTTTTTACACCTCTTACTATAGGAGCACTGGCGGTCGTTGTAGTAGTTGCGATGACCTCCCTTTTCTTTCTTAGAAGGACGAAGAGATTCTGAGGCGCTCTTCATGCGCCCTCATTGATTATGGATGAAAACTAGTTTCCATGAACAATGCTAGTAGTTTAGCACAAAAGAAACGATTGACAAAGTGAAAGAAAATGACACATAGAACTCTTGTTATAGGGATGGACTCAACTCCTCTCAGTCTTATTCTACCTTGGATCTCCAAGCAACACTTGCCGAATCTTGGAAAGGTGTTCACATCTGGAGCCTACGGAGACCTATATTCTAGGATTCCAGTTACACCCATTGCTTGGTCCACGATTTACACAGGCAAGAACCCTGGCAAACACGGTATACTTGGTTTCAGGAATCACGAGCCCAATTCTTACAGAGAAATAGGAGTTAACTCTACGCTCCGTGATGCAAAGGATGTCTGGGACATAGCGGGGGAACATCAAAAGAAAGTGGTTGTAGTAAACACGCCACTCACATATCCTCCAAAACCTGTAAATGGTTTCCTTGTTTGCGGCTTCATGGCACCTGGCCCAAGCTACGATTTTACTTATCCTGAGTCTCTCGGGGCTGAAATTAAGCAGATTATACCTAACTATCGAATAGGCACCGCTCCCTCTTACATCAAGAGCTTGTATCTGAAGGAGCTGATATCCACCGTTCGAATGGTTGGAGAGGCATCGCTTCACCTCCTAAACAAGATAGATTGGGACTTAGCATTCATAGTTTTCAAGGAAACTGACGAGGTCCAGCATTCATTCTATAATAATCCTGGAGCCATGCTTTCTCTCTACCAAACCGTGGACAAATACGCTGGCAAATTTATGGAGCTAGCAGGAGAAAATTCGAACGTACTACTCGTCTCAGATCACGGAGGAGAGCCAGTAGACAAGAGGTTCAATGTCGCAGAATTTCTAAGACAAAACAGTCTCATCGAATTGAACCAGACTCCGATTAGAAGATCGACCAGTATCCTCCAGTTAATTGCAAGAACAATGTTCAACCTACGCTTGCAATGGATACTAGATATTCCAGGAACAAGAAAGATGCTGGAAGAATTCATAGAATATCGTGCGAGGACCACAGCTTCTGGAGATGATAACGGATTCTATGCTGGAAAGATTGCGTGGGATAGAACTACTGCCTTTATCCAATCAGGAATAGGTCTTAGAATAAATCTCAAGGGCCGTGAACCCTTAGGCATGGTTGATGAAACTGATTATGAGCGAATAAGAGAACGGATTGCAAAACAATTTGCTGAAATAAGAGATCCAGAAAATGGGAACAGAGTGTTCAAGTACGCTCTTCCTAGAGAAAAGGTTCTCTCTGGTCCTCATGTTGAAGACGCCCCAGATATTCTATGCTTGCCGAACACTGGTTATCTGCCTACTGAAGCGCTGACGAGCTTTGATCCTTTGGCAGTCGCTGCAAGCCACCGATCTCTCTTCAGCAGAAGCACTCTTTGGTGTGGGACACACTCTCCATATGGAATAATCGCCATTTCCGGTCCAGGAATAGTCAAGTCCAAGATAGTGGATGCCAAACTCGACGACATCGCACCGACCATTTTGTATTTGATGGGGCTTCCTGTTCCAAAGGATGCTGACGGGAGAGTTCTCACCGAATCACTAAGCGCAGAGCGCTTAAGAAATGATCCGATCAAGCTGGAAGAAAGCACTCACTCGTTGGAAAGTGCACCAAGAGTTCTATCGCGGGAAGAAGAAAGCATAATCGAAGATAGGTTGAAGGCGTTAGGATACCTCAGCTAGCTCCGAGCATGATGTGACTTTCTGGTTGAAAAGGACCAAAGCTGTATTTCGAAACGCTTGGATAGAAGGAATTCTAATTGCACTAGCTTTCATGATAGGATTTGCAATCAGAGGCTACAATTTATCTGTCCTGATAGCAGCACCGGATGAACTAACTTATGCATCAAGGGCTATCCACATACTTTCGGCAAACTGGTCTTGGCAAGCACCATACATGTGGGATCAACCGCCGCTCTTGACTTATTTGCTTGCTGTGATGATCGCTGTTTCCGGCGCTTCTCTTGACACCATGAGACTACTGTCCGTTTTTGCAGGATCTCTTTCAGTTGTGATAGCATACTACTTGGGCAAATCAATGTACGGAAGAATTGCTGGAAGCATAGCGGCAATCGCTGTTTTATTTGACGGATATGACATTCTTTACAGCAGGCAGATATACATCGAAGCCCTTGCTACCATGCTTATCCTAGCAGCTCTCTTACTATTTTGGGAAGGAGTGATCAAGCGAAGGAGTCTAAAGATTAGTGTGATCGCAGGATTCATCTTCGGACTCGCCTTGGATTCAAAATACATTGCTCTCGTAATGGCGGTTTCCCTGTTTCTGTTTCTAATTTATTACATGAATAGATTCAAGGGAGGATTTCCCCTAAAACAGTCATTTGCATTCTTTGGATCAGGATTTCTTACCTTTTTACCAGTCCTGGTAGCACTTGGGATAAACAATGTGAATCCATTCTATTATGACCTGGTATATCGGTTTCAGCTTCATCAATCAAGCGCTGTGGTGCATTCGGTACAATCAGGACAGCTCTTTGTCAAGGGTTTTACAAACTTTGTCCAGGTGTTCTTCCACGTATCATCTTCAGCACCATTCCAAGTGTTTCCACTCTTGATATTCGACATACCTGTCTGGACTATCTTGATAATTTGCGTGATCGCCTTCTTCGTTGTCTCTTTCTTTGTAAGAAAGAACCTAGCGGATGGCTTGCTATTGATACTCTTTGTGATGTTTCTTGCTTTCGCATTTACTTATCCAGACCGCAGGACGTACTTCTCTTTGTATCCTTCGCTCATACTACTAGTCATGGTCGGGCGTATAGGTCAGCTTGCAGTAAGGACTATTCGTGAGTTTGCGAAGGGAAAATCATTACTACCCTACATAGGTACCGCAATTCTTTGTCTGATCGTTTTGGGACTTGCCTTCGACATAGTCGCAACTCCAACTATCTATCAAAATGGATTTGGAGATTGGGATCAGATAACTCCTGTCATGAACTACCTAAGTACTTATCATGGAAACAATACTTACGTCGCGACAGATCTGGCAGAAATCGGATATTACATCGAAGCCAACAATCTTAACTTTTCAATTGCATTTATGAAACAACCACAAGAGTACTATTCAGAGTCCCCCTTAAACCAGTCACTACAAACTCCAACCAGAGGCGTGTTTCCTATATACTGGGTTCTCTCTGTCTCATCAATCGAAAAGGTTCATCCACAGTTCGTCATATTGCCCGCAATTGACTACAAATCCACGACATTAGAGTTTCAGACTTTCATCACAGAGCGCTATTATCAGCCTCTCAGTACGAATCATATCCTGCTCTTTGAAATTAGACCGGGGAATCAAACAGCGAATTGGAATTTCACGGGCTGTTGCTAACGTCAACCGATAGCTCCTTGACATGATTAGGAAAATTTGTCGGTGTTTGATCAATGGCAAGACCCAGCGTGTTGTTTGGTAATCATCTGCGTCTGCAAAGTGCTTCCACATATAGGCAAGTTGGGTTTGCAAAATACCTAAAGCCTCACGGCTACGACTGTAATTTCTTAGGTAGGGCTCCAAAGGAGATTAGTGCAACAAGAGACCGACCTGACCAAAAAGTAGAATGGAAGAGTTATTTCACCGACATTGAGTACTGGAAAGAGCCAATAGTTCAGAATTTCTTTTCTAATGTAAAATTTTTCTCTAGAATTTGCAAGAACTCATCTGTAGTACACGTGAATCGCGCCAATCCATTTACTGCAAGCGTCATCAGTTTGGCCCGTTCTGCTCCATGGAGACTCGTAGTGGACGTTGAGGATTGGGACGGATTTGGCGGATACTCGAGCTACGCTGACAAATACGGCCCAGCAGGCGCATTATTGACATTTTACGAGCAAGTATTTCCCCGAACAGCAGATGCAGTAATTGTTGTTAGTCATTTGCTCCGCAGTAGAATGATAAGTGCGGGAGTCGCAAAAGATCGAATATTCCTGATTCCAAATGGTTTCGACCCTGACCTGTTTCATCCCGGCATCTCTGGCAGAAAAGCTAGAGAAATCTACAACCTCGGAGATTCTCCAGTTGTAATCTATGCGAGCACTTTTTGGGATTTCGAACGATCCCTGCATGAAATAGCGATGAAGGCGTTTAAGAGGATTCTAGAGTCTGTTCCAACTGCCAAGTTCGTCGTGGTAGGCTCTGGCAATATGGCTGTTCAACAAATCATAAACGAATTTGGTCTTGAGAAACATGTAGTTAGAACGGGATTCGTTCCAAGAGAGATGGTTCCACAGCTTATGGCTGCAGCTGACGTAGCATTGCATGTTATAAGCGAACATCCTTTTCATGTTGCAAGTTCGCCTATGATTGTGCCGGAATACATGGCTGTAGGCAAACCGATCGTAGCCCCTGCAACAGGAGAACTCTCTTACATGCTGAGGGACGGAGCAGGACTCCTAGTAGATAGAGCAGACCCAGATTTGCTAGCTGAGGGTGTAATCAAGTTGCTAAAGGATGAAACGATGAGCAAATCAATAGGTGAAGGAGCACTGAAGGTGGCTGCCAAAGGCTATTGCTACAAAGTGTTGGCCGAGAAACTCTTGGAAATATATTCACAGATTAACTAAATCCGCGCTTGGCTTGACGCCTGATTGCGATACCAAGAAATCAAATGTCCAAGAGATTCATCAAAATCTGTTAGAACCTCTCCTAGGTAACTCTTCGATTTGGAAACATCTGCGACGAGTCCAGAAGAATTTCCGGGCCAAGGATTGCCTAAAAGAACAAATTCTGGATTTATTCCAAGGTGTCGAGCCAAAGTCTGGGCTATTTCTAGTGTGGTTCTACCCGCTCCCGACCCTATGTTAAAGATGCTTTCAGAGTCAGTGGGTAGTTTTGATAGCGCCAGCACTTGATCGATAGCATCATTTACGAATATGTAGTCCCTCACTTCCTTTCCATCACCCAGAAGTTCAACCCTCTTTGGATTTTCATTCATTTTGTTGAGACAATCATACATTAGATACTTTCTTTGGCGAGGTCCGAAAAGATTGAAAAAACGAAATATCGTGACTGGAATTCCGTAACTTCGATGATACAGTTCTGCATATTCTTCCGCACATAATTTCGCTACTCCATAGGGAGATATTGGCAGAGTTTTCGAGTCTTCCCTTAATGGAAGAGACCCAGAGCCATAAACAGCAGCCGTCGAAGTCAAAACAAACTGTGAGTCGTTCTTTCTTGCTTTATCGAGGACATTGATAGTACCTCCAACGCATACGTCCAAATCGCTCCTTGGATTTGACGACGAATATCGAATAATGTGACCGGGATTGTTAGGGATGAATTCAGCAAGGTGAAAAATGACATCAGCATCCCTTGATGCGATCTCTACGTCTTCTTCTTTTCTCACATCTCCTTCGATCAGGATGGCGCCTTTCGGAACATTTGACCTGAAACCCGAGCTGAAATTATCCAAGATCCTAGTTTCAACGTCACTACTCAACAGTCTCTCAGCAAGATGACTACCTACGAATCCAGCACCCCCCGTTATGAGGGCCTTTCTCCATTTACCTTGATCTTTCTCTTCGTCCATGTCTTAATCCCTGTCCAAATTGAAGAATATATAAGGCGGAATATTAGAATGTTAATCAAACTCGCTTGAAGAGTTCGTTGAGCTAGAGAATAATCGCGCTATTTTGCACTGGGTTTTCATTATCGGAACGTCTTCAAAATAGTTGTTTGGGCTTCTTAACTCTCTCCTGAACTTGTGAAACTCTTCAAGCGTATCTCGACACGTGCCGGTTCCTTCAGCATATCCTTCACTTTGGGGATCGGTTGAACTATTAGCTTGCCATCTGCGACTTTTTCGGTACCGGGACGTAGCCCGGGTTTTCCCCCTAATTTCCTTCGGCGGGAATATTTCTCCCTGGGAGCCGACTTTTCTGTAATTTGGACATATATCGAAGAAACCGATTCATTCCGAGCAAACAAACCCTATCGAGTATCTGTCTTATGTCGAGCGTAGTTACTTCTTGGTAACTATGGAGATAGACACAGTCTACCCCCTCCCCTAGGGGTACCCTCCTCTCTTGTTCGATACCACGAAGGCTCGTCAACTTCTATCTGACCTGATCATGGATCTGTAATACTAACAAAGACACCCCCGGGGGAGGGGGGACCCCCCTGGGGGGGCCTCCCCCAAGTTCTTCCAAAGAAGAAAGGATTAGTACCCACAATCGATCTAATGGATACCGATTTAGGACAGAGTGTGTTTAGAGTCTTTGTTTGGCACAAGTTGTTCGAGTAGTTGACTTGTCGACTCGAGGATATAACTACTCGGAAAAAATATTTTAGAATTTTTTTATTTTCCTAAACTATATACGGTACTGTAACTTTGTCCCACTAGAAGGCCCACTTCTTTGCAGTAGATGTCAGTTAGCAGAAAGTGAGTCAAAGAGGTTGATGTGCCAAAACAGAGGCCGTCGCTGGATTTGATATACAAGGAGGTCAAATCGGTGAACCAGAAACTCGACTTCATAGAAGATCTGGCAGAGGAAGTCATTGTCGGCCAGCTCCCGAAAGCTCGCCTGATTGCCAGAGAAGAAAAAGAAGTAAAGAAGAGGATTGCCGAAATGAAACGCGGCGTGCCTAAGTACTCTGTCTCTTTGCACAGAAGGGTTTAGAAATCGATCGAGGTCACGCAGGAATCCGAAAAAAGTCCAAATCAAGCATACAATAAATGCCTTCTCCTCTGGCGAGCATCGCAGAAATTCTTAGTACATCTCTGGCTTCTTTTTCATAGACCCTGATTTTCATCACGCTGAGATTACTTTGACTCCTGATTTCTTTGCGACTTCTATCTGTCTCGGATCTCGGGATATAAGTGAACCGCCTAATCGCTTTGCGAGCGCTATGTACACTGTGTCGTACATCGCCAAGTCATATTCTTTCGCTTTTTCGTAAGCTTCGCGCAAGAGAGCCGGATCCTGCACATGAATCTTGATGTTCGTATCGCAAAAGGTCAGCAGAACTTCCATCGCGTTGTTAGCCTCGTCCTGGTTAATGCGTCTGCGTCGGAGAGCAGTCAGAAGCGCGTTGCAAGATTCTGTGATGACGAGCTCCGTGGCGTTTACGCCTTCGATCAAAAGTTCGCGAATCTTCTTCGGATCGTCCTCTTCCAAGAGAAATGCCGACAGCGCAGATGCGTCAATTATGACTGTCACGGTCTTCCCTCACGAGCTTCGCAGCTGTTCCTCGAGGCAACTTGCGCGTCCTTTGGAGGACCCTCTCGGCCTTCTCAATGTTCTCTCGTCTTCTGTCCTCTTCGATCTTACTCGATATGAACTGTCTTATCTCCTCCGACCAGTTTATCCGTCCCTTGCGCTTTTCCATATTCTTCTTTACCTCATCCGGAACTTTGACGCTCACGACCGACATTAGTGATTCACTGTGGTATACCCAATGGTATGACCATGAAATAAACCTTCCTTAATCTTTGAATTAACTGCTATTTTCATTGTAGCTTGTTCTGTTCATCTCGTTGCTAAATCGGACTCTCAGTTGAATTATAAGACGGTGATTAATGCTCGTCTGAAAGTTTTCCATCGTCGGAAATTAGTGCCATTTTGTTAGCTTTCGCAGCGTAGAGGTAACTGGAATCGTAGAAAGTGAGCCTCTCTCTTCTTGCTATGTTGAGTATGTCAGGAAAATCATCCGTGGAGAGTTTGACGGATTCTATCCTCGCCAGTGTCTTTACAATTGCGCTGAGGAGTGTGTTCTGCTGGTCCTCAGTCAGAGACTTAGGAGCTCTAACTCTTTCCAAAGAACATTTCCTATCTCGAAGTACGTTAGATCGAGTACTTTCGATTCTTTGAGCGCATCTAATTTCCTATCTTCATTTGAAGACCTTATCAGAAGGAGCAGCGAACTAGTATCAAAAAGAAAAGTCAAGCACCCATATCATCTTTGATCTCTGGATTTTCTCACAGCTTCACAATCTCATCCTCAGGAATCTTGCGGAGGATTTGCCCGGCTTCTCTTAGCGATTTGCCAAGCTCCATTTCTTCTCTTTTCTGAATTTGGGTTTGGATTGCGGTTCTGACCGTCTCACCCACGTTTATCTTGTATTTCTTGATCTTGTCTTTCGTCTTCTTGTCTATCCTCACCGTAAGAACTTCTGACATACAGGTTTTGTATTACGCATATTGTATATCACATTTTCAGGCAAACTTTCTGAAGATGTCCGATTACTCGTAGCGTAACTCATTCAGACTCTCGGTTTGACCAGAAATTGCTTGAAAGGAGCTAGCGGCATTGAGTTACTGCCTTACATGGAAATTTTAGTGCCCAAGATGCGTGTCAAAGGGAAGCTCGGGAACGATCTCACAAAGCCATTTGAGTAAGAAATTCCTTGCTAGGTCGCACTCATGAGTAAACAGATGAAATTCAGGACGATTAGAGTCTCTGAAAAGGGACAGATATCTATCCCGGCCGAGATTCAGCGAGAGCTCGGGATAGAAAAAGGAGACGAGCTTCTTTTGGTCAGGAAGGGGGACAAGATTTTGCTTGAAAAGCCTACGCATTTGAGACGCAAGCTGTCTGAAGAGTTCAAGGATATCGAACTTGCCACAGAGGATTCTCTCAGAAAGATATCGGAGAACGAGAGAGACAATGTATGGGACAAATATCTGGAAAAGAAGGCACGAAGCAAAAAGTGAACATTTCACAACGGGACATCATGCTTCTCACTTTTCCCTTTTCTAACCTCAAGGGCGCAAAGGTCAGACCAGCTCTTGTAATAGCAAATAACAGTTATAACTCAAAATTCGATGACTTTCTCGCAGTTCCACTCATGTCCAACTTGCATGTCAGAGATTTCTGTATTGGAGTGACTAACGAGGACTTGGAATCTGGAAACTTGATCGTAAAAAGCAAGTTAAAGGCGGACAAGATGTTCAGTGCAAACAAAGAGCTTGTCCGCATGAAGATC
>JAKAPU010000129.1 GCA_021806865.1 archaeon
CGACTTGACGATCAACTTTAATCGAAACCTAATCAGACAAAGAGCTATAGGTCAATCGACCGCAAAGTACATCGTGCCCTCAATTAGAGAGATTTCAGGAGACATTACGGTCTTGCTCGAGAGCACGACAAACTACGCGGCTTTGCTCAACAACACTTCCCAGACGATCGTGGCGCCTTTGAAATCTGGAGTTTCCGTGCTGACCCTCTCAAACGCGTACTTTGTCAAGCAGGGCAAATCGATCCAGCTCAAAGACATCTTGATGGAACGTTACAGCTTCGTCGCCGAAAGTGCGACGCTTACATGATTGCGGTGGTCAAATTGATCATAAAAGTAAGTCAAAAAACCAAGGTCGTAATAGACTACGGTCTTGCGGCAGTAGGAGCATTCGTAGGACATCTCGTCAGTGGAGGCATAGTCGATCCGGTGATCGGAGCGTTCGGAGGTTTCTTTGTGTCCGACCTCGTCACATTCATCGACACCGGAAAGGTTCCGACGCAGGCAATCGAAACACAGGTCATCGGGCTGGTTAACCAGGAACTCCAGAAGCAAAAACCTGCGCAACCGACCACACTGAAGTAAGCCACCGAAGAGTCTCTGAAATTGAGACGAAACCTAGCGAAGAGCATCGACTCTCGCGATGGTCTGGCTGAGAAGGCATGGAAGAAAAGACAGTCAACATCGGATCTCACAAGATAGGAATCCGCGAGCTCACAACCGAAGACGAGTCAAGGATCAGAGTGGCTTCGCAGGTCTGGAACTCCAAGAAAAAGATCTGGGAGATAGATAGAGCCAATCTTGATGCGACGTATCTTGCTTACTCGGTTGTTCCCGAAACGTGGCCCAAAGAGTGGGGCCCCCTCACCTCTGAGAACATACGAAAGCTCCCGGCCAAACTTACGCGCAAACTGTTCGTCGAGTGCAACAGGTTGAACACTCTGGGCGAGGACGCCTCCGATTTTTTAGATCGACCACAATCTTTCCAAGAGAAGACTCAGGAAACGCCTTCCTCGACACTTTGATGGTGACAAGATTATGCAACACCTACGGAATTCGGACAACTCTGGGCGAGATTCTCGGAATGCCGCTCAGGACGTTTCTCATGTTGCGCGTGTCGTTGATCGCTCTAATAGACAGGCAAGCGATGGAAAAAGACCACCAGAGAGCCAAGGAAGAGCTGAAACGCGAGAAGCACGTCTAATGCACGAAATGATCCGGATGAGAATGATCCACCTCAATAATGGAAAGTGCGACATTTCTTCTGACTTGTGTCGAGATATCATTCGAAACCTTGTAAAGAATAGCAAGCTTCGTCTGGCAATCTTGGACTCTGTCTGGTCTCGCTACCGCTACCGGCGTAGAGACTTTGACAGCGTCTTCACTATTGCAGGTTTTCTGGAATACGTAATCATGAATGATTGAACGGTCAGATTAGAGCAATGGAGTGTTTAGAGAATTGAGAGGACAAGGAAGAAGATCTCGACTAGAACAGAGAATGGACATACTTGCAGCCGTGCAACTATCAAACAGAGAAGGAGAGGGAGCTCCACCCACCCATGTAATGTACCGGTCAAACCTCTGCTGGACTGTATGCCTGAACGCTGTGAGACAGCTGGAAAAGTTCGCGCTCATCACTAGGCAGATTGACTCAAACGGGCGAACCAGGTTCTTTCTGACTCCAAAGGGAATGGAAGAACTGGAGCGATACAGACTGGTGAGTCGTGCAGTGATGTTCGGAGATTACTGCGAGCAGAACTTGGTTGTCACGGTGAACCAGTAGATGAAACCAAGGCATTTTCACACGGTTTGTTTCACCGACCCTGTTTGGATATCGTTTGATTCAAGGAGGAGCTGAAAGTGTCCTCAATCTCAATACGAATCGCTGGCGTCTCCGAGCTTCTTGAGAGGTTTCGCGGCTTTACTTCTCAAGCTGATCAGTTAATTCAAGAGAAGATGGTAGAATCTGTTACGGAGAACATTGTAACAGTCGCAAAGAGCCTTGCTCCAAAAAGAACGGGAGCTTTGAAACAAAGCATTGAAGCTGTGGCTGGGGATGATCCTATGAGCGTTCTTCTCATTGCTGGCAAGCCGTATGCTCGATTCTTGGAATACGGCACTCGGCCGCACACCATAGAGGCAAGGAACGCCAAGGCACTCGCCTTCAGGTCTGGCGGGCAGGAAGTATTCGCAAAGAGAGTGCAGCATCCAGGAATACCTGAAGGCAAGTACTCGTTTCTGAGGCCCGCCGTCGAGATAGGAAGGGAGAAGGTCGCCGGCGACATCGCCCAAATGATCGTTGATGAATTACAGTGACAAAATTATGGCAACAAGTAATCGAACTCACCTGGACGACAAGCGGATAATGATTGCCAACTTTGGCAACCTCTTCTACATCACGGTGCTCTTTCCGTTCGCCTTCTACTTCTTCACTAGGATGTACTGGCTGACTTTCGGACTGACTTTCCTCACGCTTTCCGCAGCCATGGACATCACCCTGACCATCTGGGCGCTGAGGCAGGGATATTCGGAACAAAACTACTATCGATTCTTCATCTCGCGTCTGGGGCAAAAGAACGGAATCCGCGTAACCGTCGTAGTCAACATGGCACTTCGCGTGGTGATACTCTTCCTCATGCGATCTGATCCAACAGCATTGCTACTGTTCTCTGCCGGCTCATTTGTGGGGCCTCTGTGGAACGCTCTGCACCTTGCCTCGTTCTATGACGACACGGTGATGGCTTTTCCAACCACAGTAAAGTTCGAAGGAAGCGAGACCACGATCGACTCTGGTTATAAGACTAGACTGGAGCAGTACAAAGACGCGTCGGACACAGAGGAAACAGCGGACGATGAAGAGAAGCAATGAGCGCAGAAGACGGCGTTCAAATTGCCATAACCGCCGAGGATGAATTCTCGCAAGCCTTCAACTCTGCCCAGGAGTCTTTGAGCGAGTTTTCAAGCTCAGTCGCTGAATTCAGCTCCACTGAATCCGATTTCACAGAGACAACGAATCAAGCAGCGGAATCAACGCAAAGTCTCACCGAAGCACAGAGCCAAGCTGCTGAAACAACCAACGAGCTTCAGCAGTCAACAGAGGAATCAAACTCGACATTCTCCAACGGCATGTCCTCAATCATGGGAGTAACTGGAGCTATGGCGATGGGAGTTACCTCGGTCGTTGGTCTCGGAGATGCAATGACACGACAGCAAGAGGCCAATTTGAGGCTTCAGAATGCCCAAGATAATCTTACCAAATCTCAGAATGCGTACAATCTCGCTGTCGAGAAATACGGACCAAACTCGGTTCAGGCTCAAAACGCGTTGTTGCAGTTGCAGAATGCACAGAACAATCTAACCGCTGCTCAGGATAGGGCACAGATGGCTGGAGAGCAGGTCAACATGCAAATACTGAACATGGCGACAATGACTATTCCAACCCTCCTTGCAAAAGGGCCAGAGATACTTGCTTTTCTAACAGGATTCGGAGCAGAGGAAGACGCCTTAACAGCCTCGCAAATGGCTCAATCAGCAGCATCGGGAATTGCATCGGGAGCAATGGCGGTGTTCGATGCTGTAATGGATGCAAACCCGATAGTGCTTGTAGTGCTCGCAATCGCTGGGCTCGTAGCGGCTCTAGCCTATTTGACGGATGGTTTCAAGAACTTTGGCCCTCTCGAAAAAGACTTCAACCAAGCGTGGAAAGATCTCCAAACAGTGTTTGCTGATGTTGTTGGCTTTATCCAATCAGACGTTTATCCCGTCTTGGAGCAACTCTACAACACTTACGTAAGGCCGATCATCG
Source organism: archaeon (assembly GCA_021806865.1). Next base: position 3,803 of record JAKAPU010000129.1, read on the forward strand.
ATGCAGTCAATACCATAACAGGAATCGGCTCAAAGATCTCCAACGGACTATCGTCGATTGGAAGCGGCCTTCATATACCTGGGCTTGCTGAAGGAGGAATCGTAGCCCAGCCAACACTTGCTATGATAGGAGAAAACGGCCCCGAAGCAGTATTGCCGCTTTCAGACTATACAATCACGGCTCCAACGGGCTTTCAGACTCTACCGCAGATAACGACTACGACTACAAACAACACAACTAGTTCGCCAAGAACAGTCAGCATCAGCATTCAGCAATCAAACCAGATCTCAAGCAATGTCGATGCTGAAAACATGGCACAGGATCTTGCCACGAAGATAGCACAGCAGCTAGTACAGGGGTATTAGGACATGACGGTTGGACTCTACGCGATAAAGATCAACGGCGTCGAGTATGACAACTGGAAGTCCTTTTCGACGGATGAAACCCTGGACTTGAACAGCAATTCAGGCAGCATCATCTTTCCCGATTTTGAGGCACTGGACAACACACAATTCGTCAACAAGGACGTGCAGATTCTCCGAGATGGCATCCTATGCTGGCGTGGTGTAGGCATGAAGTACGAGAATATTCTGAACGCTCAAGGAATGCGAGACTGGAAACTCACTCTAGCCTCAAACAAGATCTATCTCGTGAGAGAGGCCTTCAGAAAAGGCGGCTCACTTACCTATGCGTATGGCGGCACTCAAACAAGCTATACGACGCTATCAACGCAATCAACACTCTGCAAAGATATTTTCACAGATGTTCTAGCGTGCCAGTATAGCTCGGTCCTTACAGCAGGAATCATCGACAGTGTAACAAACTATCCTCATGTTACGCTGCTGCTTGCAAGAACAACAGCGATGTATGCCTTTCAAAACTTGATCAACGCATCCTTGTGGGAAGTTCGATTCAACGCTGATAACACGGTCGATTTTCAGCAGAAAGTGGGCTCTCAATCTTCCGTTTTCACTTTCGTTGAAGGAATGAACATTATCGATTTCAAGTACCAGTATGGCGTTGACCAATTCGTAAATGATCCGATAGTCGTTGGCGCTGGGAGTGCACAGGGAACTTTCGGAGTCGTCAACGACAATCAAGTGGTTGCAGAGCCTACAAATAACGCAACATCTCTAGCGAACTATGGTAGATGGTCAAAGATATACAGTTTCAACAACATCTACGACATCAATACACTCACAGCATACGCCAACGCACTTCAAAACGACCTACAAACTCCGCTTTACACTCTTGACTTGCTCGTAACTGTCCCGGTGTCAGGCGTTCCTTTCAAGATAGGCGATGTCGTTTCCATTACTAGCCCTTCGCTCGGACTAAACGCTTCTCAATACAGAATCATTCAGATTAAGCGTCAGTATGACGCAAGCACTGGCGAACAGATCACGTTGAGCGTGCAGCCAAACGCAAGGTTAGTTTCGCTGAGCCATGCACGGCTCAAGTCTCTCGAATTCATTTTGAACTCGCAGACAATGAACCAGCAGATCTTCGGAAACACTATCAACTCCAATCCTACGCAGATTCCGCAGTCAGTGGTAACTGCTTCAGCCTACGTGATCAATCAGGGCTCAGGATATAATCCGAACAACACGCTAGTCTCTGTTACAACTGATGCACATCTTACCATTCCAAACACGGGCACTGCCAACCAATACGAGTTGGTCGTGGAAGGCACAATGACCAATTCAGGCGGGGCAACCAACATTGCCGAAGTTTTGATAATTGACAACACTACGGGAAAGGTTCTCTATGACAGCGGCTATGGCAACTATGGCTACAGCACTGGGCAGAGAACGATCACGATTACCGAGAACATTAACGGGCATGACATAATTTTCAGAGTAATCGGAGTAGGCGTCTATGCATTCGGCAACGCGAGTTGGGTACAGTACGTCTCTGGCTGGCTCAACTGCACGACAAACACAAGCATGGTGTGCCACGCCGCGCTCGGCCTAACAGGCGAGTTCAACGGCGGAACTATTGACATCGAAATAGACACTACGAACATTGCTTTGAGTTCAACAACACTGCAAATAGTCGAGGTAAAGACGAGCAGCGCCCTTTACACGAACAACAGTCCTGCCGTCAACACGCCATACAGTTACACAGCCTCATCCGACATCATGGATGACGATATTGAATTTACCATTAGCACGACGCCCGCAACTCCGTCGGCATATCCTGCATCGATGATTCTGAAGGGCACTATTACGTTGAACGCCCCAATAGTGCCAACATGACGGTGAAATGATTTGAGAATTGGATCTCTTTCAAACGTGAATATCGATCACTGGACGCCTTCCCACCAGCGAACCACAGTGCGAAAGCAGGTACCTGGCTTCATCGCAACCCAGACTTACGACATTGTCGCAAGAAACAATACTCTCTCGATCAAAGGATATCTCGTCGGAACCAGCACCAGCGACCTTGCCACGCAGGCAATGACGCTCAAGGGCTACGCGAACCAGAGGAAAGTCGTATGGATTGACGCGAGCGATCAATATCAGGGCTACGTGGAGCTGTGCAGGATAACAGATCTTCAAGGCCCTATCATCGACGCAAGCAAAGGCGCACTCATCGCGGATTTTACTATGAAATGCGCAGTGCTACTTCCTTGGGGCACAACCGTCACAAATCCATACAACCAATCTGGAATCGTCCTGAGGGATTTGAACGGCGTGGGCAAGGAGTACATGCTCAACCCGCTGGAATTCAACTGCAACTTTCAGCTCAACGAACAGACAACGCCTCACTCATTCTCCTGGGAATTCATACTGGACAACCAGAACGCCTTCAGCGGAAGCCAGTCGATCATCACAGAGTGCGAAAGTACAATCAACTGGTCGTCGCACGACGGTACAGGTGTGAGCTTCGCCAACGACACCACAATCTTCAAGCAAGGCACAGCCTCGCTTTTGTGCAGCGGCACTCCGACCTCGGGAGGAACGCTCGGCTTTGCCTACACAATGACAGCTATGGATCTCACGAATTTTGATTTCCTGCTTCTTTGGATTCGCGCTGACTACGGAGGCAACTCGAGCGGTTCTGCCATCATCTATTTGATGGACGCAAGCGGCTACTATCGCAGCTGGACGTACACCACAAACGCAAACCAGTGGTACCGGCTGGTCGTTCCAATCAGGAACCCAAAAACAATCAGCGGAACTCTGGACATAGCCGCCGTTACAGAAATTCTGATCCAAGTAACTGGAAGCACGAACACTAGCGATTGCTGGGTCGACGAGATCTCAGTCGACGTAGGCAATCCAGTCTATCTTGAGTGCATGATTCCTGACAACGTGATACGCAATGTATCTAACGCCTTCGCTATAGAAACATACGCTTGGAACGGATCCGCGTACGCTCTCATGAACGCAGAAGGAGCTTTCGGTGATGACGGCACGTCCGCTGTATTTTACTATCTCGATGGCACGGCAGAGAACGCGATCTGGAACATCTTTGGTGCAGGCCTCTGGATTCCAGCTGCGATGACGGCAAGCGGCAACAAATGCAACGGCGCGAGCGGAAGCAGTCTTCCATCAACCTTGGCTTACACTCCTATGTGGGGAACTAACAATCGCTTCGGGTTGGAAATCAGGATGCCCCCTGCCGCAAGCGATTCCGTATCTGGGAACTATCCGTCAAACGACCTTTCAGGACCAATGGCAATCAGCAAAACGAGAATCAAGATCGTCGTCTACTACGCCAATGACGACACTACATACGTTGGGATTTAGAAGATGACTCAAATTGACTTACAGAAAGAAAATAGAGAGGGACAAGCCGGTGACGCTTGCTCCAAACGTCCACAAAAAGTTGAAACTGATCTGCTTTGATCACGACCTCTTTCTTCACGATCTGGTAAACGCGCTGCTGCAGGTGATACTTACTGATGAAGAGAGACTGGAAGAAGTAATTGCTGGTTTAGAGCCTTAACGGTGAAGGAAGTCATAGCTACCAATCTTGGTGTTCGGAGCTAACTTCTTCTGATACGAATATGCTTAATAGAGAAGAATACATCTATACGTATAGATGCCGAAGCGAACAACCGTCGTTCTCGAAGACGATTCGTATAAGA
>JAKAPU010000130.1 GCA_021806865.1 archaeon
ATGTTCTTCACCGTCTCGATGGAGAAGTACGAGTGTTCGGCGTCAAACACAAACCAATCGAAAGGAAGCTGCTTCAAGAGATCCGGAACGTCCGGATTCCCAATTGTGATCCAGGTGCCGAGAGAGATCTTGCCTTCGTAGAGTTTCTTCTTTACGGCGTTTTTCAAGTTGGATCTGGCATTGAAAATGATTGTAATAAAGGCTCGCGAGGGGCTTGAGGCCAGATCGCTTTAGGATCAGAATTAAAGGAGCTCGCACTTATCTCTGTAACGCATTTTCTTGGCATACTGTTTCTAAGGAATCCAACTTCTGATATTGGTTCAAGTGTTTCCTGTAATGACAGAGCTTCGTTCAGATTGAGATATGTATGGATTCAAAGAGTTTCCATTGATTCGTGTGTCTATTTAAAAGGGGGCCCTCTATACTTCTACACAGGCGCAGGAAAGTTACCAAGATGTAACTAGGCACCTTAGATGGAAGTGTTCTATTCGCAAGCAAGCCTGTCTATCGGACTCTGACATCCATTCGGTTGTGAACTGGAGAAGGAATGATTCACAAAGACTGAAATTTTGAGAATGGTTAGTGGCAACTCGCGATGTCATCCACTTCCACTCCGCCCTCAGTGACGTATTTCCTCGTAATCCTGATGCTTCTCATCGTGCTGCGGATCAGGCGAGTGATCAATGGAACCAGGGTCAGCGTCGCGCGAACGGTTGCTTACTCTGCCTACTATGTCTTGTTCTCACTTCTTGTGCTCTCCGGCTCCTTCTTCATAGGAATACCGGCCGAGTACTTTGCGGCGTACGCCGCCGTGTTCATTACTTCGATGGCCGTCTCGTACAGATTGGCAGCAAGGCGGCTTGTCTACTGGAGGCTGCCTGATGGCTCGATATTTGCAAAGGGCGGGTTTGGAATCTATCTTGTTTACCTTGCTGGTCTGGTGCTCCGAATTCTGATAGGTTACGTATTCATCGGCCCTAACTATTTCAACTTCAGTTTCGGGACGCCGCTGCAACTTGGCCCCGCAGCGATAGCCGCGACAATTGCCACAGACCTTTTGCTTGTGTTTGGTGTCGGCTTGCTATTTGGTCGCAACATGCAGATCATGCGCAAGTACAGAGCGTACCGAGAAAACAGGGAGCAGATTCCTGACCTGAGCGAAGCCTCAGTGCCATCCTGAGAGCTTCATCGCGGCAACGACCTTGTTAACTGAGAGTATCAAGGCGCCGCGTCTTGGATCGACGTTCTCCTTTTCCGCGCGAGCCATCACGTCGTCGAAGGCGTGGGTCATCTTCGTTTCAAGCCTGCCGTTCACCGCTTCTTCCGTCCAGTGATCTCTGTTGAGGTTTTGAACCCACTCAAAATACGAGACGAGGACTCCGCCGGAATTTGCAAGAATGTCTGGTATGAGCGGTATTTTCTGCCTTTCCAAAATCTTGTCCGCCATCGGAGTCGTCGGGCCGTTGGCTGCTTCGACGACTATCTGTGCCTTGATCTTCGACGCATTTCCCTCGGTGATCTGGTTTTCAAGAGCGGCAGGTACCAACACGTCTGCCTCGGATTCGAGCACCTCCTCGTTCGAGATTTTCTCGACCCCGCGGATTAGGCTTATCGAGCCGAGCTTGTTTGACTCCTGGAGCATGTGCTCGTAAGTCATGTCAAAGAACTTTGAGCCGTTGGGCTTTGCTCCGCCAACCACGTCGCTCAAAGCCACAATCTTTGCTCCCATCTCCATCAAGCAGCGCACGGTGTTTGATCCAACGTTTCCAAACCCCTGAACAGCCACTGTGATGTTTTTCATGTCTTTGTGCAGGTACTTTTTGACGGCCTCTCTGACGCAGATTGCAACTCCGCGCCCGGTAGCCGCACTTCGGCCTTCCGACCCACCAATCTCGATAGGCTTTCCTGTTACGACAGCGGGGACGTTGTGACCTTTTAGGCGCGAGTACTCATTCATCATCCACGCCATTGTCTGGGGATTCGTGTTCAGGTCGGGCGCTGGAATATCGACCTCCGGACCAATGTCTCTTTCGATTGTGCCCACATACTTCCTCGTGAGCCTCTCAAGATCATCAACACTCAGCTTCTTTGGATCTACAGTGATCCCACCCTTAGCCCCGCCAAAAGGGATATCGATTACTGCGCACTTCCAGGTCATCCACATCGCGAGAGCCTTGACTTCGCTCAATGTGACCTTCGGGTGGTATCTCAAACCGCCCTTGTAAGGACCTCTAGCGTTGTTGTGCTGCACTCTGTAGCCTGTGAAAGTAGCGACATCTCCGTTTACAAGCTTAAGCGGAAGGGACACGGTGACCTCTCTTCGAGGGCTCTTCAACATCTCGTAGTACTCTGGTTCGATTGGGAGGATGTCGGTTATGGAGGCAAGCTGTGCCAGCGCATTATTGAAAGGACTATCTGATTCCAACGCAGGCTCAATCATACCAATCCTTTCAGAATATATAAGATAAGAAGGATTCTAATGGCCAATGCGTTTGACATTCGATAACTGTTGATTGTTCACGAACTATCTCCCTTACCCAAATTCAGAAATATCACGGATACGAGCTTGAATCTTAGAAGGGCGCGATGGCGGAACCTTTGGCATTTCGTGATTAGCAGGAAAAGGAGAAAATGGAACCAGTTATAACAAAGAAGAGCCCTTTGCGCTATCTCAGACTCCTGTTCTACCTCGTCCCTGTAGCCCTCTTGCTTTTGGGATACGCGAGCATAACTGTAGTCACGGGCGAGTCGTACCCTTTCACCATAGTCACCGGTACGAGCATGCAGCCGACAATACTTCCGGGTTCTGTGGCAGTGATCGACAAGGTGCCTTTCGATCAATTGAAAGTTGGTGAGGTCATCGTCTTTGTGCCTCAGCTCGCACTATTGTATCCGTGCGATGGCTCTCCTGGGGCTTCCTTGACTAGCGAAAGCCCTGTTCCGTGTTACGTAATCCATCGTATAGTCGCCATCACAACGGATTCTCATGGAAACAGAATCATTGAGACAAAGGGAGACAACAATCCTGGATCTATTCCCTACATCGACACTAACATCAACTCTTCGATGTATGTTGGCGAAGTTGTAATGCAGTTTCCTCTCGCGGGATATATCACCGAGCAGCCGTACAACGAGTACATTGCTCTAGTAATCCTTGGAGCACTTGTTGGCGAGCTCTATTTTGAGAGGAAAATCACCGCGAAGCGTCCAGCCCAATCTTAGGTTTGTTTGTTTTTCTCGTCTTTGGCATCCGGTACTTTGTCTTGAGAATTCTTTCTCTTTCTAAACCCGAATATCTGCCTTGCGCGAGACCCTGGTAGGGTCATAACTGAGGAGTAGAGCTCCGCTGCTCTAACCCGTAACAAGTGCTTCTGGTCGACCGTCGATTCAATTTCCTTTAGCACATCTTTCATCTCATCCTTCTCGGCTTCTAGCTTGTTAACATAGTCTGCATCAGAGATTCGGCCTTCATTCTTCATCTTACGAAGACTTTCAATCGACTCTACTACGTTCGATAACCGGAGATCTAGAGAATTGATGAAACTAGCCTGCTCTTCTGGGAACTTCCTTCGAATATATCGAAAGAGGAAGGCGGCCTGAAGACTGAGTGAGAAGAATGCGACTCCCAGAACAAGGGTGCTTATCAAATCGGATTCTTTGGAGGAAATCGCGGTAAGAGGTATTGAAGCTGCGAGTGCGATAGAAAGGGCGCCCCTCATACCTCCAAGCATCGTCACATTTCTCCACTTTAGAGGAATTTTGTCACCGAGGCGATCAAGCAATGTGAGGATCGGATATGTGGCAGCGGCCCTTGCCACCGTAACCGCCAAATACGCAAGAAAGATTGGAACTATTGCTGAAGCTAGTCTGAATACATCAGTTCGAAATCCTATGAAAAGAAATGCGACAGAGTTCCCGACGAACGCAGCAAGTTCCCAGAAAAGCTCCACTGCCTCACGAGTTGTAGGTCCCATAGCAGACTTGAAGGTGATGTTTCCAAAATATAGTCCAACGACAGTCACCGCAATTAGACCTGAAGCTCCCAGTGCCGAAGCTAGCGCATAAGAACCGTAGACAGAAGCAATAGTGAGTATGGTTTCGGTAAGCTTATCCGAGCTCAGGCTTGTCAGGATTTCAGATACAAATGCAACAAGCAGTCCAATCAAAACACCACCAGCGAAATTTAAAGCAAATCCACTCAAAGCAGAAAGTATCGAAACGCTCTCGAAACTAATCGATGCCAGCACCACCGAGAATACTACTATGGCCGTGGCGTCGTTGAAAGCGGCTTCCGTGTCCATCAATGCTCTTAGCTTTGACGGCACCTTGGCACGTCGAAAGATTTCAAGAACTGTCGCAGTATCGGTTGGAGAGATCAGTGAGGCAAAGAGAAAGGACACACTCAAACCTAACCCCGCTATCTTCCACAGTATGAATCCACCGACTAGTGTAGAAATCACGACCCCTACTGTTGCTAGGATTATAGCAGGTCTTAGGCTGAAACGGAGGTCACTTGATTTTATGTGCAGCATAGCTTCGAATAGTAATGGCGGGACGACAAGACCCACAAACAGCCCTCCTTCAGGACCTCCAACCATCTGGTTGTAGATGGACCTCATCTGCTGTATCACTGAAGTGAATATACTTTGGATAGGCCCTTGACCTAACAAAGAGAGCGCCGATGTGAATGCCAGCACGATGCCTAGAAAGACCAGCACAAGCGTGTACGGGACCTTGGCCTTCAAAGCAATGAAGGAAGCAACGACCATCACAGCCAAAAAAGCCGTGATAAGAATCTCTACCGAAGGCAAGGCGATATAGGCATCTCAGATTCTAGTTCAAAAAAATTCCGTTCCAAAAGTCAAATTTTTGCGAAAATTGGTTGACTCGTATCGAGAGAATGCAATCATAACAAAATTCGACTTAATGCGAGATTCATAGCTAGACTTGAGGCATGTCTTGATGCTGTTCTAGTAGTTGTGGCCGCAATTGTTCTGGTGTGCAAAGCATAGTTACTTGCCCTCGAGTTCTATAATAACTTGCTAGGATTTTGTCGTTTGCTCACATGCAGATCGAGATGAAAAGTTCGCAAAATTGTTCAGGACTGAAATCGTAGGAGAGTCTTCCTCAAGAATCATATTGCAGGAGCTCGGAAATATTATTTGTCTTGCGCAAATTGGTGGAATTACAGTATTGAGTGAATATTCGATTGAAGTGCACAATTCGCTATCGTCATTGTGAGTGTGTATTGGTTCGATGCGCGAAATTTACCGTAGCAAATGCAGGATTTCCATTGCTGGTGCCTTTCTCCTTGTTGCGATGTTGTTGTTCATTGGATCACCTTCGCTGACACTGAATTGGAGCGCTGCTGCAACCCAGACAACTGGCGTGCTAGTTCCGCTATTTGCTTATCCGACTGCTCCAATCTGGCAGAGCATAATTCAAGAAAAACAGTCAAACCCGACTATTTCTATGGTCGCGGTGGTCAATCCGGACAACGGACCGGGTTACTACCAAGATCCGGTCTACGTGCAGGCGATAGATTCTCTTCGATCGGTTGGAATAATAGTCATAGGTTATGTGTACACGAGCTATGGAGCTAGGAGCCAAAGTGACGTCATTGCCGACATCAACTCATATAGACAGTGGTACGGCTTAAACGGCATTTTCTTTGATGAAATGGCAAACGTCGAGGGTTACGAAAGTTATTACACCACCTTGAGCAACTATGCCAGATCTCTGGGCTACACCATAACAGTTGGAAACTCAGGCACGGGAATAGCACAGAGCTACGTCGGAATAATGAATTTCTTGATTGTGTACGAGGATCAGGGACTGCCATCACTTTCGCACTTGTCGGGACTGACGAGCGGCTACAGCAGATCTAATTTTGCGCTTGTTGCATACGGAGTCTCGAACATCGATTCGTCGTACATTTTGAGTGCTTCAAACTATGTTGCGTGGATGTACATCACAAGCGCAAACCAGCCCAATCCGTACAACGTTCTTCCATACTACTTCTCAAATCTCCTGTCTGTTCTTACCGGGGTACCACCGAACACCGTCCAGGTGACTGTGCGCTCGGTGGGGATGGACGGGCTCCCTCTCAACGGCCTTTGGACGACCGTCCAATCGCAGTCCGGAAATATTCTGACAGTGGGTTTCACGCCTCTTGTCTTCACGGCAGCGCTCGGTGAGACCTATATCATAAATGTCTCAGACTATCAGAACAATTTGTTCGATCACTGGGAAAATCTGAGCGGAAGCGCAAGTATTGCAATTTCACCGACACATGACACTCTACTGACTGCATACTACAGGACTGGTATGATGTTTGGAATTCCTGAGAACATCTGTGCCTCTTTCCACTTTTGGAAAATATTGTTCGGAAGCGCTCCCCTGATACCATTCTGCACGCTCGATTATTGATTGAAATGAATCAATAATCAAGTTTCTTGGATCCATAATAATAATCCTACACAATTCCAAAAAGCGAAGTTGTAGAGGCCTTGGTTTCGCTCAATTTGCTTAACTTTCTCAGTTCGCAACTACTAGGATGAAAGCAATTGAATTCAAAAAACGAAGCAAAGATTAGCACGACCAGCGCAAAGAGCTTGGAATCCACATGTGCGTTCTGTGAACTCTTTGGCGAGGTTGCAGACCTCGACGGCATGGATCCAAAAGATGAAATGTATTACTTGATTCATCTGAAGAAATCGCACGGACTAGTAAGGTAGACTGTGCAGGATTGATGTTCTGTTTTAAAATTTGAAATTACCGAAGTGATCGGGTGCAACGAATGCTTACGTATGCACCAGATTCAATATCAACTTGAGCATCTTGGCATTCGAGATCAGCCTCAGTAGGAACATAAAGGCGGACAAGGAATACGTGTTTGACTGGTGGACAGATCTCTCCCCTGAAGACAGCAGGCTCGTGAAGCCGCTGAAGAGCAGAAAGATCCTATCCAGGACTCCGAGCGTAATTTTGCTTCAGGATGAGGAGCAGATGTACTTCAAGAGAATGTCTTTCGACGTCAAAGTAACGATGGAAAGGCCGGAAAGATGGATTTCGGAGTACGAGGGAAAGACAGCCCGAGCAAAGTCAGAATACATCTTGAAATCTGAGGAAGATGGAACAACTACACTGTCGTATCATACCCGGATAGAACCAAAAGGCCTCCTTGTCAAGATTTTCTCTCCAATAGTCAGACCTTTCGTACAACATGTGTTTGCGAGTGAGATTAGGATCTTTGTGCAAACTTTAGAAAGGGATTATGCGAAGAGCAAGGCGCATCCTAGTTCCAATTAGACGTGCAAGAAGCTTAGTTGTGTAATGAAGTAGTTTGCACTACCGATGAGTCTTGCCACGGCGTAGACCCATCCACTTTGAGTGAAGACATTTCTAATTTAGGAATATTGCGACGCAATTGTTAGACTTTACTTTGGTTCTGGGTTTTGTTCGACTGTCCTCGCTATAACGTACGTCCTAATCAATGCGGTGCCAGCAGAAAGCATTACGAATCCGATGACGGCTGAGAGAAGACCAGCGACTACCGCCTGAGACGGCGGCGAGATCAACGACACGCCGGCTAGGAAGAAGTAGATCGATACACCGATAAGCGCAATCCCAACCCAGAGGGAAAGGCTTGCATACTTTCTTTCCATTTACGACCGCCAACTTCCGCAAGCCGTGTCGTATAAAACTGCTGGCAAAGCGTCAACCCCACAGAAGTCTGATTATGGTTCGGAGCAGGTTCTCGAGGAATACAAAGGCAGAGTCTATCTGGTTCGCAGCGGATCTTGACTTTTCAATTATTGAGGTGTCGACAGGCGTCCTAACAGGATGAGACTTAAACGCATTGACCAG
>JAKAPU010000131.1 GCA_021806865.1 archaeon
AACCAGCATAGTCGTACGGCGTGTACACAATTTCCAAGGCTATTACCGTCAGGAACAAAATCAACGTCCACGCCAGGAGCACGTTGCGCTTTTTCAACTTGGGTTGTCCCCGATATTGTAAAAGTTAATAAGGTTTTATTTTTTCGAGTTCTCAAATTCTAGAAACGTCGCAAAGGCCACGTGTATCGTCGGAGTGCAAAAAATACTGGACCACGGTTCAAACGGATTCGAGATCCAGCCGATTGAGTTGAGCGTCGCCTTCTCTGGCCACTAATTCGCGTTTCACCAAGATTGTCATGAGAGAATCAATCTTGGGCTTGAATTGTTTTGTCGCATATTTCGATAACCCACGATTCACTCTGCCTCCCTCGACAAGTGTTGATCCCAGCGCCCAAATTGTCCAACAGTTGGTCAACGATCCGGAGCTCGGATTCCGCTGTTTGAGCATATTGTAGTGTGCCCTAATTTCGTTTATCAGGGGCCCAAGAACTGCAGGCAAAGAGTCAATCGGTTCGTCTTTCAAAATCGATTCAAGGCTTTTCTCAAAGCCATTCAAATATTCTAACTCCTTCTTCTCGCTCCGCTCAACTTCCTCGTCAATTTCTTCGGGATCTAACAGTTTTCTACCGCCAATAGGACCTTTCTGCTGACTACTCGGGTCGAGCTTCTTCAAACCACCCTGCTGGGCATTGTACATCTCGTTGATGTTTGATTCTTTTATTGACCATTCCAGTCGTCTCAATTCGTTCATAAGATACATTCTTCGAGCTAGCAGGTCTTTCTTTTTCTCAGAATCGTGTGTCTTCGGTAACTTTGAATCGATGCTCTCTATTTCCCTCTTTGTTTTACTCCATCGTTCATCTTTTGTATGATCTGGTAAACCTGCTTGCCGACGCGTCTTCTCCTTTTCCCAAAAAATTATGAATAAAACAACTGCAATGTTCCAGACAACCAAAATGAATTGTATGTAAAGCTCGTGAGCCCACGAAAGGGTGGACAATGCCAGAATTCCAAATAGGAAAAGCAGCCCGACTCTGGCATTGAATGATCGGAAGATACCACTGCTCAAAATACTTGTTTGCGTAGAAAAATGACGTATACTTAAACTAAGATGTGACATTCTACAGTTTCAGGCATACAGATACTTTGCACACTGATAATGACATTTAAATCATAGGTCAGAAAAGCTCGAGCGAATTCCGAGATAGGGCCTCTGATTTTCTTGAAGACAAAATATCTCTACTTTTTAATCGCTGCCGTCGCGGTAAGCGCAGCAGTATATCCAGTCATCTATTCACAAATTACTGGTAGCGCATCAGGGAGCAATCCGTTTGGATGCACCCCGCTGATTCCTTGCGCAGGACCTAGCCCCGGATTCGAAACATGCGTTACGTCTTGCATAATTTACATGCAGAACTCCACTTTCATCCCCGGTACTGTCAACGTAACGGTGGGTGCTAACGTCACTTGGGTGAACATGGATGCTTTTGCACATACTTCAACTTCGATAAACGCCACCGGCTGGAACACTAATTTCGTTGCGCCAGGACATTCAGTAACAGTAGTGTTTGGAAGCAATTTCACGCTTGGCACGTATTACTACCATTGTAACGTACACCCTCAGATGATAGGCATCATTAACCTAGTATCCTAGAACGCAATATTCGAAAACACATCAGCTAATTACATTCTGGCAAAACGATACCACAAGCAAGTGTAACAACTCGCCGGGTAGGTTGTGCAGAAAGATACTAATCGTTCAGAATGCTAAAATGACACGAAAGAATTCTTCACTGATGATAAGAAAAAAGAGGAGGTTTAGGCAGCCTGAGCTTTAAGCTCAGATGCCATTTCGTTCGCAGACTTGCCTGCCTCTATGAATTTTTTCACCGAAGCGCAGCTTCTCTCAATCCCCATTTCAATTTCTTTCTTCAGCTTCAACTTGTCAATAGCTTTGCCAAGTAAGCTGTATCCGAGTTCATAATCTGCCTCGAATGTGAGCTTGGTTCCAGTTTCTATTTTTTCGAACCCAACCGTGATTACGTTTCGCTTGAATGGCCCATTCAATGCGGAAACCTGGATTCGTTTGTTATTTTCGTAAGCAACCGTCTCCATGTCCCATGCGAGAGGTCGTCCACCAAATTCTCCTTCGACCCTGAAAACTGTGCCCATTCCAAATCCCTCGGTAACCTTGATCGGGATCACCTTCATTTTCACATCTTCAGGAAATGTCTTTGCAATGTGCTCTGGACGAGCGTAGTAGTTGAACACATTTTGCACTGGTGCAGAAATGTCTACTGATCGGGATACTTTCGACATGATATTCGCCCCTTCATTGACAAATATTTATGTATTGTATTTTTCCCGAGGGTGGAGTATAGCACTAGTTTTTCTAGAAAACAGATTCTGCCTAAAGAAAGATATAAATTCTCCATGGCTCGGAGAATTTTCAGGTATTCTCTTGTCTTTCGAGAGTTCTGGAAAGCCCAGCACTGTGACGGTTACTTTCAAGTTAAAGTACTTATGGCTGGTGGTAGGAATAGCTATGCTTCTGCTTGCGGTCAGTCCAATAGTCTACTTGTACACCAGTACTAGTGCTGGCGGCGGTGCCACGCCTGCTCCTCCTCCTTCAGCACAAGTGAATTGCTCTAATCCGTGCCAGATCACGATTGAGAATTCTCAATTCGGAAACGGGCAACCAGTCGTGATTAAAGCTGGCACAGTGGTGACTTGGGTCAACAAGGATGACACGACACATACAGCCACTTCAAACAGCGGAGTGTGGGATACTGGCATTATTGCCCCCGGCACTTCTTCCAAACCAGTTACATTTAGCACTCCTGGGACATTTCCTTACTTCTGCCAGGTGCACCCGATGTCGGGAGAAATCGTCGTAGTATCTTGATCTACGTCGATGTATAGCCTCGAGTGAGGGATCACGCGATCTCGTCTGAAGAGGCGCAGCGGTTCTTATGAACGAAAGATCGCCTTTTCGGTCGTTCTGATTCTTCTAGTATTGCTGGCAGGCACCTCAAATCCAGAATTCGGTCGAGTTCCTGAAGTTCAGGCTTCGACTCCCCCCAGTTCATCCATAGTTCAGTTTCCTCTGCAACAACCTAACGCTTACCCACTCGGAATTACTGTGGATGCACGAGGCCACGTATGGTTCGCCGAAGCCAACACTGACCTCCTAATCGAGTTCTTTCCAAACAATCAGTCATACGTGAGTTACCCCATCCCAACCGAACCACACCTTGCAATGATATGGTACCTTGCCTTCGATCAGTTCGGAAATCTGTGGTTTGCCGACCCTGTTCAACCGATGATCTGGAGATTCAGTCCAGCCACACATCAATTTGCGAACTTTACTACAGGCGATCCGAACCTCAAACCGTACGCGCTTGTGTACGAACCTAGTTCGGAGAAGATGTGGTTTACGTCCGTCTACTCTAACCAGATAGGCGCGTTTCAAATCTCTCCCACAGGAGCAGCGCAGATAGTCACTTCCATTACACTTCCGAGCGGGAATGGTCAAAACACAGGCCCGTCTGGAATCACCATAGATGCAAGTGGTGACATCTTTGTCTCCGAATCCTTCGCTGCGAAAATAGTGGAGTACAATCCTGCCTCCAGAAGCTTCGTTTATGTTTGGAGCCTTCCCAGCGGTTCCCAGCCTGTGGGGATCGGAGTTGACCAACAGAGGGACTTGGTATGGTTTTCAAATCACGCAACCAGTTTGTTCGGATTCGTGAACATGTCAAGTGGTTCTGTCACGCAGATTGCTACGTCACTCTTTCAGGAATCTGTTGGGACGCAAATTTCAACAACGATTTCTTTGCCGTACTGGCTGGCCTTGAGTAGTTCGGGGCAGGTGTGGTTTGATGAGCACTATGCAAACAGAATCGCTCGATTCGACCCAGGCACTTTCGAGCTCCAGGAATTTCAGGTCCAGTCCAACAATTCCCAGCCTCTTCGTTTTCAAATTGATCAGGCAACTGGGCAGTTCTGGTTTACAGAGTTTGCAGGAAACAATCTCGGAGTGATCAATCTCAATGCAACAGGCGATAGTACCTTCGTTTCTCCATCGCATGTGTATCTTTCGACTGCAGAAACGAGTTTTGTAGTCAATCTGCCCTTGGCGCAAATCAACAATGAAAGTCTGAGCGGTTCACTGAGTTATGATGGATTCCTCTCTTCCAATCTGACTTTTGCCTTCAGCAGTGTGAATTCAACCGCCACCAAAGTCGGGATACAGAGAGGCTCGAACTTGAATCCAGGCAACTACACCTTGACGGTCTGTCCTGATACCCAGTCTCTCAGCAAAAGCTGTTCCGTACTCTTTCTTAGCGTCAGCAAGACAGGAGTCCAAGGCGAGTACGCGATCTATCTAGCTGTGTTCATCGTAGCAATAGCGGCAGTGGTGGTTTCGATTCTCTACGCCAGACGGTGGCGCAAATAGCCTTGCGGCAGACCGCATTCAAGCTCAGCTCGAACAGGTGCAAGACGATAGAAGCAGAATCTGAACAGTGGTATCGTCTCCGGTAATCAGAGATAGTACTAGCAAGTGAGGCATTGTCGTATTTTTCTGGAATCCCAACACTTTGGAGTGGCCAAAGTCTATTTTGCACTAGTCTGATGTGGCATAGTTAGAGCGAGAACTATCACTCTGAAGAGTCGAAAATACGAAGTTCTTGGCGAGTGACCTGTTGGCAACCAACATGGACAACTTGGAGATCTCTCTTCAGTTACCAAACTGTAACTGAAATTTTCTTTATTTCTGCCATCAAACGCACTTCGTAGTTACCATTCAGTAACTGGCTTGTTTGAGTCTCAATTCTCTCCACGAACGTCTTGCTTCTTTATCCGCCAATACGCTACAAGTCGTACTACCCACGAGAACATCGTCATCCCAGGCTAGTTTGAAAGAGTCAACAGATCGTGGAACTGTTTAAGGAAGCATTCGTCAAAGAAAAGGATGGGATGCCCCCTGTTAGGGGCTGGCTCGCTTACGAACTTGAGGTGACACCGCATGCCTGCGCATTTGCTGTGCAGTATGCGTTAGGCAGAACCACCAGGTATCCGAACATGCCGTTGGACACGTGGTAGTCGCAGAAGTATTCAAAGACACCAGGAGTCGAAGCTTGGAACGCACCAACACCATACACTTCAGCGGTATTGTTTCCGAAGTTTATCGCCTGGTTTGTGTTGTCCGGTGAGTAGAAGACCTGGTTTGTGATTGGAAGAAGTATAGTTGTCGGGTTGCCAGAATTGTTGCCAGGTGTGAGTGGTTCGGCCGGATTCGGATTTATCGCGATTCGGAAGTTTGACGCAGCGTGTGAAGCTAATGTACTCGTAGACAAGAGACTAGTACCTGAGACGCAATAGGTGAACGAAACTCCTGGACCGCTAAGATTTGTGGTATCCTGAGCATACGTCCCATTCACACAACTCGATGCATAATTCAGATTCGTCAAGAAGTCTCTCATCCCTGCAATCGTGTCATTGATTTGGAAACCGTATGGAGTCGACGAGCTGAAGAGGGTGAACGTGTGTGCATCCGTATCGTTGTGCTCAAACAATATTTGCACAATGTCTCCCTGGGTCACCACAATTGTTTCTGGATTGAACCTGTCTTGACCAGTTGGATCAGTGTTGCTCCAGTCGATTCTATAGGGAACAACTCCAGGCGCCTTGTTAATCGCTGCAACACCACTAGTCTTCAACTGATTTATCTGACTCGTCAATGAGCTGAGCTGACTGTCCTGTGACCCCTCGGTAGAGATCAACATCGCGAAAGCACCTGCTCCGATGAGTATCGCAATAATTGCGAGTGCGAGCGCTGCCTTCGCCATGCCAGGAGAGCCTTTGTAGACTACCTGCGCCCCCGCTGCCAATATTGGCCTTCGGTACGCGAGGCCGAAGAAAGCGAGCCCCGAGCCGATTGGGAGGAAGACTATGACGAAAAGGAAAGCGAGAAAGTTCGCTGTCGGGTTTGTACCTGTGACGACTAGTCCGTCCAATGATCCGCCTTGGAATGTGATGAGGAAAAGAAACCCTGCGATGAGAACAAGAACTATTCCTAAAGTGGCAATTGCCTTATTCATTTGAATTTTCGGACTTAAGCATGGATAATTTAAGCCTTACTACTTTTGGCACAGCAAGTCCATGATTTTAAATGGTCAGCAAAAGACCAAATTTGCTGTAACACATATTGAAGAACTGGAGACTCCTGATTGCCGGAGTCATTTCAACAGCATTATTCCTCTTGATCGGCTTTCTGGTTTTCAGCAAAACAACGCAGAGCATCGATGCAGAAGGAGCGCTTTGGCTGAACTCTGGTCTTGGAAATACGGTCACAGAAATCATGGTTTTAGCCAGCACTTATGGCAGAGAGTACTTCTGGGTTGGAATCGTCGCCCTAATGCTGATTTTTGGAGACACAAAGACAAGGATTCTTGCAGTGGAACTTGCGGCATTGTTCCTAGTGGGCATAGCCGTTGGAGAGGCACTGAAACACATAGTCTATCGCGCAAGGCCCTACGAAACTGTCGCAGGCATTATCACAAGAGTTTCTCGAGACACAGACTCATCGTTTCCATCTGGACACGCATTGATAGTCTCAATCGGTTCAGCGTTTGTCCTTCTCCGTCTGAAACACAGGATTGTGTCGTTGTTGCTGACATTGGAAGCAGCAGTTGTCTGCTATTCTCGAGTCTACGTCGGCATGCACTACCCGCTGGATGTGGTAGCAGGGGTTCTCATCGGGGTCGCGATAGTGTTCCTAGGACTGTTCTTCATTGAGAGCTACTTGATGAAGCTTGTCGAATCCATTGCTGGTCTGTTCGACCGTTCATTGAGATCGATGGGGCTGAACGGCGTCACATTCATTGCGAAATTGAACCTGCTCGTGACCGCAGCGGTTCGCTTTGCGATGCCTTCAAAGAAAAATGGATGACATTACGAGCAGTGGATAATCAGATGACGGCAGATACTCATGATACAACAGTAGGCGAGTTTGGTAGTTCAAAGGAAAAAATACTCGGCCCCGGATCGCTTGCCACTCTGTTTGTTCCTATCGTCGCACTACTTGTTGCTTTGTTAAGCGGCAGTTTTTTGCTGCTCGACTACGTTCACGTGCTTTCTGGTGCGACCTGGACTGGAATCGACTTGTTCATGGGATTGGTAATGAGTCGCATCTTGCGTTCTCTCCCACCACCTTCCCGTGCGCAATTTATCAAGAAACTAGTCCCAATAATGCTCTTCCTAATGCCATCGCTAGCTTCGGTTGCAATCACCGCAGGAGTCTATGTTGCTATGCATCTGGGATTGAACTTCTTTTCGGCTCCGATAATTGCTGCAGGACTCATTGTAATCGTGCTCTCTGTTCAGGGTTTTGGACTACTTCTTCCAACGGAGATACGGATCTTTCTGGAATTGAGGAAACAAAGCCCGGACACAAACAAGATCATAAAGCTCGGAATGAGAAACATCTACATTTCAGGGAGCCAAGCAATATTTCAGATTGCCATCATTTTCGTGATGGCATACCTTGCAACAATGTAGATTCAGATTCAAGCTAGTTGGCGGCAGTAGGTAATTTATGCTCGAACTATGAGGATCCGAAGAATGCGAAACCAGATCTTCTTCAGGCCATTAATGTTAAGTACGTGTGTTGAAGAGTGAACTCTCCTGTTCTACTGCAGAAGCACTGTATGCGCTTCCCGATGCAGCAGCGAGATCCGAACCGATGGTTGACCTGATTTGCTAGAAAAGAATTCGGTGAGTTCAGGGAGCAACAGCGACAAAGCGCGCTCGAGTTCGTACAAGTGGATCGTTCTTTCAAACACAA
>JAKAPU010000132.1 GCA_021806865.1 archaeon
TGGTGCCGCTAGGTTCGCCGTGGACTCTGAAACTCCAGGCGTTTTTGTCGCGATGCACAACAGCGAGAACGATGATTACATAGCGATACACAACGGATCGAGAGTGAGGAAAAACCAAACGAGCAGAAGGGACGCCTTCGAATCCATAGACATTCCCCCTATCGCCAGCGTCAAAAGCGGTGAAATTGCATTTACAGAAGAAAAGTTTCCACTCAAGGTTCCAAAGGAGTACGAGCAGAAATCCAAATTCGACCCAAGAGTTGCGCTGGTAAAGTTTCATCCCGGTTTTGATCCAAGCATATTGGATCACCTTGTTGAGAAAAGAGGCGTTCGCGGAATAATCATAGAGGGAAGCGGGCTCGGGCACGTGTCCTCCGAAACTGTCACGAAGATCTCAGAGCTCACGCAAAAAGGCGTGTTCGTCGGCATGTGCTCCCAGTGCATCTGGGGCCACGTGGACATGAACGTGTACGACACAGGCAGAGATCTGATAGCGGCTGGAGCCGTTTCGATGGAAAACATGCTTTCCGAAACAGCGCTGGTCAAGCTCTCCTGGGCAGTTGCAAACTTTGAGGACTTGAAGAGAGTGATGCAAACAAATCTGGTGGGAGAGATGACCGCGAGGATACAACTACCACAGGCGTGAGGGCGAGAAAGTGTTGAAATCACCTATTGACTTCAAGTCGATTAAACTGAAGGTTGGGCTCGAGGTCCACCAGCAGCTTGCCACGTCAACGAAACTGTTCTGCGGTTGTCCGCCGTACTCAGGAGAGGGCGCAGAGGAAGCGAAAGGCTACGAGTTCAGAAGGATACTAAGACCAGCCTCCTCCGAACTGGGCGAGGTGGACGAAGCTGCGCAATTCGAGTCAAGAAGGGAGATCAGGGTGCGCTATGTCGTGGACAAAAACACAAGCTGCCTTGTGGAGGCTGACGAGGAGCCGCCTCACCCAATAAGCGAGGAAGCGCTGGAAACTGCCCTTCTGTTTTCTCTTGCCCTAAAGAGCAGGATTGCCGATGAAATACACGTCATGCGTAAAATAGTCGTGGATGGTTCAAACACTTCCGGCTTTCAAAGGACCGCCGTGGTTGCCTTGGGAGGAGAGCTCGACTATGGAGGAAGAAAGGTTGCCGTGCAGAGCATCGGCTTGGAAGAAGACGCCGCAAGGGCGGTGAGGGATGAAAAGGCAGCTGATGGCGAGCGCACTTACGCTTTGGATCGACTCGGAACTCCGCTGGTCGAAGTGGCCCTTGCTCCCATAGAGGGAACATCGCAGGATATTGAGGACGCAGCAAAGACTATCGGCCGCATGATGCGCTCCACAGGCCGCGTTGCGAGAGGCCTCGGAACGATACGCCAGGACCTGAACATCTCAGTCATGGGCGGAAAAGTGATCGAGGTCAAGGGAGTCCAGCGACTGGACCAGATACGAAGCGTTGTAGAGTTTGAATCCGCTCGCCAGAAATTCTTTCACGACCTGGCAGATGAGATAAGAAAAAAGGTGGGAGAAACACCCGAGGTGCACGAGACAGATGTCACGGACCTCTTCAGGGATTCCAAATCTGCTGTGATCAAAAAATCGCTCGCGCAGCCAGACGCAACCGTCGCCTGCCTTTCCATACTCGGCTTTGCCGGTTTCATAGGGAGAGAAAACGAGTTTCACTCCAGACTGGGAAAGGAATTTGGGGCGATCGCAAAATCGTACGGCCTTGGCGGGGTGTTTCACTCCGATGAGCTTCCAAACTACGGGATTACTGCGGAGGAGGTTGAAAAACTTCGCTCTCACTTGAAACTGAAGAAGGACGACGCGTTTGTGCTCATCGCGGGAGATAGAAGAAGGACCGAGCGCGTTGTCGAGGCACTGAAATCGAGAATACGTCATTCCGCCATAGGAGTGCCGGCGGAGACAAGAGCCGCCAGCGTCGAGGGAGAGACAGCTTTTCTGAGACCAAGGCCTGGAGCAGCCAGGATGTATCCGGAGACAGACATTCCACTAATCCCAATCTCCAGAGAAGAGCTGGAAGCACTACGCGCAAAGATTCCCGAACCATGGGAGATACAGGTTTCAAAGTTTGCGAAGACTTTTGATCTTCCGGGGCAGCTAGCCGAACCGCTTTACGACTCTGATCGAAGGGAGCTTTTCGAGAGAGTCGTCAAGGAAAAGCAACTGGCACCGAGGTTCGTAGCCTCTGCTTTGATTGACACTTTCCTGAGCCTGTCGAGGGACGGCGTACCCGTGTCAAGCCTCACTGACGAGCGTGTGTTTGAGGTGTTTTCGGGGATTTCGTCAGGTCTGTTTGCAAAGGAAGCTTTCCCGGCTGTTGTAAGACAGCTTGCCAAAGATCCAAAGATTTCGCTGGAGGAGGCGCTTTCAAGAGCCGGCGTCGGTAAAATCAGCAGGGAAGAACTGGAAAAGATAATCGACGAGATTATCGTCCAAAACATCTCTCTTGTGAAGGCAAAGGGAGTCACTGCATCCTTGAGCACTCTGATGGGAAAAGTCATGCAAAGAGTGAGGGGCAAAGCGGACGGAAAGCTAGTGAACGAGTTGCTTGCTTCAAGGCTCGCCGAGAGGGAAAAAGCTAATCAGTGATGGAGCGCGCGGGCAAAGCATCCATGTCCTCAGAATCTCAAGGAGTCTCATCCAAACTGAGCGTCGTCGTCTCCTTCGGCGAGGCGCGGGCGGAATTTTCAGGGACTCCGGAAGCCGTAATCCAGTCCGTCAACTCGTTTGTTGCAAAGAACGTTCCAGAGATTGATCTAGCAAGGAGGGTCTCTCTTAACCACAGCTCAAAGGAGCTGGTGGACAAGTTCAAGGATTTTGTGAAGATCACGCCGGAGGGTCCGAGGGTGTGGACTCAAGAGAGCAAGCTCAGCGACAAGGACGTGGTTGCGCTCCAGCTTGTCGCTCAGCGAATCGCTTCAGAGACAAGAGAGGGAGTACAGTCTTCGATGACTCTCGCCGCCCTGCAGGAGGCAACATCATTGAACCCCAAGTCACTGAGCTCGAGGCTGAGCGAGCTTACGAAGGCTGGACACGTCGTACGTGAAACGAAGGACGGGACGACTACTTTTAGGATATCCACGATTGGAGTCGAGTGGTTGTCCGACTCGTTGAGCAAAAAGGCCTAGCTTGCGCCATTGGTCGGGCTTTCTTCAGAAGGGCGCTTTTGGATGTACGTATAGTTGCGCATGTTGCCTTCTCTTGTCAGCGTATTTTCCCTCACTAGGTCGGTGAGTGAATGGGAAACCGCAGTGCGATCATAGTGGTAGCCACGCCTCGCGATCTCCTCATGAACCTCTGATAGACTTCTGGCAGAAGAGAACCACGATTCCTGCCAAAGCTCGATGATTAGACCTCTGCAGGTCTTGGTAGGGCTCGTTTGAATCGCTTTCTCCTGTATTGGTGCTGAAACAGGTTGTGGACTCACACTCAGCGACGCCAGGACGCTTTCGACAGCCTTCTGGAGCTGATCCTCGGCGCAGGTGATCTCGACCTCCCAGCCTCCACGTTTGAGTTTGACGCTGATGGTTCTCTGGTTCTCTGACATTTACATCTGTTGCTCAATTGTATATTGTGCATGTTGCGCAATTCTTAAATCAATAACTTACATGCCACTTGTTGCGCATGATGAACAATCAATTAAATCTTGTTCCACGAAACGAGCCCGAAATCGACGTTGGAGCGCTGAAGGAGGGCCTGATCAACCTGACCGGCAAGAGAGTACTGTTCAGATCCGACTACAAGAAGGAAGCAATTTCTCTCCAAGGAATCGAGACTCAAGAACTCCGCCTACCATACGAGATCAGGAACTTTTCCACGCAGCCAAGGGAAAGGACTGTCATCGGCATCGATTCCTCATGCGTTCTGATAGGCGAGACAGAGGAGGGCTCAATATTTGCGGGGAGGGTCACCACAGTGATCGCCCGCGGATCAAAAATAGCGAGATACCAGAGGGCAGGTCCCTTCATCTTCTACTTCAGTCAAAAGATGGTCGACTCGGAGATTTCCGGCGGTCTTGCTCGAAGGACGCTGAATGCCGTTGTTGCAGACAACTCACTCGCGGAGCGCTTCATCAGGATAAGACTTGAAAGAGCGGCCCAGATTCACGCGGCGAGAACAAACACGGACGCCGTAATACTGGTCGATGGTTCAATTAGGGCATCAATGCTCGAATCACCCACCTTTTCGCTGAAGAAATTTGAAAGAGAAGCAGAAGACAATTTCAATCAGATACTCGGTGTCACAAAGACAAGCAGCATCAAACTGATAGCAATGACTGCTGCCGGACTTTCTTCAGCAAAGAAACCGTCGACATACTGCGACCTCACCGACTCTCTGCGGCTTCTGGGCGTTGGAACCAGCGCAAGGATTCTTGTGGCAAGATTCTCACAGAGCTCACAGGTATTCCGCGTGGATGCCTCTTCTGCCAACGCTGAGCACGAATCCCAGGTGCTAGCAGATGTGAAATTCAACGACGTGCTGTTTCGAGGTTATCCCGAGACACTCAGGCTGGCGCACCACCTTTCTGTGTTTGACTCCGCAACCGTATCTTCCATCCGTGGATATCTTTCAAAGAAGTACGGACTAGTGCAGATTCCTTCGGATGACCTGCGCGCTACGATCCTCGGGAAATTTGTGTAGGTGCGGGGGATGCGCATTCTCGAAAAGCAGGGCGACGAGATATCTGTGGTTGCGCTACCATCAGAGTCTGTCTACCAGGGAGACTATCTGGAGATAGCGGACGATACTAAAACAGGATCGGTGGTAGTCCAGGTCTACGAAGAGATGTACATCCCGAGCCAGTCGCTGACAGAAGATATCATACGCGACCAGATCATTCAATCCAGTGCAAACGGGACAGAGATCGATCCGTTCGAAATCTCCAGCGTGTCCCAGATGATCAAGGATATGCGTCTGTTGAAGTGCAAGATTCGCGGAAGCATCCAAAACGGGCTCATGGTTCCAAACGTATCCTGGCTTCCGTCAAGGGCGAGATCGAAGATAAGGAAGATCTCGCAATCGAAGCTGCTTGATCTCTCTGGGCAGACAGGGAGCTCCAAAATCCGTGTCGGCACAACCAAGGACGGGGAAGAGTTCATCGTACTCGGAGAGTCGCTCGACGGAAACCTGTCCATCATTACAGGAAAGAAAGAGTCCGGCAAGTCTCACCTCTCAAAGATTCTCGTCAGTTCGCTAGTTGCAAGTGGCGCCGTTGTCGTGATTTTCGATCTTAACAATGAATACGAAGGACTTTCGATGAACAAGGACGGTTCAAAAAACGAGCTTTCGGAGAGGCTAGTCTTGCTAGAGCCCGGAAAGACGCTCAGATTCGCATTGGATTATCTTGGGGAGTTTAGCCTAATTTCGCTGATGCAGCACGTTTTGGACGCTCCCGGAGCGTCGTTGCGGGAGTTCACAAGGATCATCAATTCGCTGGAACACACTCCGGACAAGTTCACGATGGACGGGCTGGGAGAAGCGATCCAGAGCTGGAGGTGCAACGAGCTCGTCAAAGACGCGATTCACGCCAGATACCAGACAATGAAGGGCTCAGGTATCTTTGCAGGTGCAAAGGAGGAAGGCACACGCATGGATAGCGCGATTCGTTCACTGCTTCCAAAGGGCGGCGCCGTCATCGTTTCACTGAAACGATCATCGTCGTTGACAAAGAAGATGGTCGTCGAGATCATATTGAGTAAACTCGTACAACTTTTGGAGAGAGACCTTATCCCGCCGATATTCCTTTTTGCCGAGGAGGCACACCTCTACCTCCGAGAGACGTACTGGGACGATATTGTCACAAGAATGCGTCACTTTGGGATATTCACAACTCTGATCACAAATCAGCCCGACGCAATAAACGATGGAATCTACAGGCAGGCAGACAACATATTTCTGTTCAATTTCACTAACGCGACCGATCTTGACATGATCGCTCGCGCATCGACTGCAGATTCCGATACGATCAAGTCGATCGTTAGAACGTTACCTCGGCGCCACTGCTTGATTCTCGGAAAGGTTGTCTCGGATCTTCCAATGCTTGTGAAGGTTGGAGAAGCAAGATTCATGCCGTTAGGGCAGACGAAGAAATTCTTCGGTCACAAGTTCAACGAAAGGAGAATGCTCGTGACTGCAACGGCGAAATGACTTGTTGTCAGGCACCAACATTGCATCAGTCTGTCTTCAAGCAAGCCTTAAATCGACACTTGTCGTAGGTTTGCTTCATGAGCCTTGATCATAGCGAGTTCGCGGCCCAGATTGCTGGCGACGTTGTGATCAGCGAGAACCCAGGCGACACGATGCGCAAGTGGCGTGAGCGGATAGCCGTTAGGCAGGCCGTCGTTGCGAAGGAAATGGGTCTTTCACCTTCGGTCCTGAGTGATTACGAAAGCGGGAGGCGGGCTTCGCCGGGCGTCGGTTTCATTAAAAGATACGTCGAGGCGCTCGTGAAACTCGACCAGAATCACCATAGGCTCCTTGCGCACGAAGTCGAGCCTAAGGACAAGTCAGCCATACTTTCCATAGGCGAGTTTGAACACCCGATAAAGGCGCGCGACCTTGTGAAGCTTGTGGATGGACTGGTGGTTGCAGGCTCCGAGAGGCTCGACGTTGACATCTACGGATACACTGTGCTTGACTCGATAAAGACGATCTATGCACTTTCTGGATTTGATTTCTACAAGATCTATGGCGCGACTACAGAGAGGCTCCTAGTCTTCACGAAGGTTGGCTTGGGCCGCTCGCCGATGGTGGCTATCCGAGTCGTCCACTTGAAGCCAAGGATGGTTGTTCTGCATGGCCCCAAAGAAATCGACACCGTCGGAAGGGCGCTTGCGGAAAAGGAGAGGATTATCCTGTCGCTGGCGGGCAACAGGTCCGAATCGGAGATCATCTCCAGCTTGTCCGCTTTGAGCACTGGAAAATGAGGAATTATTTTTGGCTCTTGAGGCGGCGGGGGTACTAGCTGGTGTACTCCTTATTGCTCTACTGGCAGTAATAGCCATTCGCGTAAAAGCTATCGACGCTTCTGGGGCAGTAGCTGGTGCCCTAATAACGCTTGCAACTTTCTTTGCTGGCTGGTTCAGCTGGCTTTTTGTCATGGTAGCATTCTTTGTAATTTCTTCAGTTCTGACTAGATTTAGGTACGACTACAAACTCTCGATCGCATCTGCTCAAGAAAAGGGTGGTACAAGATCATGGCCAAACACAGTAGCGAACGGTCTGGTCTCTGCCCTTGCCGCGCTTGCCTACCTATATTCTCATCAGGAGCTCTTTGTTATTGTATTTCTCGGGGCCGTTAGCGTTGCAATGTCGGACACTATTGCGACCGAGGTTGGACTTCTAAGCAATTCGAAACCTCGCGCGATCACAGACCCGAGAAGATACGTAGAGCCAGGCACGTCCGGCGGAGTCTCTTTTCTTGGAGAACTAGCCGCCACTATCTCATCGTTTTGTATAGGAATTCTTGCTATTGTTCTTCGAGTTGTGCCTTACGAATCCAACACTGCCGTATTGGTCTTGCTCTCTGTGGTTGTTGGCGGAATCGTGGGCACAAACTTTGACAGCCTGCTAGGAGGGACCGTTCAGTCATTGAGAAAGTGCACAGTCTGCGGAGCCTTTACGGAAAATAGGTCCCACCATAATAGGGCAACAACCGTCGTTCGCGGATCAAGATTCGTTGACAATAACGTAGTCAACTTTATCGCAATAG